>JAPKMO010000025.1 GCA_026645945.1 Anaerolineae bacterium
TCTTCCGATCTCCTCAGCCGACAATTTTATCTACTATAAAATTGAAGTCCGGCCAGATTTCGCCGAGGTGTTTAATTTCTTCAGCCGGTCGGAGACGCCAGTTGTTAATGGCGACCTGGCGACCATTGACCCGACTATTTTTGGGGCCGGCCTGCATTGGATTAAGCTGACGGTCATCAGCGACACCCATCAGACACCCTGCGTTATCCCTGTGATTTTCCAATGACCATCGCGCGAATGCATTAAATCGGTTACACTTGCTCCGTTTTGAACTTTTGACGGAGAGATTGAATGTCGGCCACAAAACCATCGCGCGCGCGCCGGTTTGCGGGTTTTATTGTTTTTCGCCTGCTGCCCTTCTGTATCATCCTGGCTGTTATCTGGTTCGGTTACGGCGCGGCCCAGGGTATAACCCGCCGCATCACTGAACAAGTCGAAGTCGGCCAGCGGCAGCCGGCTTACGCCGATACCGCCGAGGCCATCCGGCCAACCCTGATGACGTTTACGCCCACCGGCGGCACAACCGCCATCGCCACACCGCTGCCCACCCACGCCGCCGATTCTGCCGGCGCGCGCCGCCGGGCCGATACGCTCGTGCTGGTGGCGCAGTCCTTTGCGACCAACACCCCCGAACCACCGACCGAGGCGCCGGTCATCCTGCCGCCATCCAATACGCCCGCCGTAGACCCTTCGCCGACGCCGACCGCAACCACAACCGCATCACCGACCGACCCGCCGACGGCCACCTTCACCCTTGAACCCACACCGACCGAAACGCCGCGCGCGCTGCCTACACTCATCCCGGTCAGCACGGTTGACCCCGCCGCAGAAGCCGCAGCGCCGACCGCAATTCCGACCATTGTCCCCACCGTTGACCGACATGGTTACGATCTGGTGAACATTCTGCTGCTCGGCACAGACGGCGAACTCACCGGCGACGATTTCGACCGCACCGACACGATGATTATCGTTTCCATCAACCGCACCACCGGCACGGTCGCTATGCTCAGCCTGCCGCGCGACCTGTACGTTTACATCCCCGGCTGGACGATGCAGCGCCTTAACCTGGCCTACACGCGCGGCCAGCAGGTCGGCTGGACGGACGGCGGGTTCGGCCTCATCCGCGAAACCATCCTCTACAACCTGGGCATCAACGTTCATTATTACGCCATCGTCAATCTCAGCGGCTTCAAACAGATCATTGACACGCTGGATGGCATCGAGGTGGCCGTAGACTGTGCCATTCAAGACCGCGAACTCATCGGCGCAGCGCCGCCGGAACAGGCGACCGCGCCAAACGATCAGGGATATTACACGCTTCCGGTCGGTTATTATCAGCTAAACGGCGAGGGCGCGCTGTGGTACGCGCGCTCCCGGCACAACAGCTCCGATTTTGACCGGGGACGCCGCCAGCAGCAGATCCTCCGCGCCATCTGGCGTAAAGCGCGGGATACCGGCCAACTGGCGAAATTCCCGGAACTGTGGAGTCAGGCGACCGAGGTCGTCCAGACCAATCTGGCCTTCGAGGACATGCTCGGCCTGCTGCCGATTGCGCTCAACCTGGATACCGGCAGTATGGAACAGTTCACCCTGACGCGGCTGTACCACACCACCCCCTGGCAGCCGCCGGATGGTCAGTTTGTCCAGCTTCCCAACTATGAACCCATTCTCCAACTGCTGGAAGATTTTTACCGCCCTCCCACAACCAGCCAGGTCGTCGTTGAAGGCGCGCAGATTAAAGTCTATAACGGCACAGACAGCCCCGACTGGGATCGCGTGGCAGCGGAGCGCCTAGCCTGGGAAGGTTTTAATGCCGTTGCGGCAGGCCCGGCGGAGGCTTCGTCCTATACCGACACCATTCTGATTGATTATACGGGGCGGACAAAAGGCAGCAGCCTGCAAGACATCGTTCAGGCGCTCAACGTCAGGCCAGAAAACGTCCGCATCGAACCAGACCCGAACCGTGAAGCTGATTTTGTGGTCATCCTCGGCAGCAGCTACAACTCCTGTACGGTCGGGGGCGTTCTGCCTGTCGAGGGCAACACAGGAGGATGATCGTCCATGTCCTGGTTCAAAAAATTCGCGCTGGTTCTTCCGCTTCTGCTGGCTGCCTGCGCGATAGGCGACGCCGGCAATCCCACACCAGCCCCACCGGTAACTCTGATACCCCCGCCCGAAATCACCTTCCGGGGAAACTGTGCCGCCACCCGCGAACTGGAGATGTGGCTGCAAGTGTCAACCCGCCTGGCGACTGATTTTCTGGCGACCATGAACAATGCGGCTGCCCAGAACCGCGCCGAAATGCGCGAAGCGGTTTTTACAATGGCTGCGCTGCGCGATTCGGCCCACCAGACTACCACGCCGGACTGCGCCGTAGATGCCGAAATCCTGCTCAGCGACGCGATGAACAAGGCCGTTCTCGCGTTCCAGGCCTTTGTGAACGGCGATCGCCCCGACCTGGGTAACACCGTAGCGGAAGTAAACGACCAGATCGAACAGGTCATCGCCATTCAAAACGAACTCATCCTGCGAATGGAAACGCAGATTCGAGAATCCCTGGCGACGACCGCCCCCTGAAAGAAACGCCACCCCTATCCAGCAAAAAAAGCGGCAGGCATTAAACCTGCCGCTTCTTTGATTTCATATCATGCGGATAACACATCAACAGGATGAGAAGATACGCATCCGACAGTGGGCTTAAGCCCACTGTCCGCTTAAGCCCACTGTCCGCTTAAGCCCACTGTCCGCCTAAGCCCACTGTCCGCTTAAGCCCACTGCCAGTATACAGATTAAGCTTCGTTCATGCCTTAATCCACTGTCGTCGGGTCAAAGGCATCCCGCACGCCGTCGCCGATGATGTACAGGCACAACACCGTCGCGACGATCAACAGCCCCGGCAGAATCACCAGATGCACGCCTTTGGTGAAAAACGTCTGCGCGTTGGTCAGCATGTTGCCCCAACTGGGGGTCGGCGGTTTGACGCCAAAGCCGAGGAAACTCAGCGCCGATTCGACCAGAATCAACACGCCGATGTCAATCGCCAGCGTGATGACCACAATCGAAAACAGGTTCGGCAAAATGTGAACGAACATAATCCGCAGCGGCGACGCACCCACCGCGCGCGCGCTGATGATGTACTCCTGCTCGCGCAGGGAAAGCGTCTGGCCGCGCACCAACCGCGTCGTGCCGGTCCAGCCCAGCAGGCCGAGAATCAGCACCAGGGCAAACGGGCCGCTGAAAAACGTGCCGGACAGATTGGGATTCTGCAAAATAACCGCCGAAACAATCAGCAGCAAAAACAGGGAGGGGATTGAATTAATCGTCGTGATAACCCAAATCACAATGTCATCCACCACCCCGCCATAATAACCCGTGATGATGCCCAGCGTCAGGCCGATGCCCAGGGACAGCAAAGCCGCCGTGAACGCGATGCCCAGCGAAACCTGCCCGGCATACAGCAGCCGCGCCAGATGATCGCGCCCCAGGTCGTCGGTGCCAAGAATATGCCCCTCCGCACCGATCGGCAGAAACGCGCTGGTCACGTTCGTTCGCGTGTAGCTCACCCCCAGCGCGCGCTCGATCATCGGGGCCGACAGCGCCAGCAGAGTCAGGACGATGACAATGGTAATGGCGATGAGGGTCAGTTTATCGCGGCGCAGCCGGCGCAAAGCCAGTTTTGTTAACGACTCGCCGACGGCGCGCTCGTTGTCGGACGAAATTTTGGCGACAGTCGCCTGTGATTGAGCTGCCATAATTGCCTTCTTTACGTAAACCGGATGCGCGGGTCAATCAGCGCATACATAATGTCCGACAAGATATAACCGAGGATGGTCGCGACCGCCGAGATGATAACCACTGCCATCACCACCGGGTAGTCAAGCTGGCCGACTGCATCTACTGCCAGCCGCCCCAGCCCCGGCCACGAAAAAATGCGCTCCGTGATCGCCGCGCCGCTCAACAGCCCAGTAATCTGCGGGCCGAGAAAAGTAGCAATCGGAATAAGGGCATTGCGCGCGCCGTGTTTGAACCACACCTGCCGCGCCGACAGGCCTTTAGCCTTCGCGGTGCGGATGTAATCCTGGCTGATGACATCCAGCATCGAAGCGCGCATATAACGCGAGTACCCGGCGATGCTGCCGGTCGCCAGTACGAAAGTTGGCAGAATGAGATAATTCAGGCGTTCATAAATCGGCGGGCATCCACCGCTCACCGACATGGGACACCGGCTGCCCATCGGCAGCACCCCTAGCCACGAGCCAAAGATAAGGATCAAAATCAGGCCAAGCCAGAACACCGGCACGGCGTTAAAAAAGACCGCCATCACGCGGGTGATGCCATCAAACATCCCGCCGCGCCGCACCGCCGCCAGAATACCAATCGGCACACCGATGGTCACGCCAAAAAGCAGCGCCGCAAAACCCAGTTCCAGCGTGGCGGGGATACGCTCGCCGATAATATCCGCCACCGGGCGTCTGGCAAAAAACGAGCGCCCGAAATCGCCGCGCAGAATACCCAGGCGCGTGCCGGGCGGCTCCGGTTCGCCGTCGCCATCGGCATCCAGCGGAATCAAGAACGACGCATCGGCGATGCCGTCACCGTCGGAGTCCCAGCGCATCCAGTCATCCCCGACCAGCCAGCGCAAATATTGGACGGGCAGCGGGTCGGTGACGCCCAGGCGCGCCGCAACACGCTCGCGCTCCTGCGGCGTGATTTTCGGGTCGAAGGTCAGCGCGGCCACCGGGCCGCCCGGCGCGGCGGACATCAGCAAATAGGACAGTATGGTAATACCAAAAAAGGTGGGGATCGCCTGGATCAGGCGGCGAATCGTGTATTTAACCATCTTCAGTTCCTTACACCCGAAGTCCGAACTTCAGGCTCCAGCTAATGCAGGCATCGTGTTTTTGGGCCTACGGCGAAACAAGACAGAGGCGGGGTAAACCCCGCCCCTGGTGTAACGTTCTTCAAGCCTACGGAGTCGCCAGATACCAGGTATCAACGTTCCAGTAGAGTTGGCTCGGATATGGGTCGAAGCCCACCACGCTGGCATTCGCGCCGTACATGCCGTTGATGACGTACAGCGGAATATACGGCAGGTCTTCCTGCATGATCTCCTGAATTTCATGGTACAGGGCAGCGCGCTCCGCCGGGTCGCAGCCGGGCAGCGACTTGGCCTTCGCATTCAGCTCCACCATGCGCGGGTTGTTGTAGGAGGTGTTGTTGCTGCCGCTGCCCACGATGTCGCTGACCGGGGTCAGAATCTGGGTCAGATCGGGATCATCCGGGTAGCCGTTGCGCCAGCCCAGGATGAAGGCGTCGAAGGTCTGGGCATCCATGATGTCCAGCAGGGTGTTGAAGTCAATAGCCTGGAAGTCTACTTCGATGCCGATCTGTTTGAGCTGGTCCTGGACGATGGTACCCACCGCGCCACGGCGGGTGTTGCCCTCGTTGGTGTACAGGACGAAGCGGAACGGCGTGCCTTCTTCAGCATACAGACAGCCCTGGCAGACGCGCGGGGTATCCGGGTTGCCGTCATCGTCCACAAAACCGGCCTCGTCCAGCATGGCCTTGGCGGCTTCAGGATCGTAAGCGATGGGCGGTAGTTCCTTGTGGTAGGCCCACGACGCCGGGATCATCAACGAGGTCATGCGTTCGCCATGCCCGAAGACCGCGCCCTGGATGATTTCATCCACGTTGATGGCTTTCGCCATCGCCTGGCGGACGCGCACATCACCGAACAGCGGGTGATGACCCTGGTCAATCGGGTTGCCGTTTTCGTCAAAGGCGTTCTGCGGGTTGGTCGGGTCAGCGTAGTTCAGCGCCAGGTAGTCCCAGGCATTGCCGGGGAAGTTGTACATATTCAGGTTGGCATTCGCCAGTAGGTCATCGCGGCGGTTCACTGCCGGGCCGTCAATGACGTTGGTTTCGCCGGCGATGAACTGTTCCACCAACACCGTCTGGTCCGGTACAACTTTGTAGATGAAGCCGGTCGGCAGCACGACGCCGTTGGTCGCGCCCGAATAGTCCTGGTTAGCGATTAGGCCAACCTGCTCGGCAGAACGGAACTCGCCAAACGAGAAAACGCCGCCGGTTACGTCGGGAGCGATGTTAAACGGCGCGTCGTTCAGCTCGGCCAGGTCCGCCGGCAGCACGTGCGACGGCACCGGATACAGCGCGCCAGCATAGTTCAGGGCCGTGCAGTCGGCGCTGGTAAACTTTACCACCACCGTAAATGCATCCGGCGCTTCCACGCTTTCGATGCTGTCCAGCACGTAGGTCAGCGGCGTGTCCACGATGCCCTGGCCGCCGGCCACGATGGCGTTCCAGGTGTACAGCACGTCCGCCGAAGTGATCTGCGTGCCGTCCGACCAGAAGTAGTCATCACGCAGGCTGAAGGTGTAGGTCAGGCCATCCTCGGAAATCGTCCAATCGTTGACGATGGCTGCCGGGTCTTCTTTGGAGAAGTTGGCCGTCGCGGGGTCAACGCCGATGAAACCGGGGAACAGGAAAGAAGTGATGCGCGTAGAAGCCGTGTCGCTGGCGA
The DNA here is from genome assembly GCA_026645945.1 of Anaerolineae bacterium. Taxonomy (GTDB): domain Bacteria; phylum Chloroflexota; class Anaerolineae; order Aggregatilineales; family Phototrophicaceae; genus CFX2. Next base: position 6,542 of record JAPKMO010000025.1, read on the forward strand.
GAATCGGGTTGAAGGTCGCGGGGTCGCCGCCGAAGTTACCTTCAATGAGGATTCCGCCCTCGCCGGGCGCGGGGGTATCTTGCGCCGCGACGGTCAGCGCGCCAACCAGCAGCAGCGCCAACACTAATACCAATAATTTACTCGTACTTTTCATGCTTTACTCCTTGTAATTATTATGAGGCATCTGACCCGGCTTCGTGCCGACACACGCTTCGGCAGAGAACCGCACGAACCTTTTACGTCCGCTGTCTACGATACTCGCAGCACAGACAAAAGGTTCAATCGAAAGACGGCCTAATTTTGCCGCGCACCTAGTGTAGCAAGGCAGAACACAATTAGCAAAAAAAGACCTTCTGTTTTGGTTGTTTTTCCACAAACAGAAGGCCGCTTTCCGTCGGGGTGCCGGGACTCGAACCCGGGACCTCTTGCACCCCATGCAAGCGCGCTACCAGGCTGCGCCACACCCCGCTTAACTTAAATCAAGTATAGCGGACGCCCCGCGCACCCGCAAGGCTAAATGTAGAATACAACCGGCTGCGGTTTTGTCCCGATATTGTGCGAACTAGCCCTTGACGGTTGCCTGCAACAACGAGAAATTCTATACTCAATACAGATGTCCGGTTAACTCATCAATTTAACCTTATGGAAAACATCCGACTCACATCACTAGTTGCCTGCGCGGGTTGAGCGTCTAAACTCGGTCCAAAAGACCTGGCGCAAGTTTTGCGTCCGCTGACAGGCATGTTCCCAACTGAAGATTATCCCGCGCTGCTGGTCGGCCTGGCCGAACCGGACGATTCGGCTGTCTACCGGCTGGACGCCGAACGCGCCATCATCTCGACGGTGGACTTTTTCCCGCCCGTTGTGGATGACCCTTATGCATTTGGCGCGATTGCGGCTGCCAACGCCCTGAGCGACATTTATGCGATGGGCGGCGAGCCGGTGTTTGCCATCAACCTGGTCGCCTACCCCGACGGCTATGGGCTGGACATCCTGACCGAAATCCTGCGCGGCGGCGCGGAAAAAGTCCGCGAGGCCGGCGCGGCCATTGCCGGCGGGCATACCGTGACCGACAAAGAACCCAAATATGGGCTGGCCGTCACCGGCGTCATTCATCCTGGTCAGATCATCACCAAAGGCGGCGCGCAGCCGGGCGACCAGTTGGTGCTGAGCAAACCGCTCGGCAGCGGCGTTATCACCACTGCCCTTAAAAACGAAAAAGCGCAGCCTGACCATGTTGAAGCGGCCATTGCCAGCATGTTACGGCTCAACCGGGACGCTTCGCGGCTGGCGCGGTCTTACGGCGTTCGTGCCATGACCGACATCACGGGTTATAGTTTATTAGGACACGGCCACGAAATGGCCCACCTCAGCACGGCGGACTTTTTTATTCAATTTGAGGCGCTTCACTGGCTGCCCGGCGCGTTCGACTACGGCCAGCAGGAAATTTTCGCCGGCGGCCTGTTCCGCAACCTTGACTATTTCGGCCAATGGGTGCATTTTGAAGGGGACTTTAAACCGTTTGAGCGCGATCTGCTTTTCGACCCGCAGACTTCCGGGGGACTGCTGATGGCCGTACCGCCCGAAAATCTGGCAGCTTTAATGCACGATCTGGCGCTGGCCGGGGACAGCGCGCGCCATATTGGCGAAGTTCGCGCCGGGAACGGCAGGATTAACGTATATAAAAGTAACGTCTGATTAACGAGCAGGAGCATCGGCTGATGGTTAGCCAACCCAGTCATACTTACGGCCTTTCTAAAAATCTGTTCGTCAGCCGTAAAGCCAGCGGCGATTCGATCGTCGTCGGCGGCACCGGCGAAGACAGCACGCGCTGGACGCGGGTGCTGTCCTATCGCGCCGCGCAAATGCTGTGGTTTAATCTGGCGGAACTGCTCTATCCCGAAAAATCCAAACGCATCGGCGGCCTCATCACCACCGCGCCCTTGCGCGGCGCCGACCTCCCTACTATCACCACGCATACCGCCGTAGATAAAACCGAAGACAGCTATTTTGAAGTTACCGGATGGGCCGGCAGCCAGAGCTGGATCATCAAACTGGATGCCGACGAGGTTCGACGTTTCTGGGCGGCTCTGGATGCAGTTTTAACCCCTATCGAGTGGTCGGAGCAGTAGCCCGTTTCAGAGTCCTATCCCGCGCGTCGAAAACACGGCGCAGTCCTCCGCAGTTTTGCGCGCAAACCAGAAGTGTATTAGTATGCACGTTGTTGCGGTTAGATAATCGTTTGTTTTTGCCGAAAGAGGTCATTTATGAGCAGCTACCCCTCGCCTGTCCCCAAACCCCCCTCGGCGGGTGCGGGACAGACCGCGCTGGTGAAAACCAGCGGGGCTTATGTTAACCTGCGAAGCGGGCCTGGGACGAATTACCAGGACATCGGCGACATCTTTAACAATACCGTATTGGTCTATTATCCGGCTTCGCGCACGAGCAGCGGTTGGGTATGGGTCGAGCAGTTTAACGCTTCAGGTTGGGTATCCACCAGCGTTATTTCCTTTGAAAACATCGCCGCGCCCAAACCCATCCCGCCCGACCAGGCCACACCCTACGACGGAAAAATCGGCATCTGGCATTGGAAAGGCGATGTGCTGCCGGAAAACAGCATCGAGGACGTAGCGCGCAATATCAAAGCCGCCGCGCCCTACGTGACGCAGGTATGGGTCAAAATCAGTGACGCCACGCCACGCACCGGCGCGCAGTGGCAGGGTTATTGGGATACCAAACGCAGCCTGGCGATTGACGGCCCGCAAAGCGTTGACCGTTGGGTGAGCGCCCTACAAAAATTCAACATGGAATTCCATGCCTGGTGCGTGCCAAAGGGAACGCACACCGAAGCCGAAACTAATATCATCATCCAGGCTTGCTCAAGACCGGGCGTTAAATCTCTGATTCTGGATGTAGAGCCTTACGCCGGTTTCTGGGAAGGCGGGCAGGCTGGCATCCGCCCGTTTATGACCCGCATCCGCCGCGCTCTGCCGGGTTCGTTCCATATCGGCCTCGGCGTTGACCCCCGGCGGCATCATTATGCCTCCATCTTTCCCCAGGAATGGTATCCTTTCGTCAACAGCGTGCATCCGATGGTCTACTGGGCGACCTTCCGGCGTACCCCGGAAGATTCGCTCAAAGAGACTTATGAAGTCTGGGGCGGGTATGGGCGTCCGATCATCCCCATTCTGGACGGCGATGCGCCCCCTAGCGAGATGGCGACCGCCATCACCCTTGCCACCCAGCGCCATCAGGCACGCGGCCTCAGTTGGTGGCGGTTGGGGACGATCACGCCTGCCGGTTGGAAAGCCATCAGTCAGCCGATCACACCCGGCACGCCCCCTCCTGGCCCGGTAGACCCTGAACCGGCTCCGGGCATCGAGATCGTCGTCCGCCCCAGCGATACCGGATTCGCCAGCGGCACGTACACCGGCAAACCGGAGTTCAGCCGCTTTCAGGGAACCTGGGGATGGGAAGTGCTTTATAAAGGCACTGAGCCGCAGACCAGCAAAGTTTGGGCGCGCTGGACGCCGCGAATCAGCAAATCCGCCAAATACGAGATTGCGACTTTCGTCCCCGCGCGGCACGCCAGCACGCGCAACGCGCGCTTCAAAATCGCCAATGTTAAAGGCGTGAGCGGCGAAATGGTCGTTAACCTCGACCAGAGCCGCCACGCCAACCAGTGGGTAACGCTGGGGGTTTTTGACCTGGACGCCGCAACTGCCGGGGCGGGAACGGTGTTTTTGAACGACCTGACAGGCGAAACCGGGTTTGAAATCGCTTTCGACGCCTTGCGCTGGCAGGAAGTTACCATACCCGACAAACCCGCGCCCGGCGGCGAAAATCTGGCCGACGGTTACGACTCCCCTGTAGGGACAGAAACCGAGCGGCGCAGCAGCAAGGTCTGGCCCGGCGAATGGATTGACGCCAGCCCCTTCGCCAGATTATATTTCGTCGGCACACCCAGCGAAGCCTACCATACCGGCGCCGACCTCAACCTGCCGCGCGACGCCGACGCCCATGCGCCGGTTTATGCTTCCGCCAGCGGCGTGGTAACATTCGCCGCCCAGCTCCCCGTCTGGGGCAATGTCATCATCATCAAACATGACCCCCTAAGCAGCAGCCGGATGGTGCTTTATGGGCGCTATGCGCATGTCGAGCAAATGATCGTAAAAGTTGGTGATCGGGTGCGCCGGGGACAGCAGATCGCCAAAGTCGGCAACGCCTTCGGGCGTTATGCCTACCACCTGCATTTTGATCTCAGCCACACCACTATTCTGGAAAGCCAGCCCCAACATTGGCCCGCCAAGAACCTGAACAACCTGCTGGCGAACTACATTGATCCCCGCGACTTCATCCAGAACAACCGGCCTAAAAGCTAAAAACGAGGCCGAATCAAAAGGGGCGCTCCAGGCTGGAGCGCCCCCGCCCTACTCCGTCTAAAACAAACCCCAATCGTCGGCAGCGCCTTCCTCCATCATGCTGGGGTCCCACATCTCCAGCCCCATTTCGATGGTGGTCGGCCTGCGTGTATAGTTCTGCGCCGTCCGCCGTGTCTGCTCAAGGAGCTGCGGCGCATACGGGCAAAACGGCGTGGTCATAATCATCACCAGATGGGCGCGGTCTTCCAGGATTTCAACCTTGCGAATCAGCCCCAATTCGATAACGTTCATCCCAATTTCGGGATCAACCACGTCTCGTAAAGCCTCTCGCAGCCCTTCCTCGGTTATTTGTAGCTGGTCGGTCATTATGGATTGTCTCTCGATCTCTGCAAACAGATGTTTTATAATTTTGTATGCTAACACAGGCCCCTCCGGGAGTCAATTTTTATAGCTCCAATCATAATTATCCACCATTATTGATAAATTTTAACTTGAGTTAAATTTATCTTGTGGCAGCCGTAACAGAGCATCTCTGTGAGAATTTCTCTAATGTTAATTATAAATATTGACACCGACCTGAAACGGCTGTTATACTTACCACAGCTTTGACCCATAGGTACGAAGAAAATTTAACCAGACATCAAAACTTGAGGAGGAAGCCCAGCATGGGCGCTGCACTGGAAATTCGCAACCTACACGTCTCTGTCGAGGATAAACCTATCCTTCGCGGGGTGAATTTGACGGTTAAACAGGGCGAGGTTCACGCCCTGATGGGGCCAAATGGCTCCGGCAAAAGCACCCTGGCAAACGTCCTGCTGGGGCATCCGGCTTACGAAGTGACCGCCGGGCAGATCATCTTCGAGGGTGAAGACCTGCTGGAAATGGAAGCCGACGAGCGCAGCCGGGCCGGTCTGTTTCTCGCTTTCCAGTACCCTGTCTCTATCCCCGGCGTCACGCTGGCGAATTTCCTGCGTCAGGCTATCAATGCGCGCATGAAGGCGAAAGACCCGGACAGCAAGGGCATCTCGATCCCGGAATTTCGTCGCCTGCTTAAGGCCAAGATGGATTTACTCCAGATGGATCACAGTTTCGCCGGGCGCTACCTGAACGAAGGTTTTAGCGGCGGCGAGAAAAAACGCGCCGAAATCCTCCAGATGGCTACCCTCGAACCGCGCATCGCCATCCTGGATGAAACCGATTCGGGGCTGGACATTGACGCGCTGCGGATTGTATCTGACGGCGTGAACAAACTGCGCGGGCCGAACCTGGGCGTTCTGGTCATCACACATTACCAGCGCATCCTCAACTACATCCAACCCCAATATGTCCATGTCATGCTCGAAGGCCAGATCGTCGAGAGTGATGGCCCGGAACTGGCGCTGCGCCTGGAAGAAATGGGCTACGACTGGATTCGGGAAAAATACAATGCCCTCTAACCAGAAGCTAAACGTCGAAGGAGCGATTTAATGGTGAATATAAACGACGTTCGCAGCGAAAAGGAATTGAGCGCCGAAGAAGCCGCGCTGAAGCAGCTGCGGACTTCCTACGAGGAAACCTACGGCTTTCACGATGCCGACGTGAACTACGTCTTCAAAAGCCAGAAGGGTCTGACAGCCGAAATCGTCCGCCAGATCAGCGAGATGAAAAACGAACCCGGCTGGATGACCGAAATGCGTTTGAAGGCTTATGAAATCTTCAAAAGCAAACCGATGCCAACCTGGGGCGCCGACCTGAGCGCGATTGACTTCGACGACATTTACTACTACGTCCGTGCCACCGACCAGAAAGGCCGCAGTTGGGAAGAAGTGCCGGACGAAATCAAGCGCACGTTCGACCGTCTGGGCATTCCCGAAGCCGAGCAGAAGTACCTGCAAGGCGTGAGCGCCCAGTACGATTCGGAGTCCGTCTACCACAACATTCGTAAAGACCTGGAAGAAAAAGGGGTCATCTTCCTGGATATGGACTCCGGCCTGGCGCAGCATCCCGAACTGGTACGCGAATATTTCGGCACGATAATCCCGTCGTCGGATAACAAATTCGCTGCGCTCAATACAGCCGTCTGGTCGGGCGGGTCATTCATTTACGTGCCACCGGGCGTGCATGTGGAAATGCCGCTCCAGGCTTACTTCCGCATCAATACCCAGAACATGGGCCAGTTCGAGCGCACCCTCATCATCGTGGATGAGGGCGCGTATGTGCATTATGTTGAAGGTTGTACTGCGCCTGTTTATAGTTCTGAAAGTCTACACAGCGCCGTCGTGGAAATCATCATCAAGGAAAACGGGCGCTGCCGCTATACGACCATCCAGAACTGGTCGAACAACGTCTACAACCTCGTGACCAAACGAGCCGTCGCCCATAAGAAGGCCACGATGGAATGGGTGGACGGCAATCTCGGCTCCCTCATAACTATGAAATATCCCGCAGTAATATTGGCGGGCGAAGGCGCGCATGGCGAGGTACTTTCCATCGCGTTCGCCGGCAAGGGGCAGCACCAGGACGCGGGCGGCAAAATCACCCACCTGGCCCCAAACACCAGCAGCCAGATCATCAGCAAATCCATCAGCAAGGATGGCGGTCGCGCCAGCTATCGCGGCCTGCTCAAAATTGTCAAAGGCGCAGATAACGTCAAAAGCAACGTCGTCTGCGATGCCCTGCTGCTGGATGCCGAAAGCCGTTCGGACACCTACCCGTACATCGAGTGCGACGCGCAAAATGTGACGATGGGACACGAGGCTTCGGTCAGCAAAATCGGTGAAGACCAGTTGTTTTACCTGATGAGCCGAGGGCTGAGCGAAGATGAAGCCAATGCTATGATTGTTAACGGCTTCATCGAGCCGCTGGTGAAAGAACTGCCGATGGAATATGCGCTGGAACTGAATCGTCTTATCCAGATTCAGCTCGAAGGTTCAATCGGTTAGCCATAACATTTATTCCGGGCGGCGGCGCGACCGCCAGCCCGGATAACACCTGCATAATACCGGAGGAGAAACTGACTGTGGCTGTGGTCAAACAACGCCGCCGCTCGCTTGCGCCTGCCGTGCCGAACTATACCGAGGCGGACGTTCGGGCGCTGAGCGCGGCTAACAACGAGCCGGTCTGGCTGCTGGAAAGCCGTCTGGCCGCCTGGGAACTGTACGAAGATATGCCCATGCCTACCCTCAATGACGAGGACTGGCGGCGCACCGATTACCGGCATATCCGCTGGGACGAAGCCGACCGTATCATCACGCCCAATGGGGCCACGCTCGACATCGTTCCGCCTTATAACCGCGAGCCGTTGATCGGCGACCGGCAGGGCGGCCTGCTGGTGGTTGTGGATGGCAAAATTGTCCAGCATGAAGTCGCCGATGAACTGGCGGGACAGGGCATCATTTTTACCGATTTGCGGACGGCCTGCCGCGATTACGCCGACCTGGTGCGCCCCAACCTGATGACCAAAGCCGTGCTGCCCGGCGAAGGGAAATTCGCGGCACTGCACGCCGCCCTGTGGACGCACGGCGTTTTCCTGTACGTGCCACGCGGCAAGGCCGCCGAACTGCCCTTCCATGTGGTTTTTTACAACACCCATCCCGGCGCCAGTCTGGGCCATGTGCTGGTGGTGCTGGAAGAAAATGCTCAGGCTACCATGCTCGTAGATTATGCTTCGTCGCCGGCGGAACAGCATTCCGCCTACATCGGCGCGACCGAACTGCTGGTCGGCGACGCCGCCAATTTGCAGTACGTGGGCCTGCAAGACTGGAACCGCCAAACCTACGAATTCAGCCACCAGCGCGCCCGCGTGGGCCAGAATGCTAACCTTGACTGGATTACTGGCACGATGGGCGGTCGGCTGGTCAAGACGTATATGGAACTGGAACTGGATGGGCTGGGCGCACATGGGCGTATGTCGGGCTTTTTCTTTGCCGACAACGAACAGCTTTTCGACCACGACACGCAGCAGAATCACAATGCCCCAATCACCGTATCCGACCTGCTGTTTAAGGGCGCGGCCAAAGACCATGCCCGCACCGTTTGGCAGGGCATGATTAAATCGCTGCCCAACATGCAGAAGATTGACGGCTTCCAGGCCAGCCGCAACCTGGTTTTGAGCGAACATGCCCGCATGGATGGCATTCCGGGCCTGGAAATTGAAGCCGACGATGTGGCCTGCTCCCATGCCGCCACCTTCGGCACGTTAGAAAAAGAACCTGTCTTTTACCTGATGAGCCGGGGCATCCCGCGCCCTACCGCCGAATTGATGGTGATTGACGGCTTCTTCGATGAACTGCTCCAGCGTATACCGTTTGAGCGCGTACGCGAGCGCCTTCAGGCGGCGATGGAGGCTAAAATCATCGGCGCGTAAAACTTCTTAAAAGGCGCGCCCTGTCTTTAAGGGCGTGCCTGTTTTTTGCTTGTGCATAACGGCCCGGTTTTTACCGGCCAGGGGGAACACTATGGCAAACACTGCCGAACAACCTTACGATGTGGAAGCCATACGAGCCGACTTTCCCATTCTCCATCAGGAAACCCGCCCCGGCGTGCCGCTTGTGTATCTGGATAACGCCGCTTCCAGCCAAAAACCGCGCCAGGTGATCGAAGTTCTGGACGATTATTACCGCCGTTATAATGCCAACGTCCACCGGGGCATTCATAAACTCAGCGAAGAAGCTACCGCCGCCTACGAAGGCGCGCGGGTGAAGATCAAACGTTTTATCAACGCCGCCAGCAAACGCGAAATCATCTTCACACGCGGCACGACCGAAAGTATCAACCTGGTCGCCCAAACCTGGGGGCGCGCCAATCTGAAAGCCGGTGACGCCGTTCTTACTACCGTCATGGAGCATCACTCAAACATCGTCCCCTGGCAGATGCTGGCCGCCGAAAAAGGTTTTACCATCCGCTACGCACCCCTGCGTGACGACGGCACGCTGGATATGGACGCTTTCCGCCAGATGCTGGGCGAAGGCGCGGTTAAACTCGTCGCTGTTATGCACGTTTCCAACGTGCTGGGGACAATTAACCCGGTGGCGGAAATCGTGCGGCTGGCGCACGAGGCCGGGGCGCTGGCATTGGTGGACGGCGCGCAGAGCATCCCGAACATGCCGGTAGACGTGCAGCAGCTTGACGCCGACTTTTACGCCTTCAGCGGGCATAAAATGATCGGGCCAACCGGCATCGGCGTATTGTACGGCAAACGCGACCTGTTAGAAACCATGCCGCCCTGGATGGGCGGCGGCGATATGATCTCCCGCGTGCGGCTGGACGGCAGCACGTGGAACGAACTGCCCTACAAGTTCGAGGCCGGCACGCCCTCTATCGCCCAGGCGGTAGGTCTGGGCGCAGCGGTGGACTACCTGAGCGCAGTCGGCCTGGATCGCATCCAGGCTTACGAAAAACGCCTCATCGAGTACGCGCTGGAGCGGCTGGCCGAAGTGCCGCAGCTGCGGGTTTATGGCCCGCACGCTGACCAGAAAGGCGCGGTAGCGGCCTTCACTTTCGCCAACATCCACCCGCATGATCTGGCGCAGATGCTCGATGTGGAAGGAATCGCCATCCGCGCGGGGCATCACTGCGCCATGCCGCTGCACGATTACCTCGGCATCGGCGCATCGGCACGGGCCAGCTTCTACCTGTACAACACATTTTCCGAGGTTGACGTCCTCATCGAAGCGTTGTATAAAGCCAGAAAGGCCTTTTCGATTTAGGCAGGGCATCCACATCATGTATGATATGTACCGTGAGAATATTCTGGATCATGCCCAGAATCCGCGTCATCCCGGTATTTTGTCCCCCGCCGATGTTGACCACGAGGAACATAACCCACTCTGCGGCGACCGCCTGCGTTTAACGCTGCGCCTGGACGAACAGAACCGCATTAAAGAAATCGCCTGGGACGGCGAAGGCTGCGCCATCAGCCAGGCGACCGCTTCCATGCTGGCCGAGGAAATCCTGGGCAAGACGGTTGATGAGGTGCGCCAGATTACCCGCGATGAGGTGCTGGAACTGCTCGGCATCCCCCTCACCATCAACCGCCTGAAGTGCGCGCTGCTGTCGCTTAAAACGCTGACAATCGGGCTTTACGGCCTCAAAGAATGGCAGAAACACGACGACGAGGACGACGAATAGCTTATGACCGAAAAAATCTTCACGCCGGTCGCCACGACCGCTGAAATTCAACCCGGCGAACGCCTGGTGGTCGAATTGGGGCGCCATTGGGTGGCAGTCTTCAACGTGGACGGCCAGTATTACGCCATCGAAGATGTCTGCACCCATGATGACGGCCCGCTGGCCGAGGGGGAACTGTATGGCTGCGAAATCGAGTGTCCCCGTCATGGGGCACGTTTCGACATCCGCACCGGCAAAGTGACCGCCCCCCCAGCGCTGGTGGATGTGGCCGCTTACGAAGTGCGCGTCGTTGGCGACGAAATCCAGATCGCGCCGCGTTAGACCGGCGCGCTCACGGTTCGGCGATGCCCATCAGCCGGTGGGCATCATTCGTATAGGGGGTTTGAACGATGCGGGCAGCCAAAGCGGCCCTGGACGAACTGTACAGCGGACGACCGTTTCCCCTCATTTTCGGACATCGCGGGGCCAGCGCCGGGGCGCCGATGAATACGCTGCCCGCCTTTGAACTGGCGGCGCAGCAGGGCGCGGACGGCATCGAACTGGACGTTCGCCTGTCGAAAGACCGGCAGGTAATCATCATTCACGACGCGCAGGTAGATAAAACCACCGATGGACATGGCACCGCCGCCCACAAAACCCTGGCAGAACTCCGGGAACTCGACGCCGGTGGCTGGTTTGCGCCTGCTTTCCGAAACACGCGCATCCCCACGCTGGACGAGGTTTTTGAAGCGGTCGGCAAACGCCTGATTATCAACATCGAGCTAAAATCCGAGGCGTTTTTTACCGATGGGCTGGAGCAGGTCGTCGCCGACCGGGTTCGTTTTTTCGGCCTAGAACGCTGCGTGATCGTCTCCAGTTTCAACCCGCTGGCGCTGCGGCGCTTTCGCCGTTTGCTGCCGGAAACGCCGCTCGGTTTTTTATACGCCCCGGATGCGCCGCGTCATCTGCGGCTGCTGGCGGCGGGACTGACCTGCGAGGCGTTGCACCCGCACCACAGCATGATTAATGCGGACTACATGGCACAGGCGCGAAAACAAAACCGCCGCGTCCATACCTGGACGGTCAACGATATTAACCGCGCGCTTGTTTTGCGCGACCTGGGCGTGGAAGCGATCATCACCGACTCGCCCGCCCTGCTGCGCGAGGCGCTCGGTGGCTGAACTGTGGCGGCGGCTGGTCGGCCTGGGCTTCCGTTTACTCTATAACGAACTGGCGTTCACTTACGATTGGGTCAGCGGCATGGTATCCCTGGGCGCATGGCGCTGCTGGCAGCGTGCCGCCCTTCCGCACCTCGACGCGCCGCCGGGTTCGCGCGTCCTGGAACTGGCGCACGGCACGGGAAATCTTCAGCTCGATTTATGCGCGCTCGGTTACATACCCATCGGCTACGACCTGTCGCCGCACATGGGGCGCATCGCGCGGCGGAAGCTGTCCCGGCGCGGGCTGACGCCCCGGCTGGCGCGCGGGAGGGCGCAGCGGCTCCCTTTTCAGTCGGCTTCTTTTCCCGCCATCGTCTGCACCTTCCCGACCGACTTCATCTTCCAACCGGAAACCCTGCGCGAAGCGCACCGCGTCCTGTGCAGCGGCGGGCGGCTGGTCATCGTGCCGAACGGCATTTTGACCGGCGGCGGCCCAGCAGACCGGCTTATCGAATGGCTGTATCGAATCACCGGCCAGCGTGGAGGCTCCGGCGTCAACATTGCCTCCTTTTTCGATGCATACGGATTTGAAGCGCACATCACCCAGCAGGACTGCCCGCGCAGCCTGGCGCAGGTTATTATCGCGCGTAAAAAGCCCTAGCATTCTCGGAAAGAGGATGTTATAATCTCATTCACGGCATGGTGGCTATAGCGCAGTTGGTTAGCGCGTCTGGTTGTGGCCCAGAAGGTCGTGGGTTCAAATCCCACTAGCCACCCTGAAAAGTTAAAAAAGCATGGGTTGATACTCATGCTTTTTTGTTTACGGCGCTTCTGCCCCTTCTATCCGGGGCGGCGCAGTTTCACCCGGCTGCGCCGCTGCGCCAGCCGCAGCCCGATTCGACCGCCGGTTATTATCGTTATCGTCGGCGGGGCTGCCTGCAGCGGAGCGGCATCCCCGGCCAGCACAGCCCGCAGTTCCTGCGTTTCGCTGGGTTTGGGCAGGCCAAAAATATCAAATACGCTGATTTCTCGCGTGTCCATCTTCGCCAGTTCTTCGGGGGAAATTGGCTCGCGGCGCGTCTGGGCTGCCGGAACAGCGGTTTCCGGCGGCGGAGGCGGCCTGAACATTTCTTCCAGGGCGGACTCCGGGGCTTTTGGAACATCGGCTGCCAAAACAGGTTCGGATTCAACACTCCGCGTCCCAGTGATGACGGGCGGCGTGATTTTATCAGCCAGCTTCTCTGCCGGCGTTTCATCCGGCACAGTATCCGGCTTGAGTGTTTCCGGCTCGTTTGCAGCGCGGGTGATTTGAACGAGCGGGACAGAATCTTCCACAATTTCGGGTTCGGTGAATTTTTGCAGAAAGTCCGGTTCGGCTGCCCGCACCGGCTCGGCTGCCCGCGATGGCCGGGTATCATCGTCCGCGATTGGCGGCTCATCAATCACTGGCACAGTGCGAGGAGATTCTTCGGCTGCTTCTGCATTTTCCAGCCGCGCCGAGGGGTAGCGCGGTTTATAGCGGGCGCGCTCCTCGTAGCCGGGCGCGTCGCGCATCAGCGACTTGGATTCGCGCTGTGCCCTGTCGTCACCAGCCTGGTTCAGCTTGCGCCACAACATCCGCAGGCTTTCCACCATCATGCCCTCAACCTGCCGCCTGATGCTGATGGTATTACGAACGCCGCTCAAAAATCCTTTTGTGTCGTAGCTCAACGTCCACTGAACGACCGTGCCTTCAGGGATTTCCTGCAAGCGGATGCGTCCCCGGTTCGCGTCGAAGGGCATTCCGTCCACATAGGTATATTCGTATCCCAGCCCATCATACCAGGCGGTCGTTTCGATCACGCAGTCATGGCCGGAGGCCTGACAGCGCCAGCGCACGCCCACACCGGTATGCCGCGATGTTAAAAACGATACGCTGCCGCAGTTGGTCTGCCAGTTTGCGTTGTTGTTCAAATCGCTTAAATACCGCCAGACAGTTTCGGGCGATTTTGGGATCAAAATACGGTGATCTAAAACGTTTTTCATAAGCCTTAGCGCAAGAAACCACCCGCTTCAATCGGTGGCCGTTGACGAAAATGAACCGGTAAACAACTTTGAACACTTATCCATAATTATGGTTGCTCAGCCCGATTGCCACCCTGGGATTTATTCTGGCGACGCTTTTTGGCGCGGCCTTTCATCTGATTCTGGGCGGCGACGCGCGGCGGCTGGCCCTGTTTTTGCTCTGCGGCTGGCTCGGCTTCGCCCTGGGACACCTGATCGGCACAACGTTACAGATCAATATTTTGAACATCGGCACGCTGCGAGTCGCTGCGGCGGCGGTTGGCGCGATCATCGCTGTTCTGGTCGCCCATTTTCTGACCGCCAAACCCAGGAACAAACGCTCATCCGGTTAGGATTGTTTAATTATGACCGACACTTCCCAACGACCTTCGACAGACTCGACACCGGCAGCCGGTAAAGGCGGCTGGACGCCTAAACGCATCGTCACCGTTTCCGCCGGGGTTCTTGGCGGTTTAATCATTCTGCTTTTTCTGATCGGGCTGGCGCTGGCCGTTTTCACCAACGTCGAAGCCACCGCTCCGCGCATCCAGATCATTCGAGACATTTTTATCATCATCATGGCGCTGGAATTTATCCTCATTGTTTTCGCCCTGGCGGTCTTGATTCTCCAGATCGCCCGGCTGATTAACTTGCTTCAAAACGAAATCAAACCCATCCTTCAAAACACGCAGGAAACGGTCAGCAGCGCCAGAGGCACGGTTGATTTCGTCAGCAGCAACGTCACCCGCCCGATCATTCGAGCCAGCAGCTTTTTGGCCGGGACCGGCGTGCTGCTGCGCGACCTGGGCGGCATTCGAAGGGCGATTCGCCGTAATGGCAGAGGGCAGGAAGATGATGAACGAGTCTGATCGCCGCGAAAATCCTTTAGATCTGGGGGCGGTCGTGGGCGGTTTTATCGTTGGCCTGCTGGTTGGCGGCATAATGGCGCTGTTTAAAGCACCACAAAGCGGCAGGAAAACCCGCCGGCAGCTCGAAGAAACGGGCGACCAGCTTTTGAGCAAAATCGAGGCCGCCATCCCACCCGACCCTATCGCCGAAGGATTGGCGGAAGGTAAGGCCGCCGCCCGCCGCCGTCAGGCAGAACTCGGCCTCGGCAAAGGGCATTAGGCATTTTCGAGCATTTGAAAGGTTTCGCCCAACGTTTGCAGCACATCGCCCGCGACGACGCTGCGGGTGCTGCCCTGGCGTCGAGCGGCGTTCAGCCCGGCCAGGCCGTGCAGATACGCCCCCGCCACCGCCGCCAGGAAGGGTGACAGCCCCTGCGCCAGCAGCCCGGTGATGATGCCTGCCAGCACATCCCCGCTTCCTGCCGTCGCCAGCGCGTCGGTTTTGAACGGCAAAATCGCCGTCTGGCCGCCGGGTTCGGCGATAACCGTATGCGCGCCTTTGAGCAGCAGCACCGTTTTCCATTCTGCCGCTTTGTTTCGCGCCACTTCCAGCCGCCGCGCCTGAATATCCTGAATCTCCATCTTCGCCAGCCGCGCCATCTCGCCGGGATGAGGCGTCAAAACGGCATTCGGCGGCAGTTTATCCCACCAGTTTTCGATCTCACTCAGCAGATTAAGACCATCGGCATCTATAACCAGCGGCGGGAAAGCTGCCGTTGACGATTCGGACAAGGCGGCTTCCGCTGCGGCGGCAGCAAATCCAATCGGGCGGCGCGGCTGCTGTCCACGAGCCGATATTTCAAACAGACTCAACAGCAGGTCACGAGTGCTGGTTTCTCGCCCCCACCCCGGCCCCAGCAGCAGCGCATCATAGCGCGCCGCCTCCTGCCGGATGAGCCGCGCCGCACCTTCCACCAGAACGCCCATATCGTGCGGCAGTAATATCCAGGTCGGCTCTAAAAGATGCCCGCCGAGGGCGGAAGCCACCGGCCCCGGCGCGCCCACCGTCACCAAACCCGCGCCCGCTCGATAAGCGGCCATCGCCGCCAGACCGGGCGCGCCTACATAATTCGCCGATCCCGCCACAATTAGCGCCTTGCCAAACGTGCCTTTGTTGGCGTTCGCCGTGCGCGGCGGGAGCAATGCGCGAACCAGCTCCGCATCCACCAGCAGCGGTGCATCCACCTGCATTTCCGGCAGGTCGTTAGGCACGCCGATGGTCGCCACGTGTAATTCGCCTACCGCCGCCGCACCGGGGAATTGCAGCAGACCGGGTTTGGCCGCAATGAATGTCACCGTTTCATCGGCGAAAATCGCGCCGGCGTCCAGTTCACCGCTGTCGCAGTCCAGGCCGCTGGGGCAGTCCACCGCCACCATGTAAGGCCGCGCGTGCGGGACGGGCTGCGCGGGACGGGACGGCGTGATGATGCGGCCATCTCCTGCCGGACGCTGCTCATCATTGAGCGCCTGCCGCACAGCACGCAGCACTTTTTCAGCCGCGCCCTTCAGCGGCAGACGAACGCCGATGCCGAATAAAGCGTCAATCACGATGTCGGCGCTGGCGACTATATTTCGCAGCACCCGGTAATCATGGTCATTTTCTGCCAGGGCGATGAACAAACCGGCATCCCGGACGGCTTTAAAGTTAGCGTCATTCTCGTCGCGGGTTTTGAGCAGATAAAACCGCACCTGGGCGGCGCTTTGCTGGGCGATGATGCGCCCGGCTACCAGCCCATCCCCGCCGTTGTTGCCGGAACCCACCAGCACCGTCACCCGGATATCCTCTCGACCAGCAGCCAGCTTCAGAACCCGCTCAGCCACCGCTCGCCCGGCATTTTGCATCATTCGATCATACGTCAAACCGGAAGCATCGGCGGCAGCCTCAACCGCGCGCACCTGTTCCACCGAGAGTATTTTCACCACCTGCCACCTCCTGTTTACCGCCGCCGCGATTATACCATCGCGATGACAAACAAAAATCCGACCTTCTGGCCGGATTTTTAACACCCTAACCCGCTGCGGGATGTTAACGTTCGCGCCTCACCATCGTATAGGCCATCTCGACCAGCGCAGCTTTCGCCGGCGAGTCCGGCAGCGGGCGCAGGCTTTCCACCGCCATCTGCGAAAAAGCCTCGGCCTGCTGGTAAGCCTCGTCAATCGCCCCGCCGCGCATCACTTTGCTGCGGATGGCGGCCATCGGGTCGTCGAAGGTTTCCTCAACCACCACCACGCCGCCAGGCTGACCATTGGCGGCATAAGCAACCGCAAAACCCCGCCCCTGGGCAATATCCACCCCGGCGGTTTTGCCCAGCTTTTCGGAGTCCGCAATGATGTCCAACACGTCATCAATGACCTGGAACGCCAGCCCAACGTTAAAACCATAATGTCCCAGCGCCTCAACGACTTCATCCGGGGCATTCGCCAGCCGCGCCCCCAATCGTCCAGCAGACCGGAACAGCGCCGCCGTTTTGCGGGCAATGATATCGTAATAGACTTGACGCGAGAAGTTATTTTCTTTCACGGCGCTGGCCTGAAGGGTTTCACCCTCCACCAGCGCGACCGTCGCTTCGGCCAGAACCACATTCAAATCCCGATAGGGGGCCATCAGTTCGTAAACTTTGGTAAAAAGGTAGTCGCCGGTCAGCAGCGCAAACGTGCGCCCCCAGATGGCATTGACCGAGGGCCGCCCGCGCCGCACCACGCCATGATCGTTAATATCATCATGGACGACACTGGCGGTATGAACCAGCTCCACCGCCGCCGCTACCGGGACAGCTTCATCAAAATTCTGCCCGCCGTTCGCGGCGTAAGCCAGCAGCAGCAGGCGAGGACGAATGCGCTTGCCGCCGGCTTCGAGGATATGGCGGCTGGCGTCGCGCAGAACGCCAACATCGCTGTTGACGACTTCGTACATCTTCGCTTCGACAGCCTGCATGGCTTCTTGTAGAGTCATCGGTAGCTACCTTTGATTCAACCGATAATTTTTGTTTGTTACTTTCAGAACAATCTAAATTTATTATACAAATATGCCGGCCAATAGTCAACGAAGTGCGGGGGTTTTTACAAAATATCTAATACACTACGACACCTGTAATACCCGCGCTCCCGACACCGCGATATGTGTCCGACGTGCGGCGCTGTTTATCCCCGCCTGTTTATAAACAGCCTGCATCGCCTCGCCGGCGGCGCGTGCTGCCGGTTCGCCGTCACACACCGCACACAGCGTCGGCCCTGCGCCGCTGATGACCACCCCCAGCGCCCCGGCCTGTTTGGCCGCCGCGCGCGCCTCTGCCAGGCACGGAATCAAATGCGCCCGCGCAGCCTCCACCACCACATCGCCTTCCATCGCCGCCGCCAATGCGGCGATGTCCTGCCGGTGCAGCGCATCCACCAGCCGGGCGACCGCTGCCGTCTGCACCACCATCTGCCGCAGCCCCACCGAGGCCGGCAACACCGCGCGCGCTTCCGCCGTTGGAACAGTTATATCCGGCGTAACCAGCGCCAGCACAATGCCCGGCGGAATGGGCAGCGCGTAAATCTGATCGGCAGCTGTCCCCGTAACCAGCGTGATTCCGCCGAATAAACACGGCGCAACGTTATCGGCATGATAACCGCTCACGGCGGCCTCGCCGGCCACACAGGCCGGCAGCAGTTCGGTGTAAGTCAGCGGCGCGCCGTAAAGCGCGTTGACCGCGACCGCCGCCGCGACGGCGCTGGCGGCGCTGCTGCCTAACCCGCTGGCGAGCGGCAGGTGTTTGTAGATGGTCAGCGCTGCCCCCGTTCGCACGCCCAGCAGGCGCAGCGTTTCCCCGGCGGCTACACAGGCCGTATTTTTACCAGCCTCGTAGGGCAGCCGCCCGTTATCCCCCTCGATGTGGACGATCACCGCGCCGGGTTCGGCGCGCCACTCCGCCCGCACCACATCCCCCGGTTCTTCTACCGCCAGCCCCAGAATATCAAACCCAGCCCCTAGATTCGCAACCGTCGCCGGCGCGAATGCCTCCGCCCTGGTATTCGCCATAAGAACTTGTTATCCTTACGCCGCGCTTCGTTATTTTTTCGCGGTGATTGTTATGCACAGCATACTACAATGTATGGATTGCGGTCAGCAATACCCAATTGACCGGATTATCTACGTTTGCGAATCCTGCGGCGGGCTGCTGGATGTCTGCCACGATTTTGAGGCTGTGCCGGTCAGCCGCGAAACTTTTGACGCGCGCCTGGGAAGCTGGGAAAAACCCTATACCAGCGGCGTCTGGCGCTACAAAGAACTGGTTTACCCTGGCATTCCCGACGAAAAAATCATCAGCCGGCCAGAGGGCAATACGCCTTTATACCACGTTCCTGCGCTGGCCGGCTGGGCGGGCGTTCAAACGCTTTATTTGAAACACGAAGGGGAAAACCCGACCGGCTCGTTCAAAGACCGGGGCATGACCGGCGGCCTCACCCAGGCCAATATCCTGGGCGTCCGGCGCGTCGCCTGTGCGTCCACCGGCAATACGTCGGCGTCGCTGGCGGCCTACGCCGCCTTGGGCGGTTTTGAAGGCATCGTCTTTTTTCAGAACAAACAGGTCGCCCTGGGCAAGCTGGCGCAGGCTGTCGCTTATGGCGCGACCTGCATCCAGGTTAATGCCGATTTTGACCGCAATATGGAACTGGTGCGCGAAGCCGCCGACCGGCTTGGCATTTACGTCTTAAACTCGATCAACCCCTTCCGCCTCGAGGGGCAAAAAACCATCATTTTTGAAACCCTCCAGCAGCTGCGCTGGCAGGTCCCCGACTGGATTGTCTGCCCCGGCGGCAACCTGGGCAACAGTTCCGCTTTCGGCAAGGCCCTGCGTGAGCTGTACGACTTGGGTCTGATCGCCCGCCTGCCCCGCCTGGCGATCATCCAGGCCGAAGGCGCGAATCCCCTATACAAAAGTTTCCGACGCGGACTGAACGGCTTAGAGCCGGTTCATGCGGAAACCATCGCCACCGCCATCAAAATCGGCAGCCCGGTTAATTATGCGAAGGCCGTACGGGCGCTGCGCTGGACGGATGGCGTGGTCGAACAGGTCAGCGATCAGGAAATTATGGATGCCAAAGCCCTGATTGACCGGCGCGGCATCGGCTGCGAACCGGCTTCGGCCTGCTCGCTGGCAGGGACGGCCAAACTCGTCCGCCAGGGTATCATCCGGCCTCACGAAACCGTCGTCGGCATCCTCACCGGTCACATCCTCAAAGACCCGGAAGCTACTATCCATTACCACAGCCGGCAGCTGGATGGCATCGAAGCCCACTATCCCAACGCGCTTTTAAGCGCCGAGCCGTCTATCGAGGCCATCAGCCATCTCTTGCAGGCTCCGCGCGGCGAGCCGTCGTCATGAAATCGCCGCCAATGCCTGTTCCAGATCGTCCAGGATGTCGTCGGTGTCTTCGATGCCGACAGCGAACCGCACCAGGTTATCTTTAATGCCCAGCGCCAGCCGTTCTTCGGTCGTTTTTTCGTAATAGCTCATCAGCGCCGGCTGTTCGATCAGACTTTCCACCCCGCCCAGGCTGGGCGCAATGTACGGAATCCGCAGACGGTCAATAAAACGCCCGGTAGTTTCCAGATCGCCCACCACTTCGAAGCTGACCACCCCGCCAAAACCGCGCATCTGGGCGGCAGCCACAGCATGATCCGGGTGCGATTCCAACCCCGGATACCAGACCCGCTCGATTCGAGGGTGCGACTCCAGGTAACGCGCCACCGCCAGCGCCGTCCGGTTCTGCTGCGCCACCCGCACGGCCAGCGTTTTGATGCCCCGCTCCAGCAAATAGGCATTTTGCGGGTCAACCACCCCGCCCAGAACGCCGCGCGCGTCTCGAAGCGCCCGGATACGATCCGCTTGCCCGACGATGACGCCCGCCAGCAGATCGTGATGGCCTGACAGATATTTGGTGGCGCTGTGCAATACGAAGTCAATGCCCCATTCCAGCGGGCGCTGGTTAACGGGCGTGGCAAACGTGCTGTCAATCAGCGTCAGCACGCGATACTTTTTGCCTAGATGGGCGATTTTTTCCAGGTCGGCAATCCGCAGATAAGGGTTGGTGGGGCTTTCCGAAATGATAAAGCGAGTCTTTTTGGGGATAATCGCTGCTTCCAGTGCCGCATAATCGCCCATCGGGACGACCGTTGTTTCGATGCCAAATCGTTTGAGGAAGGTCAAACAGAACTGGCGCGTCCGGCGGTAACAGTCATCGGTCATCACAACATGGCCGCCCGACGACAGCACCGACAGCAGCAGGGATGTCACGGCGTTCATGCCGGACGCATACAACACCGCATCCTCGCCGCCGTCCAGCGCCGCCAGCTTGTTTTCCACCGCCGCGACCGTCGGGTTGCCGTAACGACCGTATTCCTCCCGGTCGCTGCCGTCCCCCCAGGTTTTACGATCCATAAAATCAATCAGCTCTTGCGTGTCGTTAAAGGCATAGGTAGCCGTCTGGACTATCGGCATCGTTAAAGCGCCGTAGGCCTTACGCCGCCGCGCACCGCCGTGTACTGCGCGGGTGCTGCTGCCCAGCGCAGGGCGCTGCCGGCCATTCCCGTTAACCCGGTTAGCTGGTCTGTCCGTCATCCATTCCTGTGCCATTTGCCCATCCCTCATCAACAAAAAACCCGGATATTTCGTCCGGGTGTGTTCCTTCAAACAAAAAAGACTTCGTTCTGAAGTCCTGGAGGTTCATCGGCGCTTTCCGCCGGATGCTCACTCTCATCTCTCAGAAACACTTCTGCCGGACTTGGCACCTTCCCACAATCTGGGGGTTGCCGCGGTTTCGTCGGGCCGTTCCCTCCACCGCTCTTTATGAGATGTTTTTAGTTGTTGGAGTAAACTATACCATAGACGCACTACAAAAGCAACGAATCATCCTCAATTTCGGCAAACTTCTAACGGGAGTATAATGCATTTTAGGCAAGCGATTCGGAGTCCCGAACATTGATTCTCCGATTAGAAATTACCCTCATGAGTGGGGTTGATGATGGGCTGCATTTTAACCACAGCACCGAAAACGGCGACGGCCAGTTAGATGACCAGCGGTGGACGATCAGCATTGGGCGGCGGGAGGACAGCGATATTTGCCTTCGTCACGATATTTACGTATCGCGCCAGCACGCGCTGATCTATTGGGATGGGCATCGGTGGTGGCTGCAAGACTGCAACAGCACTAACGGCACATTTATCGAAAGCCGGGGCGCCGACGAACGGGTTTCCGGCACGATTCCCATTAACCCTGGCGAACTATTCCGCGTTGGCCGTACCTGGATGCGGATTGAACCCACAGAGTAGACTATGCCGGCGATAACCCTGCGAGACATTTTGATTAACGCCCGTCAGGAAACCGTCCAGATGCGGCATTTTTATATTGGCGTCGAGCATCTGTTCATCGCGCTGCTGCAAATTCAGGGCGGGTTGGCCGGCAGCATCCTGCAAAGCCAGGGTTTAACCCCCGACTACGTGATCGAGGCCATCCGCCGTAAAGCCGGGCGCGGCACGCCCCAGCGGTTATGGGTCGGCATCCCCTATACACCGCGCGCCGAACTGGTGCTGGACATCGCCAAAGAATTTGCCCTGGAAGCCGAACACGAAGAAGCCGGAGAACGCGAGATGCTGCGCGCCATCCTGGAAGAAGGCGATAATCTGGCGACGCGCACGCTCAAAATGCTTGGGATTGATCTCGAATCCCTGGCGGAAGCGGCGCGCGTTTACACCTCCACTACCGAAGCGCAGCCTCCCGATCTGGCCGTGATTTTTGGCGCCAACTTCGACCGAGCCGAAACGATTGAAAGAGAACATCTTTTCATCCTGCGGCGGATGTTCGCTTCCTATCCCAGCATCCGGGTGGAGCGGCGGCTCACCGGCTTCCGTAAGGCCTTAATCCTGGTTGTTACGCCTATCCAGGCGGACGAACGCGAGGCAGCCTCGGTAGTCGCCAAAATTGATCTGGCGGACAACATCCTCGATGAAGTCCAGCGGTACGAGCAGCACGTCAAAAGCGCCCTGCCGCTGCAAGCGGCGCGCCTGGAAGATCCGCCTACCGCCCCGGAAGTGTCCGAACTAGCCGGCATTAAATATACCCTGGTCGCCAGTTCCGGCATCACCCCGGAAGATTTACGCACGCGCGTCCGTGACCGGGGCGCGGACGGCCTGGGACGTCTGCTCAAACAGGAGCTTTATATCCGTTTCTGTAAAAACTGGTGGCATCAAAACCGCCTCTTTCGTTTTCAGGTCTGGATGGAATACGACTGGCTGCTGCCGCCCATACTCACCCTCGATGCTGCCGAGGAAACCGAACCCCCGGCAAATGCCTGCGTCCTGCATATCCCATTCAACCGTGCGCGGGTTAAAACCCGCCTCAAGGAGCTTGAATTCGGCGATTCCGTGATCCTCGAAAACTTTGTCGTCCAGCGTGTTGACTATCAGGCAAATGTCCTCAAGCTGGCAATCGGCTACGGAGACGAAGCTGACAAACGCGCCTACAAAGTAGAAGTGCGCGGCCTCAACCTTTCAAAAGGCCGCTTTTATCGCGGCGAAGTGATCGAACGCCTCGTTGGGCGCGTCTGGAAAACGCGCCATGATATACTCGTGGAAGCGGCACTCGCCTTGCAGCCGGATTTCGACCTACGTTCCCGCTGGGTTCCCACAGGGAAAAGCCGCGTCATCAACCCGCTGCTGATCTACGACGATTTATTAGACCGGCATATAAACGGCTCGCAGAGCAAAATTCACGGCGATCTGCACCTCGGCAACGTTCTGATCGGACCCAGCGGCAGCATGTGGCTGATAGATTTCGGTCACACCCGCGACGGTCACACCTTATTCGACTGGGCAACCTTTGAGGTCAGCCTGCTCGGCGACGCAGTGATGCCCGGCCTAGATGAAAGCTGGGAAAGCGCGCGCCTCGTCCTCCAGCATATCCTGTCCCTTAATACACGAACGCCGGTCAAGTCAGCCGACAGCCGCATCAGCGCCGCAATGGAAGCCGTCGAAGCCGTTCGAGACATCGTGCAGGAATGCCTGACCGACGAAACACGCTGGGATGAATATTATATTGCGCTGGGCCTGTGCGCGCTCCGCGCCATCACCTGGGATACGATGTCTCTGGGCGGGCGGCGGCTGATGTTCCTGCTGGCCGGGTTGATGGCGCTGGAAGTCAACCACGCCGCCCTAGTGCCGGATACGCTCACGCCTTCGCCTGATGAGGATGGCAACCTCTCGCCGGGGGCTTCTACGCCCAAAACCGACGTGATTGACGACATGACACCCGGCAGCCAGGGCCGCCTGGATATAGACTCCCCGCGCCGTCGCGGATTCAACCGGCAGTCCGATTCGCCGGAATTATAAATGCGCCAGGACTTCCCCGGCGAACTCATCCGTACTGATAAACGAACCCCCGCGCGGGCTGATGTCCGCCGTCCGCGCGCCGGCAGCTAAGGTCTGTTCCAGGGCGCTTTCAACGGCCTGCGCTTCGGCCTCCAGCCCCAGGCTGTAACGCAGCAGCATAGCCGCGCTTAAAATCGTCCCGGTCGGGTTGGCTTTGCCCTGCCCGGCGATGTCCGGCGCGGAGCCATGCACCGGCTCGTACAGGCCGAACGTCCCCGCCCCCAACGACGCCGACGGCAGCATCCCCAACGATCCCGCCAGCACCGAAGCTTCATCGCTCAATATATCGCCAAACATATTACTGGCGAGGATCACATCAAAGGCCGCCGGTCGCGTCATCAGATACATGGTGCAGGCATCCACCAGAACATGATCGAGTTCCACATCGGCATAATCTTCATGCACTTTAACAACCGTCCGCCGCCACAACCGCATCGAAGCCAGCACGTTGGCTTTATCCACCGATGTCAGTTTGCGCCGCCGCCCCTGCGCCGCGCGGAAGGCCACCTGAGCCACCCGTTCGACCTCCGGCACGGTGTACAGCTCCGTATCATAGGCGGACTGTCCATCGCCCTGTTCCTGGCGCGGACCGAAATAAATGCCGCCGGTCAGCTCGCGCACAAACAGCATATCCACACCATCCAGCAGTTCGGCCCGCAAGGGCGTGTGCTGCGCCAACGCGGGATAAGCCTTCACCGGGCGCAGGTTGGCAAACAGCTCAAAATGTTTACGCAGCCCCAAAAGTCCCTGCTCCGGGCGCACCGGCGCAGTCGGGTCCGACCACTGCGGCCCGCCCACCGCGCCCAGCAGGATCGCGTTCGCCCCCTCGCACGCCTTCAGGGTTTCGTCAGGCAGCGGGCTTCCGGTCTGGTCAATGGCAATCCCGCCCATCAGAGCTTCATAAAACGTGAAGTCGTGTCCGTACTTGCCGGCGATTTTTCCCAGCACGCGGACGGCCTGCGCCGTCACTTCCGGCCCGATGCCATCGCCGGGTAGTACGGTGATAGTCGCTTTCATTTGCAGTTCCTTTTAAGTGTGGGGTAGGAACACGCCGCAGCGCGTCCCTACATGAGTCTGAAATGACGTTAAATGCGCTTCAGATCGCGCCCCGTCCGCTCATCCTGGACATTGCCGGTATTCAGCGTCCTCGCCGGCTCGAACAGCAGAACATGCACCTCATCATCCGCCGCCGGGCGGTGTTCAACGCCTTTAGGGATGATAACGAATTCACCCTCATCAAGTATCACCACGCCGCCGCGCAGTTCAATCCGCAGGCGGCCTTTAACCACCAGAAACAGTTCATCTTCCTCATCGTGATGATGCCAGATGAACTCGCCTTTCAGCTTGACAAGTTTGACGGCGCAATCGTTCACCTGCCCGGCCAGCCGGGGACTCCAGTAATCCTGGAACAGGCTGAACTTTTCCGCCAGATTGACCTTTTGAATATCCATTAACCCGCTCTACTCAACCAACAGCGGCGCTTGCGCCCTCGGCAGCCGGTTCATCATGTGCCAGCCGCAGGCCGTATTCCACACTGTCCACCAGCGCCCGCCAGCTTGCCTGGATGATATTCGTCCCCGCGCCGACCGTACTCCACCGATGATGCGCGTTCTGCGTGTCTATCAATACGCGCGTGGTCGCCGCCGTGCCGTTGTTGCCATCCAGAATACGCACTTTGTAGTCGGCCAGTTGAAAACCGGCAAGCTGAGGATAACGCGGCAGCAGCGCCTTTCGCAGCGCCAGGTCGAGCGCGTTCACCGGCCCGTTGCCTTCAGCGGCGGTGTGGATAATATCCCCGTCTATATCAATCTTCACCATCGCTTCGGAAAGCCCGCCGCGCCCCTGCCGGTCTTCTACGATCACCGTATAATCAATCAGCGTGAACACCGGCTTGTAGTCCGGCCTGGCGCGGTGCAGCCGGATGGCGACCGAAGCCTCCGCGCCTTCAAATACGAATCCCTGGCTTTCCAGAGCTTTAATCTCATTCAAAACGGCGACCGCCTCGGCCTGTGACACATCCAGCCCAAATTCCTCGGCCTTGCTCAACAGGCTGCCCTGCCCGGACAAGTCAGAAACCAGCACGCGCATTTCGTTGCCCACCAGCGCCGGGTCAATATGCTGGTAACTGTGGATATTGCGGCGCATGGCTGCCACGTGCAGGCCGCCCTTATGCGCGAAGGCGCTTTTGCCCACATACGCGGCATGGTTATCCGGCGCCAGGTTGGCGGTTTCCGCCACCGCCCTGGAGACGAAAGCCAGCTGGCGCAGGTTTTCCGCCGCCGGCAGGCATTGATACCCCATCTTCAATTCCAGGTCAGGGATGATGCTGCACAGATTGGCGTTGCCGCAGCGTTCGCCGTAACCGTTAATCGTCCCCTGCACATGCACGACTCCGGCGCGCACCGCCGCCAGGGTATTGGCTACCGCCAGTTCGCCGTCATTATGTGTATGAATACCCAGCGGCGTTTCGGGAAAAGCCTGCCGTGCCGTCTCGACAAAATGCGTGATTTCCCAGGGCATTGTGCCGCCGTTGGTGTCGCATAAAACCAGCATGTCTGCCCCGCCCTCAATGGCTGCCGCCAGCGTATCCAGCGCGTATTCGACATCCAGCTTCGCGCCGTCGAAGAAGTGTTCGGCGTCGTAGATAACCTCTTTGCCCAGGCTTTTGAGATACCGCAGGCTCTCTCGAATCATACGCAGGTTTTCTTCCGGCGTGGTTTGCAGCACCTCGGTCACATGCAGCATAGAGGTTTTGCCAACCACCGTCACTACCGGCGTCTGCGCCTCCACCAGCGCGATGATGTTCGGGTCGGTTTCCGGGGCGCTGTTTTTGCGGCAGGTCGAGCCAAAGGCCGCGATTTTCGCCTGTTTCAACTCCACCAACCGCACCGCCTCGAAATAGGCTTCATCCTTCGGGTTCGACCCCGGCCAGCCGCCTTCAATATAGGCCACACCGATATTATCCAGCAGCCGGGTGATCTTCAGTTTATCGGCAACGGAAAGGGAAATCCCCTCCCGCTGCGTGCCATCTCGAAGGGTTGTGTCATAGACGGCGATTGTTTGCATGGTTTCCCCCTTAACTGGCTGTTGTCCGCACCCGCGCCGGGTGGGCTTCCTCAAATGCTGAGATATGTTCGTCCAGCCCCAGCAAAAAGCCAAGCTGGTCAACACCGTTTAACAGACAGTACCGCGAAAAAGCATCAATCGGGAACTGCACGCTGCGGCCATCCGGCAGTATTACCGCCTGGGCTTCCAGGTCTACCGTCACTTCTGCTGCCGGGTCTTCCTCCGCCAGGCTTATCAACTGGCGGTGCGTTTCAGCATCCACCACCACCGGCAGCAGGCCGTTTTTGAGCGCATTATTACGGAAGATGTCTGCGAAATAGGTGCTGATGACCGCCTTAAACCCCGCCCCCAGCAGCGCCCAGGGCGCATGTTCGCGGGAACTGCCGCAGCCAAAGTTATGCCCGCCAACCAGTACCGCCGCACCCTGATATTCAGGCCGGTTGAGCGCGAAATCTGGCTTCGGCGTGCCATCGGCTTCATACCGCCAGTCGGCAAAACAGGCCCCGCCCAGGCCGTTTTTGTCCGTCACCTTCAGGTAGCGCGCTGGGATGATCTGGTCGGTGTCAATATCATTGATCGGCAGCGGCGCCAAACGCCCGCTGAACTGTTTGATCGGTTCCATCAGTTCATCATCTCCCTGGGATCGCTAATCACGCCGTTGACCGCCGTCGCGGCAGCCGTCAGCGGGCTGGCAAGGAACGTCCGCCCACCTTTGCCCTGCCGCCCCTCGAAGTTGCGGTTGCTGGTGCTGACGGCATACTGCCCCGGCTGAAGCTGGTCGCCGTTCATGGCGATGCACATCGAACAGCCGGCCTCGCGCCATTCCGCACCCGCCGCCTTAAAGATTTCGTGCAGCCCTTCGGCCTCGGCCTGCGCCTTCACCTGCTGCGAACCCGGCACGACCAGCATCCGCACGCCGTCCGCCACGCGGCGGCCTTTGATGAACCGGGCCGCCTCGCGCAGGTCAGAGATGCGCGAATTGGTGCAGCTTCCCAGGAACACCACGTCCACACGTTTACCCAACAGCTTTTGCCCCGGCTGCAAATCCATGTACCGAAGCGCCTTATCCAGCGCCGTCCGCTGGCTTACGTCGCCCATGTTGTCCGGGTCCGGCACAAAACCGTTGATTGGCATCCCCATGCCAGGATTCGTGCCGTAGGTAATCATCGGCGTCAGTTCATCGGCGTTTAAAACCACCTCGTTATCGAAGGCCGCGCCGTCATCCGTCGGCAGCTGCCTCCAGGCGGAAACCGCCGTATCCCAGGCTTCGCCTTTCGGCGCATAAGGACGGCCCGCCACGTACTCGAACGTCGTTTCGTCCGGCGCGACCATCCCGGCGCGCGCGCCGCCTTCGATAGACATATTGCAGATGGTCATGCGGCCTTCCATGCTCAGGGCGCGGATGGCCTCGCCCATATACTCAAAAACGTAACCTGTCCCGCCTCCGACGCCGATTTTGGCGATAATCGCCAGGATGATGTCTTTGGCCGTCACGCCGGGGCGCAGGTGTCCATCTACCCGCACCGCCATCGTTCGCGGCCTGTTTTGCAGCAGGCACTGGGTCGCCAGCACATGCCCCACCTCGCTGGTGCCGATGCCAAAGGCCAGCGCCCCAAACGCGCCGTGCGTGCTGGTGTGGCTGTCGCCGCAGACGATCGTCATGCCCGGCTGTGTTAAACCCTGCTCTGGCCCGATGACGTGGACAATACCCTGTTTGTCTGTTCCTAGGTCATAAAGCGAAATGCCAAAATCGGCGCAGTTCCGCCGCATCACGTCCAACTGCGCTGCCGCCAGCGTATCCAGCACCGGGATGATCCCCTCGGCGTTGCGCGGCGTGGTCGGCGTGCTGTGATCCATCGTCCCCAGCGTCCGGTCCGGGCGGCGCACCTTCAAGCCGCGTTCGCGCAGCAGCGTGAACGCCTGCGGCGACGTGACCTCATGCACAAGATGTAAATCAATATACAGCACCGCCGGGGTATCCGGCGTCTGTGGGCGAACTAGGTGATTATCCCACACCTTCTCAAACAGGGTTCTTGGCGGTGTTCCGTTGTTCGTCATATCCCAAATATCCCACATTTATCCCAGATCGAACGGTTTTTGTGGAGCGCGGGCTGCCTCTGCCGCGCCCCACCCCAATTTACACGCTGGCGCTGGTCACGGCCACGGTGGCAGCTTCGCCTTCCGGCTTTAGTTCGCCGTAACCCAGCACCGCGATCATGCGGTTGAGCGCGGCCATATACGCCTTCACGCTGGCGACCACAATATCGCTGTCCGCCCCGTAACCACCGAACGAACGGCGTTCCTCGCCGGGCGGCGCGATGCGTACTGTCACCTCCCCCAGCGCGTCAATGCCTTCTGTCACGCTGTGGACGCTGTATTCGATCAGTGTATTGGGCGCTTTGATGATAGCGTCAATCGCCTTGTAACAGGCATCCACCGGCCCTGCGCCAACTGCCGCATAAACGAATTCCTCGCCCTCGGCATTACGCAGTTTGGCGGTCGCCGTTGGCATCCCCATCGTGCCGCATGTCACCTGAATATCCACCAGGCTGAAAATTTCCTCCGGGCGGTGGAACTCGTCGGCGATCAGCGCCTCCAGGTCGGCGTCGGTAACGGTCTTTTTAGCGTCAGCCAGGTCTTTAAAGCGGGCGAACACCTGGTTGAGCGCATCGCCTTCGATGTTGTAGCCCAGTTCTTTCAGCCGCGCCTTCAGCGCGTGGCGTCCGCTGTGTTTGCCCAGCACCAGCCGGCTTTGGCTGAGGCCGACGCTTTCCGGCGTCATGATCTCGTAAGTGCTGGAGTTTTTCAGCACCCCGTCCTGGTGAATGCCGGCCTCGTGGGCGAAGGCATTTGCGCCGACAATCGCCTTGTTCGGCTGAACGCTCATGCCCGTGTAGTTGCTCACCAGGCGGCTGGCTTTCATGATTTCGCGGGTATTAATGTTGGTGCGAACGTCGTAAAACTGGGGGCGCGTGTGAATCGCCATCACCACTTCTTCCAGGCTGGTATTCCCCGCTCGCTCGCCGATTCCGTTGATCGTCACTTCCACCTGGCGCGCGCCGGCCATCACCCCGGCCAGCGTATTGGCGGTCGCCAATCCCAGGTCGTTGTGGCAGTGTACTGACCAGATCACGCCGCTGCCCCTGCCCGCGCCAGGCGTTTCGGCGATCAGGTTGGCGATCAGCTCACCCCATTCCTGCGGCGTCACGTAGCCCACCGTGTCGGGAATATTCAGCGTGGTCGCGCCGCATTCCACCGCCAGCGCGCACACCTCGACCAGAAAAGCGGGATCGGTGCGCCCGGCATCCATCGGGCTGAACTCCACGTCCTCGCATAGTTCGCGCGCCAGCGTCACCGATTTACGAATCACTTCAAGCGCCTGCTGGCGCGTCAGGCCGGTCTGGTATTTGAGGTGAATATCGGACGTACCCAGGAAGGTATGAATGCGCGGTTTAGCGGCGTCTTTCACGCCTTCCCAGCAGGTGCGGATGTCACCTTCGACCGCGCGCGCCAGGCCGGCAATCACCGGCCCATCCGGCGTGCCGACTTCCCGCGCGATGCGCTGGACGGCGGCCAGGTCGTCCGGCGAGGCCGCCGGGAAACCTGCTTCAATAATGTCCACGCCCAGCCGCGCCAGTTGGCGGGCGATTTCCAGCTTTTCCGCGCTGCTCAGGGTTGCGCCGGGGCTTTGTTCGCCGTCGCGCAGGGTCGTATCGAAGACTCGAACCAGATTGTCATCATATATACTGCCAGACATTGCGGGATGATCCTTTCGCTGATTAATGGTTCATACGTCAACGGGAAAAGGTCAGCAAGGCCATCTTCAGCCATCGGATCACCCCCTTCCCTACGACGCCGGATTCGTCATCCATGCGGCTGCTCCTGACATTCAAAACGGCACTTACTCATCCACACAGGAACGACTCGACACGCGCGTAAAACTTGCTGACATCATCGAAGCGTTGAAGCATCATGGCCGCTCACCCTTCGTTTAACCTCAGCATCATCCACTCAATGTCGTAATAATCGTCGCCCACCCGGATGTAACGCGGGTCCAGGCTGTAAGCCTGGAAGCCCGCCCGGATATACAGGCCGCGCGCCGACTCATTACCGACGGTGACGGCCAGCACCACATCTTCCAGCCCTGTAACGGAACGCGCATAGTCCAGCACAGCCTTCACCAGCGCCGCGCCGATAGCCTGGCCGCGCGCTTCCGGCACAACGTACATGGCCGTCAGCATGGCGCGGTGGCGCGTCTTGGCGCGCGGGTAACGCCACAGGTTAGCGATACCCACTAGACCGCCATCCACGAACGCGCCGAAAAACCGGCTGTCCGGGGAGGCCAGCAGCGCGGCGACTTTATCAGGTGTCGTCTCGCACTCCTCCTCGTAGGACGCGCCAAAGGCTTCTGGGTGTTCCCGCAGCGACCGCAGCCGTACCGGCTGGTAAACGGCTGCATCGGCTTCCGTCAGGGGGCGAATGTTCATTAGCTCAATCCTGCTGCTTGATGCGTTTGGCGTTCAAAAACGGCATCATATCGCGCAGTTCTTCGCCGACCTTTTCGATCAGCAGATCGTGTTCCTGGTGGCGGCGGGGCAGGAAGTTCGGACGCCCGTTTTTGTTTTCGGCAATCCACTGCTGGGCGAAGCTGCCGTCCTGGATGCGATTCAGCACCCCGGCCAGTTCTTCTTTGACCATGCCCTCAATCTGATCGCCCACCACGTAGCCGCCATATTCTGCTGTGTCGCTCACGCTGTACCACATATAGCTCAGGCCGCCTTGATACAGCAGGTCAACAATCAGTTTGAGTTCGTGCATACACTCAAAATAAGCGACTTCCGGCTGGTAGCCGGCCTTCACCAGCGTCTCGAAGGCCGCGCGGATGAGCGCCGTAACGCCGCCGCACAGGATGGTCTGCTCGCCGAACAGGTCGGTTTCGGTTTCCTCTTTGAAGGTGGTTTCGATCACCCCGGCGCGCGTGCAGCCGATGGCTCTGGCATAAGCCAGCGCCACCGCTCTGGCCTGGCCGGTCGCATCCTGATGCACCGCCAGCAGGCCAGGCGTGCCGCCGCCATCTTTAAACACTTCGCGCACCCGGTGACCAGGCGCTTTCGGTGCGACCATCGCCACATCCACCTCAGCCGGCGGTTTAATCTCGCCAAAATGAATGTTAAACCCGTGCGCGAACATCAACATGCTGCCCGGTTTCAGGTTTGGCCCGATGGACTCAGCATAAACCGCCGCCTGTTTGGTGTCTGGAATCAGCACCATCACGATGTCTGCCGCTTTCGTCGCATCGGCGACCGACATCACGCTCAGGCCATCGGCCTCGGCTTTCGCCCGGCTGCTGCTGCCCTCGTGCAGGCCGACTACCACCTGCGCGCCGCTGTCCCTGGCGTTGAGCGCGTGCGCATGTCCCTGGCTGCCATAGCCGATGACGGCAATCGTTTTACCGTTCAGCAGCGATAAATCCGCGTCCTTGTCGTAATACAGTGTTGCCATTTAAACCCTTCCCGATGTGTTATGTGTCTTAGAGGGCGGCACATCGCCGCCCTGTATGAGATAAACTGGCTGTCCTGGCAGCTAAACGCCGTATACTTGGTAGCTGCCGTTTTCGTGTCCCATCATAACCGGCGGCTCGTAATCCGCGTCCAGGATACGAACCCCGCGCCCCATCGCCACGACGCCCGTCCGCACCAGTTCGACAATCCCAATCGGTTCGAGTTCGTGGATGAGCGCCTCTACGATGTCCTCCTGGGCGGTGATTTCGATGATGGCGACCTTCGTGCCGATGTCCACGATGCGCGCCGGGTAACGTTCGCAGATCAGCGTCACGGCATTACGGGATTCGGCATCGTCCGTCCGCACCTTAACCAGCGCCAGATCACGGCTGACATAGGGTTCTTCGGAAACCAGCTTCACGTCAATCACGTTGACCAGCTTGAACAGGTTAGCGGCGATGCGCCGGCCATCGGTTCGCGCCGCGTCCACGACAATCGTCATCCGGGAAATGTGCGGTTTGTGCGTGCGCCCGACGGTCAGGCTGTCCACGTTGAAGTTGCGGCGGCGGAACAGGCTCGCCACGCGGTTCAGGACGCCCGGTTTATTTTCGACTAAAGCGACAACGGTCTGTTTGTGGTTTTCGGTCATGACTGCTGCTTCTCCCCCGGTTTCGGACGGCGGAGCATGTTGTGCAAGTCCGCGCCTGCCGGCACCATTGGATACACGATTTCTTCCTTCTCGATGACGTACTCAATCAACACGGTGGTTTCGTGGCTGCGCGCAAAATTCACCGATTCTTCGATCTGGTCGCGGCTGGTGACGCGCATGGCCGGAATGCCGAACGCCTCGGCCAGCTTGACAAAATCCGGGCTGTACATCGGCGTGGCTTGGTAGCGTTCCTCGTAGAAAAACTCCTGCCACTGGCGCACCATACCCAGGAATGCGTTGTTGAGGATGGCGATATTCACCTTCACGCCTTCCTGCATGGCCGTCGCCAGCTCGCACATGGTCATCTGGAAGCCGCCGTCCCCGACGATGGCCCACACTTCTTCATCCGGCTTACCGAACTTCGCGCCGATTGCTGCCGGCAGACCAAAACCCATCGTCCCCAGGCCGCCGCTGGTCAGCAGGGTTTCCGGGCGCTGGTGCGGGTAATACTGCGCCTCCAGCATCTGGTGCTGACCTACGTCAGTGACCGTAACCGCGTCACCGCCGGTATATTTCCACAGATCGTTAATCACCTGCGCGCCGAACAGCTTGCCTTCGCTTTCATAATGCAGGATGTCACGCTCATCACCATCTTCCTGCCAGTCCCGAATCTGCGTGATCCATTCGGGGTGCTGCTTGGACGGCACATGCGGCAGCAGCTGCGCCAGTACCGTTCGCACGTCGCCGGCAATGCCAACATCCACTTTGACATTTTTATTGATTTCCGAAGGGTCAATGTCCACGTGGATTTTGCGCGAGTTCGGCGAATAAGTTTTGAGGTTTCCCGTCACACGGTCATCAAAACGCATCCCCAGGGCGATCAGCAGGTCGGCTTCCTGGATGGCATAGTTGCAGGCCGCCGCACCGTGCATCCCCATCATACCCACACACAGCGGGTGATTTTCCGGCATCGCGCCCTTACCCAGCAGCGTCAGCGTCACCGGAATCTGCGCCCGTTCCGAAAGTTCGCGCAGTTCGTTGGATGCGCCCGCCATGAGGATGCCATGCCCGGCCAGGATAACCGGACGTTTGGCCTGCTGGATCAGTTCCAGCGCGGCGGCCAGTTGGTCGTCATCAGCGGCGCTGGGTGGGCGATACCCCGGCAGGCGAATCGGCCCTTCGGGATATTCAAATTCGATTTTTTCGTTCTGAACGTCTTTCGGAATATCCACCAGTACCGGGCCGGGGCGTCCTGTCCGCGCGATGTGAAAGGCTTCCCGAATGGTGTAGGCCAGCTCGCGCACGTCGTTCACCAGATAGTTGTGTTTGGTAATCGGTAGGGTGATGCCCGTGATGTCAATCTCCTGGAAGGCGTCCGAACCGATTGCCCCACGCGGCACCTGTCCGGTAATGCAAACGATGGGCGACGAGTCCATCATGGCCGTTCCAATGCCCGTGACCAGATTGGTCGCGCCGGGGCCGCTGGTCGCAATCGCCACCCCAACCCTGCCGGTCGCCCGCGCATAACCATCGGCCATATGCGCCGCGCCCTGTTCGTGACGAACCAGCACATGGCGAATTTGCGGGTATTTGGTCATGGCATCGTAGGTGGGCAGAATCGCCCCGCCCGGATAACCGAACATGACCTCCACGCCCTCTCGTAACAAACACTCCATCACAATTTCCGCGCCAGTTAGCAACATAGACTGCTCCTTGTTTTTAATCGCCGCTTTTGGCCGGTTCAGCCTGGCTTATGTAGGTTAGCCAGCCGTGCCGGTCAGGCTTTTGACCTGAAGTAATGCCGAAAAATTCTTCCTGCGCTGCTTTCGTCACCGGGCCGGGTTTCCCTCCGCCGACCGGGATTCGATCTACCGAACGCACCGGCGTGATCTCCGCCGCCGTGCCGGTGAAAAAGATTTCGTCCGCCATATACAGCATGTCACGCGCGATTGGCTCAAAACGAATCTCGTAACCCATGTCCCGCAGCAGCGTCAGCACAGCATCGCGTGTGATGCCCATCAGGATGGACGACCACGCGCCAGGCGTATACACTACTCCGTCTAGCACAACGAAGATATTTTCGCCCGCGCCTTCGCTGACATAACCGGTATAGTCCAGCGCGATGCCCTCGGTAAAACCGTTATCGGCGGCTTCCATCGTCACGAACTGGCTGTTAATATACTGGCCGCCGATTTTCGCCATCGAGGCAAATGTGTCCGGGGCGATGCGCCGCCACGAACTCACCTGCACGTCTACCCCCTGTTCAATCGCCTCGCTCCCCAGGTAGCGCCCCCACTCCATCGTCAGGACGAGAACTTCCGTCGGGCATTTCCGGCCATCAACACCCAGGCTGCCCGCGCCGCGAAATATCAGCGGGCGAATATAACAGGCTTCGTGGCCGTTGCGCCGAACCGTTTCTAAAATCACTTCGTTAAGCTCGGCTTCGCTGTACGGCACTTCGATGCGCGCGATTTTGGCCGAATTCAGCAGCCGCCGGGTATGCGGCTGAAGCCGAAAAACCGCCGGGCCGTCCGGCGTGGCGTAGGCGCGCACCCCTTCAAACACGCTCGACCCATAATGCAGGGCGTGCGCGGTCACATGAACCGTCGCATCCTCCCAGCGGACAAACTCGCCGTTTCGCCAGATCCATTCAGCAGGCATGGTTCGATTTCCTCTCAAATAAAACGCGCTTTCCTAATAACCCTGGTTGTAGACTTCGGAAAGCGCGTCATGCGTCGGAGATTGTGTGTCGGCGTCATACCAGTATTGAGACCGGTCGCCGGGCTGCGGCATACGGGCGGCATCGGTCAGATGCGCCTGATAGGCCTCCGTCCAGGGGCTGGTCGGATAATCGTTCTGCTGGCGCTGGCGGATTTCTTCGGTTTTGGGCTGCGGGGACATCATCACTCTGGCTCCTTTGATGACTCTCGAAATTAAAAAGCCCCCGGCTTGGGGGCTTTTTTATCACTCATCGCTGCTTCGCGCGTTCGTTTACCACCCAAGCCGTTATAACCCGCCGCCAATAAGGACGAGTACGATAACAATAATAATGCTAATAAGGGTGGCGCTGCGGCCTGTATGCACGAACACGTTTTTAGTCCTGTTCAACCATGAACTGTTACATAGCGTAACGTTCTTGACCAAAGCTGTCAACCTTTCATCCGCAGAAAGGGTAAAGTCGCGCAAAATTCGTTTACGTTAGCCGGAAGATTTTGTGCAGGGTGCATATCAAACACGTTCGCCCACCCGTGCTTTTGCCGCCTTAATCTGCTCCAAGACGGCCTCCGGCGCGGTTCCTCCAACTGCCTTGCGCCGCGCGACGGCGGCATCGAAATCAAACACCTTGATAACTTCGGCATCAAACAGGTCAGAAAATCCCTTCAGCGTTTCCAGCGGCAGCGCCGACAGCGCAGCCTGCTGCCGGGCAGCCTCCTGAACGACCTGACCGACGATGTGATGCGCCTGCCGGAAGGGCAGCCCGCGCGCTACCAGATAATCCGCCAGGTCGGTCGCCAGCATATCCTCGGTCAGCGCCGCGCGCATCGCTTCCGGGTTCAGCCGCAGCGTGCCGATGACCGCCGTCACCACCGGCAGCAGCCGGTTTGCCGTGTCGAAGGCGTCAAAAACAGCTTCTTTATCCTCTTGCAGGTCTTTGTTGTAGGTGCTGGGCAGCCCTTTCAAAACGGCCAGCAGCCCGGTCAAATCGCCGATCAGCCGTCCGGCCTTGCCGCGCGCCAGTTCCATCGGGTCGGCGTTGCGTTTCTGCGGCATCAGGCTGGAGCCGGTGCTGTAACGGTCATCCAGCGTGATGAAGCCAAACCGGGGGTTGCTGTACAGAATGAGGTCTTCGGCCAGGCGGCTGAGGTGCGCGCCCATCAGCGCCAGCGCGAATAAAAATTCGGCGGCAAAATCCCGGTCGCTCACAGCGTCCAGGCTGTTGGGGCTTACGTCCGCAAAGCCAAGTTCCTGCGCCAGCGCCGCGCGATCTACCGCAAACGGCGTGCCGGCCAATGCGCCCGAACCCAGCGGGCAAACCGAGGTTCGGCGGCGCGTTTCTGCCAGGCGGTCACGGTCGCGCGCCAGCATCCAGAAGAAGCTCAACAGCCAGTGAGCGGCGGTGATCGGCTGCGCGGGCTGGAGGTGCGTATAACCCGGCATCAGCGTAAAACGATGGTTTTCGGCCTGCGCGATCAAAGCGATCTGCAATCCGGCCAGCAGGCCGTCCACCTCGGCGGCAGCGTCCAGCACCCACAGCCGGAAATCGGTCGCTACCTGGTCGTTCCGGCTGCGCCCGGTATGTAGTTTGCCGCCCACCGCGCCGACCAGTTCCGTCAGCCGGCGCTCGACCGCCGTATGAATATCCTCATCGCCCGGTTTGATCTCAAACATCCCGCCGTCGAACTCGGCCATCACCTGCTTCAATCCGTCGGTGATGGCCTCCGCTTCCGCCGTCGTGATGATGCCGGCCTGCGCGATGGCCCGCGCGTAAGCCATGCTGCCGGTGATGTCCTGCCGGTACATTCGCCGGTCGAATCCGATGCTGTCGTTCAGCGCCCGGAGCTGCTCATCCGTCGGTTCGGAAAACCGCCCGCCCCATAAAACCATGTGTCGCGCCCTTTCATCCGGGGCGAGCCGGCTGCCCGCCCCGATTATCGAATATCTGACTGCTAATCCCGCTTGAATTTGCTGTAGTCCGGCGAACGGTAGCGGCTCTGGCCGCCGCCGTCAATCGCCAGCAGGGCTTCCACCTTCAGCGGCAGGCCGAACAGGTGGATGAACCCCTCGGCGTCCTTCTGGTTATACACGTCCTCGCGCCCGAAGGAAGCATAATCTTCCCGGTACAGGCTGTATTCGCTCTTGCGCCCGGCGATGATGAGATTACCTTTATACAGCTTAAGCCGCACGGCACCGGTCACGTTGCGCTGTGTGACCTGGATGAAAGCATCCAGCGCCTCTCGAAGCTGCGTGTACCACAGGCCATTGTAAACCATTTCGGCGTACTTCACGGCGATGAAATCTTTGAAGTGCATCGTATATTTGTCCAGGCAGATGCTTTCGAGCGCCTGATGCGCGCGGCGCAGCAGCGTCCCGGCGGGCGTTTCGTACACGCCCCGGCTCTTCATGCCCACCAGCCGGTTTTCCACGATGTCGGCGCGCCCGATGCCATGTGCGCCCGCCAGC
This sequence comes from Anaerolineae bacterium, assembly GCA_026645945.1. Classification (GTDB taxonomy): domain Bacteria; phylum Chloroflexota; class Anaerolineae; order Aggregatilineales; family Phototrophicaceae; genus CFX2. Next base: position 44,929 of record JAPKMO010000025.1, read on the forward strand.
ATATTCAGGCGCTCGAACAGCTCAACCGGCGGCACAAGCTCACCGTCTATGCTCACCGGCACGCCCTTCTCAAAACCAACCGTCACGTAGACCGGTTCGTCGGGCGCATCCGCCGGGTCTACCGACAGCTGGAACATATCTTTTTCCGGCTCGTTCCAGGGGTTTTCCAGCGGGCCGCCCTCATGGCTCAGGTGGAACAGGTTACGGTCACGGCTGTAGATGGATTTTTCGGTAGCGGCCACCGGCACATTAAATTCCTGCGCGTAAGCCAGGGCGTCCTCCCGGCTGCGAATTTCCCACTCCCGCCAGGGCGCGATGATTTTGAGTTTGGGGTTGAGCGCCATAACGGTCAGTTCAAAACGCACCTGGTCGTTTCCTTTGCCGGTCGCGCCGTGCGCTACGGCGTCCGCGCCTTCCATCTCGGCAATGTCCACCATATGTTTAGCGATTAGCGGGCGCGCAAACGACGTGCCAAGCAGATATTCACGCTCATAAACCGCCCCGGCCTGCATGGTCGGAAACACAAAATCGCGCAAAAATTCTTCGCGCACATCACGGATATACAGCTTGCTCGCCCCGGACTTCAGCGCCTTTTCTTCCAGGCCATCCAGTTCTTCTTGCTGACCCAGGTCGGCGCAGAAACACACCACCTCGCAGCCGTAATTGTTCCGCAGCCAGGGAACAATCACCGACGTGTCCAACCCGCCGCTGTAAGCGAGAACGACTTTTTTGACCTCACCTGCTGGCATAAATCACCTCTCCCTTAACTAAACGAAAAACCCCGAACTGCCACCAGTCCGGGGTTGAATTCACGAAACCGCCTGCTTTAACGCTGCCCAGGCACGCCCAATCCACCGGACTCGGAACAAGTGCGGCGACGACGGATACGGCGGGTGAGAAAATCGCATCTGGCAGACATGGTGACTAAGCATAACGCGAGATTACAGGTTGTCAAGCAGTTGTTTAAAACAAATCAGGGCAATCGCATATGAAAGCTTAATGGGTTTTCAAAAGGTCATTGTGGTTCGATAAAGACCGTTTCGCGGGTA
>JAPKMO010000026.1 GCA_026645945.1 Anaerolineae bacterium
AGAAAGGCAGGCCGGGGAACAAAACCGGGGCGGCCATACAGCGCCGCCCCAGAGATAACGGGGTATCACACTTGCCGGCTTCAGGCCAGGGGCGCGCCGCGCCGGCGGCGGATTTCCGGCCATACCAGCAGCGAGATCAGGCCGTTCAGCACCACGATCACGGTGCTGCCTTCGTGGCCCAGCACGCCCAGCGGCAGCGGCAGGTTGATGAAAAAGGCGCTCAAAATCAGCACGATGATGACAGCTATCGCAAAACCGATGTTCTGCCAGACCACCCGCCGCGCCTTGCGGCTGAGCTTCAGCGCGTAGGGGATCAGTTCCAGCTTGTCGCCCATCAGCACCACGTCGGCGGTTTCCAGCGCTACGTCCGTACCCGCCGCGCCCATCGCCACGCCGACCGCCGCCGTCGCCAGCGCGGGGGCGTCGTTCACGCCGTCGCCGACCATCGCCACCGGGCCGGTTTCGTCCTGAATCTGCTTCAAAACCCGCACTTTATCCTCCGGCAGCAGTTGGGCGTAGACGGCATCTATACCCAGCTGGTCGGCGATGCTGCGCGCCACGCGGGGATTATCGCCGGTTAGCATCGCCACGCGCAGGCCGCGCTCGTGCAGCGCCCGCACGATGCCCGCCGCCTCCGGGCGAATCTGGTCGGCCATCGCCACCACGCCCATCCAGCCATTCTGGCTGCCGGCCTGATCGCACCCGCCGCAGTCGCGGCAGTAATCCTCGCGCACCACGCCGATCACCGATTTACCCTCAGCCTCCAGCCGGGTATAAGCGGCGGACAGGCGCTCCGGCATGTGGCCGCGCTGCTCCAGAAACTTGATGTTGCCCAGGTGAACGGTTTTGCCATCCACCCGCGCCACCACGCCCAGGCCCATTTCGGCCTTAAAATCATCCACCTGGCCCACCGGCAGGCCGCGTTCTTCCGCCGCGCGCACGATGGCCTTTGCCAGTGGGTGTTCCGAGCGCGACTCGACGGCAGCGGCCACCGACAGCAGATCGTTTTCGCACAGTTCGCAGCACGATACCACATCGGTGACGACCGGGCGGCCAGCCGTTAACGTGCCGGTTTTGTCGAAGGTGACGGCTTTGATGCCGGCCAGCCCTTCCAGGTACGCGCCGCCCTTAAACAGCACGCCGCTGCGGGCGGCGGCGGCGATGGCCGAAATAAACGACGCCGGCGTGCTGATGACCAGCGCGCAAGGTGAAGCGACCGTCATCAGCACCATCGCCCGGTAAAAGTTGCTCTCGAAGTCCGCCAGCCCCAGCGCTGGGGGGATGATAATGAACAGCCCCACGCCGCCCAGGATAAGTTTGGCGTAAATCTGCTCGAAGCGATCTAAAAAGCGTTCGGTAGGGGCTTTCGAGTCCTGCGCTTCTTCCACCATTTTGATGATGCGCGCCAGCGTAGTATCCTGCGCCGACTGGGTGGCCTGCACATCCAGCGCGCCCTGGCCGTTGAGCGTCCCGGCGAACACCTTATCGCCGCCGGTTTTTTCGACCGGCATGGACTCGCCCGTGATGGGCGCCTGATCTACCGCCGAGCGCCCGTTTATTACCAGGCCGTCCACCGGGATACGCTCGCCCGGCTCGATCAGCACCACGTCGCCGGCGCGGATTTTTTCGATTTTGAGCGTTTGCACCGCGCCATCCCGTCGGACTTTGGCTTCCGCCGGGTAGAGTTTCATCAGGCTGCGGATCGCCTGGCGGCTGCGGCCAATGGCGTAATCCTGAAGCACGTTGCTGAGCGAAAACAGGAACAGCAGCATCGCGCCTTCGTGCCATTGATCCACCACCGCTGCGCCCAGCGCCGCCAGAATCATCAGCAGATCAACGTCCAGCCTGCGTTCGCGCAGGCTTTCCAGCGCGCCCTTCAGGCCGAACACGCCGCCGGTCACATAGGAAAGGACGTTGAAGGCGGTCGTCAGCCAGCCCGGCCAGTCCAGCCGCTCGCTCAACAGGCTGAGCGCGATGGCCGCCAGCGTGACGACCACAAAACGCGGCTCCAGCCAGCTTTGCGCCAGCCAGGGCGGTCGAGCGGAAGTCTGTTCGCTGCTCTGTTCGTTGGCGTAGGAGAGGATGCTCATCAAAAACCTTCCGGTAAATTTCCAGCTGCAACAATCTAAATTTAACCACAGTCAATCACTATTTGCAAGTCCCGTTAGTCACTTTTCTCACATGCTGTTAATCCTGACTTGGCAGGGAGCGTGCCGTTCAAAAATCGGGCGGTCGCCCCTCGCATCTGGCCGGACGCGGCGCTACAATACCGGCCATGCCAACACCGTTTACGCATCTGGTTGCCGCTCAGCATTTGCTGAAAGACGAGCGCATCCCGCCGGAACAGCGCGCCCTGCTGGAGGGCCAGCGCGGTGCGTTCCTGCTGGGCAGCGTGGCCGCCGACGCGCGCCCGCCGGGCAGCAAGCGCGAGGACACCCATTTTTACGCCTACGACAAACCCATGAACGAAACGCCCTGGCGCGTGATGCTGGGGCGGTTTCCGGCTTTAGGTCAGGCGAGCAGCGCGGCGCGGCAGGCTTTTCTGGCTGGTTACGTGGCGCACCTTTCGATGGACGAAATCTGGACGATACACATGCTGGAGCAGCATTTCGTCCGGCACAATTGGGGGGCGGCGCGCAGTTTCCGGTTCGTGCTGCTGCACGCGCTGCTCATCCACATGGATGAACGCGACCTGAAATTGATCGAACCCTGGCAGCACGCGGCGCTGGCCGCCGCCGCGCCGGATGGCTGGCTGCCGTTTATTGACGACCTAACGCTTCACGAATGGCGCGATTTCATCGTGGAGCAGATCAAACCCGGCGGCCACAGCCAGACGCTGGCGGTATTCGCGCCGCGCGTCAACAAAACGGTGGAGGAACTGCGCGCCATCCTCGATTCGCCCCAGCAGATGCGCCCGCTGTGCCGCCGGAAATCCTGGTCGAAGTCGAAACGCGCATGTACGATCATGCCCGCGACCAGATGATGATTTACCTCAGTTCCCCGGTCGAAGATGGAGAGGAATATTAAAAGAGCCGTCTGATGGGATAAAATTCATGTTTTTACTTGGCACGCATAGATCAAAGATGATGCCTGATCCTGAGCGGACAGCGGGCTGAAGCCCACTGCTAATGGGCTAAAAAGCCATTTGAGAAGTCCTTTTGCCCTCATACCCCGGCCCCTTCTCCCTGATGGAGAAGGGGAGAAAAGACTGCTTAAGCTCCTCTCCCTCGGAGAAGCGGGCGAGCCGAACGGGGACGCATGTCCCCTGAGCGCGAGTGGGGTGAGGGCTTTTCAAATGGCCTCTAAAGCCAACAGCGGGCTGAAGCCCACTGCTAATGGGCTAAGGTCTGCTGCCAGTGGGCTAAAGCCTGCTGCCAGTGGGCTAAAGCCTCACTGTCTAGTTATCCATCAGTATTCGGAACTCATCACTCACACCTTATGACAACAATCATTTTCGGCGGCACGGCTGCCTATCACCTCAAATTGGAAGATTTCGCCCAGGTGGGCGAGCGGCGGGTTCTCGACACGCCTTACGGTCCGTCCGCGCCGCTTGTGCAGCTGGCGGCGGGGGAAAAAACCGTCTGGTTCAGCTCGCGGCACGGCGAGGGCGGCTTGCAGCGGTCGGCGGCGTTCGTCAACCACCGGGCGAACCTGTGGGCGGCGCGGGCGCTGGGCGCATCCGGCGTATTATCCTGGAACGGCGTGGGGGCCATCGCGCCTGGTTTGAGCGTCGGCCAGGTGATCGTGCCGGACGATGTGCTGGATATGACGCGGGCGCGTGTGGGGTCGTTTGCGGAAAACGGGATGGGCGAGCCGCCGATTTCGGTACCCCAGGGAAAACCGTTTGATGAAGGGCTGCGCGCCCGCCTGCTGAAAGCCTGCGCGGCTGCCGGCCTGACGCCCGCCGCTCATGGCACGTATGTCTGCACCGAAGGCCCGCGCCTGGAAACGGAAGCGGAGATCACCCTGTACGGCTGGGGCGGCGCAGCGGTGGTGGGCATGACGCTGGTGCCGGAAGTCTGGCTGGCGGCGGAACTCGGTCTGCCTTATGCCTCGCTGTGTATCGTCACCAACATGGCGACCGGGCGCTGGCATCTTGACCCGCGCCGCGATTTTGGCCCCGGCGTGGGCATCACCGGCTTGCGGCTGACGCTGGCGGCGGCCTGACGCGCCCCTGCCTAAAAACCCGCTTGGCGTTATACTATCCAGCATGGAAAAACGTTATCGAACCGGTTTCTTCTGCCTGCTGATTGTCGCGCTGGCGTTAAACGCCTGTGGCGCGGGCGCGCCGCTGGTCATCCCCACTGCGCGGCCTTCGGCGACGGCCACCTTCACCGAGACGCCCACGCGCACGCCGGGTTTTGAGGTGCTGGTTTCGCCCACCCCGCTGCCGCTGACGGCCACCTTCGGTCCGTCGCCCACGCCGCTGTTCGGCGTCACGCGCGCTGCTGCCGCGCTGTCCACGCCCACCCGCGCCGCCAACCCCAACGCGCCGCGCATCGAATTTTTTACGTCCGATACGCTGGCCGTCGCCCCCGGCGACCCGGTAACGCTGTTCTGGTCTACACGTGGGGCCAACGGCGCGGTCATCTACCGACTTGACCAGAACGGCGAACGCAACCAGCTGTGGAACGTAGCGCCGGACGGCAACCTGACCGTGCCGACCCGCCGCGCCGACCGGGGACAGGTAAGTTTTGTCCTCAGCGTTGGTGACGGCGCGCTGAAGGCCGAACAGACGCTTACCCTGCCGCTGGCCTGCCCGGACGCCTGGTTTTTCCTGCCGCCGCCGGAGGCCTGCCCGAACGGCCCGGCGCAGCCGACCACGCTGGTCGAGCAGCCGTTCGAGCGCGGGCGTATGGTATACGTTCAGGCGCTTAACCGGGTGTACGCGCTGTTCAACGACGGCCTCGACCCGTCCTGGGTGGCCTTCGAGAATCGCTACAACCCGGCGGTGCATCCCGAACTGGACGAAAACTTCGAGCGCGCGCTGCCGCCGGGGCTTGTCCAGCCCAAACGCGCGCTGGGTTTCGTCTGGCGCGGCAATGATCTGGTTCGCAACCGGCTGGGGCTGGGGCTGGCCGAAGAATCCGCCTACGAAGGTTTCTCTCAGACGGTGGGCGTCGGCGAAGGCGCTGAAAACCTGTACCTGAACAGCGCCAACGGCACGGTGCTGCAGCTGCTGCCGCAGGGCCGCGCCTGGCAGATTATCACGCCGCCTTAATGTGAATCGGTTATAGTGATAACTGCTATCAGACGCCGGGTGAAAGCGCGGCTGCATCGCGCGCGGCGTCCGGCGGTTTTATACCCAGGAGCAAACAATGTTTAATGAACCCGCCACCTCTCGCAACGATCAGACCGCGCTGCGGTTGGCTCAACCGCCGCTGACCCGCGAGGAGATGCTGGTCAACGAGATCCGCCAGATGGTGGCGGGTGTTCTGCTGATCGAAAAAGAAACCTTCGCCGAACGCAGCCCGCAGCCCGACGGCCTGCCGCCGAACCTGATGGAAAACCGGCTGCTGGCGACTTTTGAAGGCCGCCTGCTGATCGAGTCGGAAGAAGCGTATGATAAACTCGACCGGCAGTTGGCGGACATCCAGCATCTGCCGGTTTTTCGCCCCGCCGACCCCAATCGCGGCGAAACCGCCGGGCCGCACGTCGTCCAGATCATCAGCGGGCGCATCAACCCGCAGCCGCGCCCCTGGTGGCCGAACCTGGTGCTGTTTTTGCTGACGCTGGTCAGCGTGCTGATCGTCGGCACCGACCTCGCCATCGGCAATATCGCGCGGGTGAACCCGCTGCTGGCGGTGCGGTTGAGCAATAACTTCTGGGGCGAGCTGTGGCGCGGCCTGCCGTATGCCGCCAGCATCCTGCTCATCCTGGGCGCGCACGAACTGGGGCATTATTTTGCGGCGCGGCGTCACAAGCTAGCGGTGACGCTGCCGTATTTCATCCCGCTGCCGCTCATCAGCCTGTTCGGCACGATGGGCGCGTTCATCCAGCTTCGCCAGCCGATGCGGAACCGCAAAATGCTGCTGGACGTGGGCGCTGCCGGCCCGCTGACCGGCCTGCTGTTCGCCATCCCGATTTTATTTATCGGCCTGTCCAGCGCGCCGCTCCAGCCGATCACCGGCGGCGGACTGTACGAAGGCGACTCGCTGCTGTACGCGCTGGCAAAAACGCTCACTTACGGGCGTTTTGTGCCGGATGGCCGGGTGGATGTGTGTATCAATTGCAGCCAGCTTGCCTGGGCGGGCTGGACGGGGCTGCTGGTGACGGCGCTCAACCTCATCCCCATCGGCCAGCTTGACGGCGGGCATGTGCTGTACGCTTTGATCGGCGACCGCGCCCGCCGGCTGTACTTTCCGCTGCTGGCGGTGATGGTGGCGCTGGTGCTGGTCACGGACGTATGGCTGTTCTGGGTGATTCTGCTGCTGATTTTCGGGCGTATGTACGCCACGCCGCTGGATATGATAACGCCGCTGGACAGCCGTCGGCGCTGGGTGGCGGTGCTGGCGCTGGTGGTGTTTGTGTTTATTTTCGTGCCGGCGCCGCTGTCGCCGGTGGAAAACAGCCTGCCGTTCCGGTTAGCGCCCGGCGACAGCGTGCTGCCGTTCCTGGCCCCTGCCGCGCTGGCGCTGGTATCTCGCCTGCGGCGCTAAACCGTCGGCAAACCCTTTCGCGTACAACGAGTCGTTGGAGAGGAGCGCGAAAATACACCAGGCGCGTCATGGAGACGGCAGCCTGCCCGCCCCTCACCGCAGCGAGTCGCGCAGGCGCTCCACCAGCGCCTTCTGCTCGGCGTTCAGGTGTTCTGGCACGGTAATCAACACGCGCGCGTACAGGTGGCCGCGCTGGTCTTTCTGCCGCAGCACCGGCATCCCTTTGCCGGGCAGCCGGAACTTCCGCCCGGACTGCGTGCCGGGCGGAATCCGCAGCTTAACCGGGCGCTCCATCGTGGGGACTTCCACCTCGCCGCCCAGCAGCGCCGCGAACATATCCACCTTCACGTCCACGTACAGGTCGTCGCCTTTACGCTCGAACTGCGCGTCCGGCGCAACCTCCACGATCAAGTACAAGTCGCCGGAGCGACCGCCGCCCGCGCCGGGCATCCCCTCGCCGGAAAGCCGCACTTTCGTGCCGGTGGCGGCCCCCGCCGGGATGTTCACCTTCACCGTCCGGTCGCCTTTGGTCACCAGGCGGCTCGTGCCGGTGTAGGCTTCCTTCAGGCTGATGGTCACTTTCTGGCGGATGTCCTCGCCATCCGCATCCAGGTTCACCGCCCCGCCGAACGGGCTGCCCCGAAAACCGCCCGACGCGCCCCGCGAACGCCCTGACCGGCCAAAACTGCCGAACAGCGACTCCAGGATGTCGGCAAAGGGCGAATCGCCCATGTCCACGTTGGTATACGTGTAGGTCTGGCCGGGGAAGTTCGGATCGAACTGCGGGTTAGCCGTGCCGAAGCGGTCGTAACGCGCCCGTTTTTCCGGGTCGCTCAACACCTCATACGCCTCGTTGATCTCCTTGAAACGCGACTCGGCGTTGGGATCGTTCGGATTAGCATCCGGGTGATATTTTTTCGCCAGCTTGCGGAAGGCGGTTTTGATGTCTTTTTCGCTGGCGTCGCGTTTGATACCCAGCGTTTGATAGTAGTCCTTCGCCATAGGTTATGACCCGACACTTTTCTACACGAAGTATAAACCCTTACGCAGTATTTCAGCCCACCTTAATTTTATGGTTAAGCCGAGGGGGAGTCAATCGGGCGCGGGTTTTTCTTAGACAATATTTACGTGGGTGAGCGGCCATGTTGGACCGCCCACCATGCGGAAAAAAGACTCAGCGCAAAGGGGCGAAGATCGCAAAAATTTCGCAGGGGCGGGTTTCTCAACCCACCCCTATACACTGCCGTGTGTTTACCCGCCCGGCTGCGGAGTCGCCTCCGGCTCGGCCTGCGGGGCGACGATCTCCGGCACGTTGGGTGCGACGAAATCCGCGTTCGGCTGCGCCAGGCTGGCGAAGTCGAACAGGAATGGGCTGTTGGACGGCACCAGGGCGATGCTGACGTTATCGCTCAGGTTTTGTACGTACAGGTATTGAATCAGGCTGGGGTTGGCCGCAATCTGCTCGCTGACCAGCCGCAGAGCTTCCGCCTCGGCCTGGGCGCGCAGCACGATGGCCTGCGCTTCACCTTCGGCGCGGGCGATGCGGGCGTCGCGTTCGCCCTGGGCCTGGGCGCGCAGTTGGGCGGCCTCGTTTTCGCGCTGGCGAATCTGGAGTTCAGCGCGCTGGGCTTCCTGGTCGGCGATCTGCTTCTGTTCGATGGCCTGGCGGAACTGCTCCGAGAAGCTGATGTCGCGCACCAGCAGGTCGGTCAGCGTCAGCCCTTCTTCATCAAAACGCTGGCCGACGCGCTCCTGCATTTCGTTTTCCAGGCTGCCGCGCGCCGTGCCGTAGATTTCCTCCGCGCCGTAGCCGGATACCACCTCGCGGACGATACCGCGCACGGTTGGGCGCACGAAGTTATCCTGGTAGCCGCTCTGCCAGCGGGTATGTACCGTGTTCACCTTGCCGGGGTTGACGGCGTATAAAACGGTGATGTCCATCGAAATTTCCTGCCCGTCGCGCGTTCGGGCCTGCACGGCATCATTGCCGCGCACCTGTCCCTCCAATTCTTTGCCCGCCATCGTATACTGCTGCTGCGTAATGGGATAGATGTAATACAGCTGGACGACCGGGATAACAATGGACGTACCCGCGCCGCGTGCTGGCTCCTCCAGCGTACCGTTCAGGGTATTGACGACGACCGCCACTTGGGTCGGCTCGACGATCAGAATGCCCTGGCTGATGAGGCTGAGCAGCAGGCCGGCCGCCAGACCGATGACCGCCAGCAGCACGCCGCCGCGCGCGGGCCGCCCCTGCGAGGCGGCCATCACAGCCAGACCCGCGCCGACCAGAAAGAGCAGGAAACCTAACAGGGCCAAGGTACCGATGATGGCACTGACTCCACCCATGCTTTTCACTCCTTAATTAACCGATTTTTCATCAACCAACTGACTGCAATAACCTTTAGGTATAGCAGAATCAACGGTATTATAACATCTGATTTCCGCCCAACCCATTGTGACCCCCAGATATTAGGGGTACGCTCATATTAACCTTCGGCAGAACCGGAAGATGTGTTTATGCCTAGCTTATATACGACGATTGGCCCCTGGACGTTGCAAACATTTACCCTGCTGCTGGCGATTGCCATCCTCGCCAGCGCGGTTATCGGCCTCCACCGCGCCCGGCTGGCAGATGGCGAAACGCGCTCGCTGCTGCGCGCTGCTGCCGCTGCCGACGTTTATCTGGGGGCGCTCATCGGCGCAGTGATTCTGGCGCGGCTGGGGCATGTGCTGCTCAGTTGGGACTATTTTGGCAATAATCTGGGCGAAGTGTTCCACCTGGAACTGGGCGGCCTGAACTGGCACGGCGCCGCATTGGGCGGCGTGATCGGGCTGAAGCTGGCGGCGCGGCTGCGCCGGATGAACGCCGACTCCCTGCTGGACACGCTGACGCCCGGTCTGCCGCTGATCGGGCTGGCGGGCTGGTTGGGCTGCATGGCTGCCGCCTGCGGTTACGGCCAGGAAGTCCCCACGCTGGCCGATTACCCGCCGCTGGTGGCCGGGGAAAGCCCCGACATCTTCGGCATCGTCGCGCCGCGTTATAACACGCAGTTTTTCGGGCTGCTGCTGTCGGCGGGCGGGCTGCTGCTGGCCGGCCTGCTGCTGTGGCGCGGCTGGCTGCTGCGGCGGCGCTTCTGGCTTGTATTGGTGCTGCTCAGCGCCGGCATGTTTGTGATAGGCTTTTACCGGGGCGATGCGGTGGCGACCCTGATCGGGCTGCGGCTCGACCAGTGGTTCGACCTGGGGCTGCTGGCGCTGGGCGTCTGGCGGCTGGTCAAAGGGGGGTAGCCCCGCACACAGGGAAGAAAGAAACGGCATTTTGAAGTCCCTCTCCGTGTACGGGGAGGAATTTAGGGAGAGGTTTCATGCCCGACTACGACATCCTCATACGCGGCGGCACAATTTATGACGGCAGCGGCGGCGCGCCCTTTCAAGCGGACGTGGCGATACACGGCGGCAAAATCGCGGCGGTGGGCGACCTGAAAGACGCCAGCGCCGCGCAGATCATCACCGCCGACGGCCTGGCGGTCGCGCCCGGTTTCATCAACATGCTCAGTTGGTCAACCGAGTCGTTGATCGAAGATGGCCGCTCGCAGAGCGAGATTCGCCAGGGCGTGACGCTGGAAGTGATGGGCGAAGGCTCGTCTATGGGGCCGCTGACCGAAGAAATGAAAGACACATCGCCCGGCGGTTTTATGCGCCAGGGCGATATTCGTTACGACATCGAATGGACGACCCTGGGCGAATACCTGGATTACCTGGAACGGCGCGGCGTCGCTCCCAATATCGCCTCGTTCGTCGGGTACGGCACGCTGCGCGTGTACGCCGTCGGTTACGACGACCGCCGCCCCACGCCCGCCGAACGCGAACAGATGAAAACGCTGCTGCGGCAGGCGATGGAAGAAGGCGCGGTCGGTCTGTCAACGGCGCTCATTTACCCGCCGGAGTTTTACTCCACCACCGAAGAACTGGTCGAGCTGGCGCGCGTGGTCGCGGAATACGACGGCCTGTACATCTCGCACCTTCGCAGCGAAGGCAGCGCGTTTTTAGAGGCGCTGGACGAATTTTTCACCATCGTGCGGGAAGCCGGCGTCCGGGGCGAGATTTACCACCTTAAGGCGGCGGGGCGCTCCAACTGGCACAAGATGGAAACGGCCATCGCCCGCATCGAAACCGCCCGCGCCGAAGGGCTGCCCATCACCGCCGATATGTACACCTACCCGTTTTCCGGCACCGGGCTGGATGCGTCGCTGCCGCCCTGGGCGCACGAAGGCGGCCATAACGCGCTGGTCGAACGGCTGAAAGACCCCGAAACCCGCGCCCGCATCAAGGCCGAAATCGTCCAGCCCGCCGACCAGTGGGAGAATATGTACGCCGAAAACTGGGCCGACCGCATCATGGTGGCCGGTTTTAAGACCGAACGCCTGAAGCCGCTGACCGGCAAAACGCTGGCGGAAGTGGCCGCCGAACGCGGTACATCGCCGGAAGAGACGCTGATGGACTTGATCGTGGAGGATAACAGCCGCGTTTTTACTATGTACTTCAGCATGTCGGAGGACAACCTGCGGCGGCAGGCCGCGCTGCCCTGGGTGAGCTTCTGCTCCGATGCCGGGTCGCAGGCCCCGGAAGGCGTGTTTTTGAAGTCCAACCCGCACCCGCGCGCCTACGGCTCGTTCGCCCGCGTGCTGGCGAAATACGTGCGTGACGAGCGGCTGATTCCACTGGAAGAAGCCGTCCGCCGGCTGACCTCCTTCCCGGCAGCCAACCTGAAGATCGAAGGGCGCGGCTGGCTCAAGCCCGGTTACGCCGCCGACGTGGCGATTTTCGACCCGGACAAAGTGCAGGACTATGCCACGCCGCAGCAGCCGCACCAGTACAGCACCGGCATGGTTTACGTGCTGGTCAACGGCGTGCCAGTGCTGTACGACGGCGAGCATACCGGGGCGACGCCAGGGCGTGTCGTGCGCGGCCCCGGCTGGAGGAGAAATGCATAGCGCAAGGGCGCAAAGGCAGAAAATAATTCTCCGCGTCTTTGCCCCTTTGTGTTCTTCGCGTTGAGTCTTTTAAGGAGATTTTATGCGGTTGAAGATCGGACTGGCGCAGATTTACCCCAAGCTGGGCGACGTGGCGGCCAACCTGGACAAACACCTGGCCTACATCGAGCAGGCTGACCAGGCCGGCGTTGACCTGATCGTTTTCCCCGAACTGTCGCTGACCGGCTACCAGGTGCAGGATTTAGTGCCGGAGGTGGCGATCCGCGCCAGCCGGGATGACGCGGCTTTCCGCGCCCTGCTGGACGCCAGCCGCCACATGGACATCGTGTTCGGCTTCGTGCAGGAAGACCGCCGCGAACGTTTTTACACCAGCGCGGCGTATTTGTCGCAGGGGGAAACCCTGCACATTCACCAGAAAATCTATCTGCCGACCTACGCCATGTTCGACGAAGGGCGTTATTTCGACCAGGGCGAGCAGGCGCGCGCCTTCGATACGCGCTACGGGCGGGCCGGGATGCTGATCTGCGAGGATTTCTGGCATATGTCGCCGCCGTATTTGCTGTGGCTGGACGGCGCGGACATCCTCATCTTTCACAGCGCCAGCCCCAGCCGGGGATTGGACGCCGGCGACCGGCTGGAAGGGTCGCGCTGGGTGGAGCTGGTTAATCAGGCATATGGCAGCATATTCACCAGCTATGTCATTCACTGCAACCGCGTGGGTTACGAGGACGGCAAAAACTTCTGGGGCGGCTCGTCCATCGTAAACCCCGACGGCGAATTTTTGACTCGCGGCTGTTACTTCGACGAAAAGCTGATTGTGCAGGAAATTGACCTCAACCAGCTTCACCGCACCCGCAGCCGTCTGCCGCTGCTGCGCGACGAGCGCCCCGACCTGGTGCAGCGGGAATTGGGGCGCATCCTCCGCCGGGATGGCGCGTGATAAAATACCTGTAACGGTCGCTGCTCGCTGTTGCACGACTCCTCACCCTTGTCCAGAATGTTCTTAGACACCCTCCCTGAATTCGGGGAGGGGAGCGGGGTGAACAGCCCGAACGAGCAGCCACCACCGATTGCAGACAGGCAGGTCAATCTCCCTGTCTGGACTCAGGAGGGCGAGAATTATGGTTATCCGCGAACAGCGTTTCACCCGTGAGGATTTAGACGCGCTCTACGACCAGCCGGAGAACGCCCAAAAACGCTTTGAACTGCTCGACGGGGAGATCATCGAAGTGCCACCAGCGAGTCCATTACATAACTGGGTTGTTACGCGCCTTGTGCTTTTTCTCATGAACTTTGTCGAACCTCGGCAGATGGGTTTTGTCTTCAGCGATGGAGTCAGTTATACCTTGCCCAACGGCGACGTACTCATCCCCGACGTGTCGTTCGTGTCGAAAGCGCGGCAGGACTGGCCGCTGCCGGATGCGTTCCAGTTCGCGCCCGATCTGGCCGTCGAGGTGGCGTCACCCAGCAATTGGGAGCGGCAGCTGCTGGGCAAGGCCGAGTCGTATCTCGAATCCGGCGCGAAGATCGTCTGGATTGTCTACCCGGACAGACAGGTGACCTACATCTGCCGCCGCAGTGATGACGGCAGCCTGAACCTGCGCAAAGTGGATGCCGCCGGCGCGCTGGACAGCGGCGATCTGCTGCCCGGCTTCGTGCTGCCGCTGCGCGACATCTTTCCGCCGCAGCCATCCCGGGAGGAAGCATGAGCGCCCAGGCACATTTAACAGGCAGCAGCGCCGGGATGCGGCTGATCGCCCTGCTGACGCTGTACAACCGGGGCGACTTTGACCGCCTGCGCGCCTATATCGCCGACGGCTGCGCGCCTGCTGCGCTGGCCGAGGCCGACGCTGCCGCGCTGCTGGCAGACTGGCGCGACCGCCGCGCCGCGCTGGGCAAACTGCGCGTGGAGCAGGTGGTCGCCATCGGCAAATATCAGGTTATTGTCGTGGTGCAGGCGCAGGAAGGCGGCGGGTATCATGCCCTGCAAATCGCCGTCGAAGAAGATTTTCCGCACCGCCTCACGCTGGTCGCCTGGGGCGAAGTTGAAACAGATGCCGAAGAAACCCCGTCATAAACGCCGCCGGTCGGCAGGTTTTTTCGCCCTGCGCGACCGGAAAAATTCCTCAGATTGGGGTCTTGACTTAGAGCGCGCTCTAAGTTGTAGAGTCTGAATTATGAACACACAAACCGAGTTACTCGCTATCCAGGACGTGGCTGAAGCCACCGGTTTGAGCGTCCATACGCTGCGTTACTACGAGCGTATCGGCCTCATTCATTCGATTGGCCGGGCGCAGAACACGCACCGCCGCTATTCAATGGATGACGTTGGCTGGATTGAATTCCTTAAAAAACTGCGCGCTACCGGGATGCCCATCCATCAGATGCAGCGTTATGCCGAACTCCAGCGGATGGGCGACGAAACACTGCCCGAACGGCTGGAAATGCTGAAGGAACTCCGGCGCAGCGTCGAAGCGCACCTGGCCGAACTTCAGGAACATCTGAAGATCATCCAGTACAAAATCGAGCTGTATGGGGAAATACTCGCCGAACGAACGCCCTGATTAATCAACTCTGAGTTACAGGAGGTTATCATGTTTCCACCGATGACCCCGCTGACCGAGCGGGTACGTATTGAATTTGAGCAGCGCCAGCTTGAACAGGCCGCCGCTGTACCGCCTGCCGGAAATTCCATATCGCTGCGCCGGCTTCTGGCCTGGCTCAAGCCGCCGTTAAGGCTGCCGCGCCGCCCGGCGCTGCCCGCCGCCAAGCCGGCCACCGGCACGCTTACGACATCATGCGACGCCGAATGTTAAAGGAGAAACGATCATGACTGCTGCATTTAACCGCGTATTGGGCCGTTCCGGCATCCAGGTCAGCGCCGTTGGCCTGGGCTGCTGGGCGATTGGCGGGCCGTTCTGGTCGGGCGATACGCCGGTGGGTTGGGGCGAAGTGGACGACGAGGAGTCGATTCGCGCTATTCACCGCGCGCTGGAACTGGGCGTGAATTTCCTGGACACCGCCGACGTGTACGGCACGGGCCGCAGCGAACGGGTGATCGCCCGCGCGCTGGCCGGACGCCGCCATGAAGTGGTGATCGCCACCAAGTTTGGCAATCTGTTTGACGAATCGGCGCGCCAGATCATTGGCTCGGACGCTTCGCCCGACTACATCCGCCGCGCCTGCGAAGCCTCGCTCAAACGGCTGAATACCGACGTGATTGACCTGTACCAGTTCCACATCAACGATTATCCCGCCGACCAGGCCGGTGAAGTGCGCGATACACTGGAGGCGCTGGTTAAGGAAGGCAAAATCCGCAGCTACGGCTGGAGTACCGATTTTCCCGAACGCGCCCGCGTGTTCGTAGAAGGGCCGAACTGCGCCGCCATCCAGGTGGATATGAATGTGCTGACCGACAACGCGGCCATCATCGCGCTGTGCGAGCAGTTCAACCAGGCGGCCATCAACCGGGGGCCGCTGGCGATGGGGCTGCTGACCGGCAAATACACCGCTAACTCAACGCTTGCCCAGAACGACGTGCGCGGCGAACACAGCCCGGCATGGATGCGCTACTTTAAAGATGGCAAGCCGCATCCCGAATGGCTGGCGCGGCTGAACGCCATCCGCGAAATCCTCACCAGCGGCGGGCGCACGCTGGCGCAGGGGGCGCTGGCCTGGCTGTGGGCGCGCAGCCCGCAAACGCTGCCGATTCCGGGTTTTCGCACGGTGGCCCAGGTGGAAGAAAACGCCGGGGCGATGCGCTTCGGCCCGCTGGCCGCCGACCAGATGCGGGAAATAGATGCGCTGCTGGGGCGCGCCGTCAGCCTGGAAGCCTGATCTATCCAGACCCTCTCTCAATCTCCTCCGAATTCGGAGGAGACTTTTTTCTGCCGGGGTGGTTGAGCCGGCCTCCCTGGCCCTGGTTATAACCGCTCCTTGTCGGCGCGCCGAAGCCCTTCTATACTGGAATCCATCAGCCAGCCAGGAGAAACCCCCATGACCTCAACCGCGCCGTCCAGCATCCTGCACCGCCTGGACATCAACACCGGCATCGCCCGCAAGATGATTACCGGCTTCATCAGCGACCAGATCGCCAAAGCCGGCATGAAACGCGCCATCATCGGCCTCTCCGGCGGCATTGACTCGGCGCTGTCGGCTTATCTTTCCGCCGAGGCGCTGGGCGCGGAAAACGTGCTGGCGGTGCGGATGCCCTACCGCGCGTCGTCCGAAGCCAGCCTGCTGGACGCCGAAGCGGTCATTCAAGACCTGGGGCTGCCCAGCCTGACCGTGCCGATCACCGACATGGCCGACCCGCTCATCAACCAGTTCCCGGACATGAACCGGATTCGGCAGGGCAACATCCTGGCGCGGCTGCGTATGATCGTGCTGTACGACCAGTCGGCGGCCTGGGGCGGGCTGGTGATGGGGACGAGCAACAAGACCGAATTTTTGCTGGGTTACAGCACCATCTACGGCGACAGCGGCGTGGCGCTCCAGCCGATTGCCGACCTGTACAAATATCAGGTGCGGCAGCTGGCGGCGGCGGTGGGCGTGCCGCCGGCCATCATCCACAAAGCGCCGTCTGCCGACCTATGGGAAGGCCAGACCGACGAAGGCGAGCTGGGTTTTACCTACAACGACGTAGATCAGGTGTTGTTCCTGCTGGTGGACGAACGGTTTACGGTGGACGAAGTGGCGGAGGAAGGTTTCGACCGCGCCTTCGTGGAAAACGTCTGGCGGCGGGTGAAGGCCAACCACTACAAACGCACCATGCCGAACATCGCCAAACTGAGCCGCCGCAGCATCGGCCACGACTTCCTCTACCTGCGCGACTGGACGGGGCGGTAGGGGTATAGTTCCGATGGATAAACGGAAAAGCATGAACCTGATAGACAGTGAGGCTTTAGCCCACTGACAGCGGGCTGAAGCCCGCTGTCCACGCAGAATCGGACACAGTCTAATCGGTTTATCTATGGGGGCTGAGTTGGCAAGTGCCGAGTTGGAAGAAAAACAAAAGACTTGATTGTTTGGCAAAACTTTGACAATCAAGGCTCCACTTGGCACCCCGTTGGGTTCCTTTAGAATAGATGTTCAGGGGGACATCCGTTCTAAAGGTGATGTGAGCGCGTGGGTGTAAGGGTAGATCAGGTTATCCTGGGCGACTGCCTGGAAAAACTGGCGGACATCCCCGACAGCAGCATAGATGTTTGTTTTGCCGACCCACCCTTTAACCTGGACAAAAAATACACCGCTTATGACGACCAGAAATCGTTAGAGGATTACCTGGCGTGGTGCGAAAAGTGGCTGGTGGAACTGGTGCGCGTCACCAAACCTACCGGCTCGATTCTGGTGCATAACATCCCCAAATGGCTGACGTATTACGCCGCCACCCTGAACAAACACGCGCATTTCCGCCACTGGATTGCCTGGGATGCCATGAGTATGCCGCTCGGCAAAACGCTGCTGCCGGCGCACTACGGCATCCTGTTTTACAGCAAGCAGGCCAAAGGCACGAAGTTCTACGAAATTCGCGCGCCGCACAAAACCTGCCGGGAATGCGGCGCGTATCTGAAGGACTACGGCGGCAAAAAAGACCAGATGCACCCTTTTGGTTATCTGGTCAGCGACGTATGGACGGATATTCACCGCATCCGCCATTCCAAACGGCGCAACGGCGAACACCCCTGCCAGCTTCCGATTCACCTGCTGGAGCGCTTAATCCTGATGACGACCGATGCGGGCGACGTGGTGCTTGACCCGTTCCTGGGGACAGGCACGACGGCCATTGCCGCGAAAAATCTAGGGCGGCACTACATCGGCATCGAACTCGACCCGATCTACGAAAAAATCGCCAGCGACAAACTGGCGAACTCTGTACCAGGATTACCCGGTTTCGATGTACCTGGGCAAAATTCAAAGCATCCGCGATGCCGACGCGAAAAAGCTGTTTCCCCAGCAGCTCACTTCGACTGAAAAGAAGCGTCAGAAGGCCAAAGCCGGCATCCAGGCGAACGGGCATCAGACCGAGCCGCTGCCGTTCCTCGATAAACTGCCGTCGGCCATATAACACCTGTCACGGCCAGGGCATGATGGATGGCACTGGTCATGATGGTTCGTATCGCCTAACCTATATTCAGGATATTGAATATAAAGGAATGCCATGAGCCACACGTATGATGACCTGGCGCTCGTTTTTCGGGCGCTGTCGCACCCGGTTCGCCTGCATATTCTCGACCTGCTGCGCGGCGGCGAAATCTGCGTCTGCCAGATCGAAGCCGCATTGGGCAAACGGCAGGCCTACATCTCGCAGCAGTTGATGGTGCTGCGCGAGGCCGGCCTGGTCGAAACACGCAAAGAGGGCTTGCAGGTGTTTTACCGGTTGGTCAGCCCGCTGGCGGAAACGCTGCTGGCGAACGCGCTGGGCGAAAGGTTCGTCCCCATACCGCTGATTTGTTCAGATCCGTGTTTGCCGGCGGCAGTGGCCGAGGCGAACGTATCAGGAGGCAAAAGAACATGATTCACGTTAAAGTCCTGGGTTCGGGCTGCGCCAACTGCAAACGCCTGGAAGCCGAAGCGCGCGCCGCGCTGGACGAAGCCGGAATCCCCTACCAACTGATCAAAGTCACCGACATGGACGACATCATGGCCTACAGCATCCTTAGCACGCCGGGGCTGGTCATCAACGAGAGGGTGGTGTCCGCCGGGCGCATCCCCAAACGCCAGCAAATCGTGGACTGGGCGCGGGAAGCCGAAACGCTTTAGACCGAACGACCCTGGCCGTTCGCCAGGGTTTTTCTGTGATCAGATATATTCAAGAAACTGAATGTGAAGGGGAAACATCATGCCGGTTGGCGATTACATCCTGCAACTGCTTCAGGCCGGGTGGATGGGGCTGCTGGATTATCTGGCCGCTCATGTCCTGCTGTGCCTGGTGCCGGCCTTTTTCATCGCCGGCTACCTTAGCGGGCTGATGCCAAAAGGCGTCATCACCCGTTATCTTGGCCCGCGCACGCCCAAACATATCAGCTATCCGGCAGCGGCGGCAGGCGGCTTTTTGCTGGCGGTGTGTTCCTGCACCATCCTGCCGCTGTTCGCCGGCATCTGGAAGCGCGGCGCGGGGCTTGGCCCGGCCATCACCTTCCTGTTCGTCGGCCCGGCGGTGAACATCCTGGCGATCAGCTATACGGGCGCGGCCATCGGCATGGACATCGCCCTGGCGCGTATCGTCCTGTCCATCGCTTTTGGCATCCTCATCGGCCTCATCATGGCGGCGCTGTTTAAACAGCCACAGGCCGCGCCATCGGTGGGCCTGTTCGAGGATGATTCCGCCATGCGCCCGGCGCTGTGGGTTTTCTTCGGCCTGCTGCTGGCCGTCCTGGTGGCCGGGACACTGCAAATAGACCTGCTGACCGGGACACTGTTCACCGTGCAGCTGCCGGTGGATGTGCCGATGCAGCCAACGCTGGACGCGCTGAACCTGACGCTCCAGGGCGCGCTGCTAATCGTGCTGCTGGTCATCATCGCGCCGGTGGCCTGGAAAGGGCTGAACGATGTGCTGAACGGCTTCAACCGCTGGACATGGGCCTCGCTGGCGCTGGTGGCGCTGACGCTGCTGCTGGCCGCTCCGGCCACCGAAAGCGGCAGCATCGTCATTCATTTCACCGGGCGTTTTGTGGCCGAAGCCCTGCTGCTGGCGGCCATCGCCTACGTGGCGGCGCGCCACCTGGAACGCGACGAACTGGCCGGCTGGCTGGCGGAAACCTGGCGTTTCGTCAAGCAGATTTTCCCGCTGCTGGTCGTGGGCGTTTTTGCGGCGGGCGTGGTGCGCGCGCTCATCCCGGAGGACTGGATTCGGACGCTGGCCGGGCAGAACACCATCGGCGCGAACCTGCTGGCGGTGACATTCGGCGTGTTTATGTACTTCCCCACGCTGGTCGAAGTGCCGATTGCGCGCATGTTCCTCGACCTGGGCATGAATCGCGGCCCGCTGCTGGCCTACCTGCTGTCCGACCCGGAACTGAGCCTGCAAAGCATCCTGGTGACGGGCAAAATCCTGGGGCGGCGCAAAACGGCGACTTACGTCGGCCTGGTGGCGGTCTTCAGCACGCTGGCCGGCTATTTGTTCGGGCTGTTTTTAGCCCAGGTGTGATAAAAAGACGATCCAGCGATCAACAAATCATCATATAAACCAATCGTAGAGCAAAGAGGTTACCAACTATGGTCAGTCAAACCACCGAACTCGCAGCGCAGCCCGGCGGTGTTTTCCGCCAGCTTTCCGTTCTCGACCGTTTTCTGCCGGTCTGGATTTTTGCCGCGATGGCTGCTGGCATTATCCTGGGAAAAGTGTTTCCCGACCTGGCCCCGGCGCTGGATTCGGTCAAGCTGGATACCGTCTCGCTGCCTATCGCCATCGGGCTGCTGTGGATGATGTATCCGGTGCTGGCAAAGGTTAAGTACGGCAAAATTCCCGGCATCGTCAGCAACTGGAAGATGTCCGGCACATCGCTTGCCCTGAACTGGATTATTGGCCCGGCGCTGATGTTCATCCTGGCCTGGCTGATGCTGCCCGACCACCCGGAATACCGCACCGGTTTGATTATCGTCGGCCTGGCGCGCTGCATCGCCATGGTGTTGATCTGGAATATGCTGGCCTGCGGGGATAACGAATACGCTGCCGTGCTGGTGGCAATCAATTCCCTTTTCCAGATCGTTATGTATACGGTGCTTGGCTACTTCTACCTTACCATCGTTCCCGGCTGGTTGGGCGCGCAAGGGGTGGCGCTTAATGTCTCGATGGGGGACATCGCCAAAAGCGTCCTGATCTTCCTGGGTGTTCCACTGGCGGCGGGTTTCCTCACACGGCTGATCCTGGAGCGGCTCAAAGGCGAGGAATGGTACGAAACCCGCTTCATGCCACGTCTTGGCCCGACGGCTATTATCGGGCTGCTGTTTACCATCGTCATCATGTTTTCGCTCAAAGGCGAAGTGATTCTGGAAAGGCCGCTGGATGTGGTGCGGATCGCGCTGCCGCTGGTGTCCTATTTCGTCATCATGTTCGTTGTCTCGTTCGGCCTTTCCTATCTGCTCAAATTCCCCTACCCGGATACGGCCACCATTTCGTTTACGGCGGCCAGCAACAATTTTGAGCTGGCTATCGCCGTAGCAATTGCCGTTTTTGGTCTGGCGTCCAGCGAGGCGCTGGCGACTGTGGTAGGCCCGCTGGTTGAAGTGCCGTATATGTATCGCTGTGGCTGGGACGCAGATTGTACCCCGACAACCCGCTCTGGTCGGCCAAACCGCAGCCGGAAAGCGCCGCGAAAAGTTAGCGACTATTACGATTTAGCCGGGGCGTACAACCGCGCCCCGGCTGCGGGTTTCCCCTGCACTGACGAATCCCCCTTGAGCCTGACGCCGTGTGAGGGTTTATACTGCGCGCGGTCGAAAGGACAAGTGAAAGGGAAACGCGGCATGGCTGTTTCATACGAAAAAATCGCGCGCGGCTTCCGCCCGCTGGCGGAACTCGTTCCGGCGCACTGGCAGGCCGGCGACATGGCCGCGCCGGACGGCACGCGCCTGCATTACACGCGCACCGGCGGTGGCAAACCACCCGTTCTGCTGCTGCACGGCATTCAGGTTAACGGCCTGGTCTGGCTGCGGACGGCCAGGGCGCTGGAAGCCGATTACGACGTGGTGATGCCGGATTTTCGAGGACACGGCGCGTCCGGCGGCCTGGAAAACGGTTTTTCAGCGGAAGTGCTGGTAAACGACACGCGCGCGCTGATCGCCGGCCTGGGGCTGGACAGCCCCTTTGTGGTCGGCCATTCGATGGGAGCGGAAATCGCCGGGCGGCTGGCGGCTGTTCAGCCGGCGCGCACCGTTGTCCTGGTCGAACCGGCGCTGCAAAATTTCATGGCGCAGATGCCGCCGATGGACGGCGCGCCGTCCTGGATGGAGCCGATTTTTGAGACCATACGGGCGCTCAAAAGCCTGCCGCACGCCGAACGGATGGCCGCCGGTCTGCGCCTGCTGCCGCCGGGAACGCCGCCCTGGGACGAGGCCGACTACGTGAGTTTTGTCGAAGCGCAGGCGGCTTGCGACCCGGCGGTGTTCCGCCACGCCGCAAAACTGGGCTGCCTGTTTGAAGCGCCGGACGTGATCGCGCGCATCGCTGCGCCGATGCTGCTGCTCACCGCCCGTTCGATGATGCCAGGCGCAGGCGTCGAAGCCGGGCTGGCAGCCTTTCAAAACCACTGGCGCGAAGGCCGGCACGTCCATTTTGAGGATGCTGGGCATTTCCTGATGTGCGACCAGTTCGAGCGTTTCATCATGGTAGTGAGGGATTTCCTGCGGGCGCGCGGCACGCCGGCATAACCGGTTTACACCGGGGGCGACTTAAAGGCGAAGTCCACGAACGACTTGTTGGTATTGGGCAGGCGGCCAGAGTCCAGAATTTCCACGTCGGCCACGTCCAGCAGTTTTTCCGCCACTTCGCCGGTCGAGCGATATTGCAGCGGCAGAAACAGGATGCTGAAGGTGCGGTCGGGGTGAGCGCGCAGTTCGGCGATGGAAAGCCCGGCCAGCTTCAGCACCGTCTGTGCCGTTTCCAGGCTGACCTCGGCGTATTCGGGCGCGGCCTGGAGATCGCCGGACTCGCCCGCCAGCAGGGCGCGCAGTTCAGCGGCGGCGCTGTGGTACGCCTCGGCCTGTCCCCGGTAAAACTCCGCCCGGTTGGCGCCGATGCGGCTCAAATTCTGGGCTTTGTCGGCGGCGTCCTGCGCGCGCGCCAGCCAGCCCTCAATCAGGGTTTCCAGCGCCGCCGGGTCGTCGGGCGTCGGTTTATCCATCGGCGTCCCCTTTCGCCTGCTCAATCGCGTGTTTGCCAATTATCTCTAAAGCCGCGTCGCCGGACGGCGGGTGCATTAACCCGGCGCGGGTGTCGCGGAAAAAACGTTCCAGCGGCAGCGCGTGGGTGATGCCGGCCCCACCCACGATCCGCAGTGCCTTTTCGGTCACGCCAGCGGCGGTTTCGGTGGCGAGGACTTTGGCGGCCACGATGCGCGGGAACCACCGCCGCCGGGTGTCGGCATCGCCGCCCCAGCCCGCCGCCGCTTCCAGCAAAAAGCTGCGGGCGTTTTGCAGCGCCAAGTCTATTTCCCCGATCTGCCGCTGGATGCCGGGCAGGGTGGCAATCGGGCGGCCCAGCGCCGTCGGCACGCGCTCCAGCACATAGGCGATGACGGCATTTCGCGCCGCCAGAGCCGCGCCCAGGTACACCGAAGCAACCAGGATGACGAACCAGGCGTCCGGCGGGCGCTCCGGGTGCGCGCCGCGCTCCAGTAGGTGGTCAAATGGCACGATCACATCGTTAAAACAAACGTCGTGGCTGTCGCTGGCGCGCAGGCTGAGGGACTGTCGCCAGGTTTCGATCCAGACCACGCCAGGCGCGTGGTTTGGAACCAGCACCGCCGCCGGGTCGTCCCCAATGTTGAGTTTAACCAGCAGGTGCGTCAGGTGTTTTCCGCCGGTGATCCAGGTTTTCTGCCCGTTGATGCGCCAGCCGTCCGGGTGCAGCGCGGCAGTGGTGGCGAACGCACCGCCCCGCGAAGGGCTGCCCAGCACCGGTTCGCTGGCGACCGCGTTGATTAAACCGCCGTCGGTGGCGATGCGGCACAGCCGCTCAAAGGCGGCTTCCGGCCAGGGGCGGTTTTCCCGCGCGCTGCCGAATACGTGAAGCTGCATGGCCGCGACCAGGGCGGAGGCGGCGCTGCCCTGCGCCAGTTCTAGCTGGGCGGCGGTGCATTCCCGCAGCGAAAGTTCCTGGCCGCCGTAAACGCGCGGGATGCTGAGGGTTAAATAGCCGGATTCAACCAGCGCGCGCACATCCTCCGGCGGCAGTTCGCCCTTCCGGTCGGCCTGGTCGGCGCGGCTGGCAAACTGCCCGGCCAACTGCCGGGCCAGATCAAGGGTGGGGCTTAAAATCGGTTCGGACAAAAGCGTTTATCCCTTCAGGGCAGCGTCGGCGCGGCCTGGGCCGTCTGGGTGGCGAACACTTCGGCCTCCTGCTGCAAATACTGTACCTGGCCGATGGCGAGCAGGACGGCCAGCACAAACATGATGCCTGCCCCCACGCGCCACCAGCGCCGCCGGCTTTGTTCGCGGCGTTTTAGCTCATCCAATGCCATAATTTAAAATACCCCCTTAAGCCGCCCGGCTGCGTAAATCCTTGACGATCACACCGTCTTTAATGACTAGGATGATATTATCCGGGTTTTCCAGCACGTGAATATCGTTGAGCGGGTTGGCCTTGCTCACGATGATGTCCGCTATTTTGTTCGGCTCAATCGTCCCCAACCAATCCCCCCAGCCCAGACATTCGGCGGCGGTTTGGGTGGCGGCGGTGATGACCTTCAGCGGCGACATGCCCACGCCGCACAACAGCGCCAGTTCGCCCATGTTCGTGCCGTGCGGCATCACGCCGGCATCCGTCCCCATGACGATCTTCACGCCCGCCTTGTAAGCCCGCGCGATGCTTTCCCGGTGAATGTCCAGCACTTCGCGGGCTTTCCGCACGCCGTAAGCCGGCATCGTGCCGGCGGCCTCCGCGATCTGCACCACCGAAACCGGCGCCAGCAGCGTTGGAACCAGGAACGTGCCGCGTTCGAGCATCAGTTCGATGGCCTCGTTGTCCAGATAAATGCCGTGTTCGATGGAATGCACCCCGGCGCGCACGGCGTTTTTGACGCCTTCCGCGCCCTGGGCGTGCGCCATCACCCGGATGCCGCGCCGGAAGGAGGCCTCCTGCACAATGACCGCCAGCTCCTCCGGCGAAAACTGGGTGAACTCCGGGTGATCGGTCGGGCTGAGGACGCCGCCGGTGGCCGAGACCTTGACCACATCGGCCCCGGCGCGCAGCACCTCGCGCACTTTTTTCCGCACGCCGTCCACGCCGTCGCAGCGGCCATCCGGGCGGCCAGGGTGCGCCGGGAACAGCGGCATATCCAATCCCCCCGGCATCCAGGAGTCGCCATGCCCGCCGGTGGTGCTGAGCATCGTGACGCAAATCTGCATCCTCGGCCCTTCGATTAAACCCGTCTCGACGGCCATTTTAACGCCCAGGTCGGCCCCGCCGGCATCGCGCACACCGGTGATGCCGGCGTCCAGGGTGCGGCGCATGTGGTTGATGGCCTTGTAAAAATTGAGCGAAAACGGCGTCTGCATCATCTGGGGCAGGTTGAAGCTTTCGATCATAAGATGCACGTGGGTATCAATAAAGCCCGGCATGATGAAACCACCCTGGGCGTCAATTTCTTCAATCGTTGTATTCGGCAGGGTCAGCGAATCTACCGGGCCGACGGTGCGAATATAGCGGCCATCCAGCAGGATGCCGCCGTTTCGCAGTGGTTTTGTGCCTGTGCCGTCAATCAGCGTGCCGTTACAAAGTAAGGAATAAGTCATAATCATAACCCTGAATAAAATAAACAGGATATTATCGCTTTACAACGATTTGCAACACCCCCGGCCCGTGAACCTGTTTGACCAGAATCATCTCAATGTCGCCGGTTTTGCTGGGGCCGGAGACAAAACATAGGTTGGCGCTGCCCCGCGCCGTTTCCAGGCCGGCGGCGCGCTGCCGGGCGACCCAATCTTCCAGGCGCGGCACGAGCTGGTTTAGGGTGATGACGGCGATATGCGCCGGCGGCAGGATGGTCGGGAGGCGGCCTTTGCCTGGGGCAGTGCTGAAGACCAGCGTGCCGGTAGCGGCGATGGCGGCGTCCGCGCCGGTCAGCCCAACGCCGGCGTCCCGGATGGCCGCCAGCGTTTCGGCGCGGGTTTCGTCGCGCAGGTTGGGCTGGCTGATGGCGATACCGGCGGCTTCGATGGCCGCGCGCAGCCCGCGCACCGGAATGCGCGTGAAGTGCCAGGCCAGCACATGAGCGGTCTGGTGGCCGCGCAGCAGTTCGAGAACCTTTTCGCGGGCAGCCTCGTCACCTTCGACGGCGAACACTTCACCCCCCAGGCGTCCGAGTTCTTCGCCAAAACGCGCCAGCAGGCCGTCCGGCGACTCGTCGGCGACGGCTGTCACCGGTTGGTAGGTTCGGGGGCGGGGCGGCGCGTCCGGGAAAGGCTGCCGCGCGGCGCGCAGTTTGTTTAAAATGGACTCGCGGGCGTTCATAATGTTAACCCCAACTGTTTTGCTGCGGGGAATTGTCGCTCATCCGGCGGCTTTTGCAAAATATCAGACGCGCACCAGCACAAAAATACGTGGGTTTAGCCCGCCCTGCGCCACTTTGATGATCTGCTCGATCTTCCAGCGCGGCGAGTTCGCCAGCAGGTTTTCCATCAGCCGCACTTCATGGCTGATGAACACAGCTCGCCCGCCGGGTTTGAGCAGCCGCGCCGCCTCGCGCAGCAGTTCCGGGTACAGTTCCAGGTTGCCTTCGTGCGAGCCGACCAGATGGCCGAAGGGCAGGTCGGCACAGATGGCATCCACGCTTTTATCCGGCAGCGGCAGCACGCGGGCGTCCCCCAGGTGCAGGCTCACCCGGTCGGCCAGCCCAGCCGCCTCGACGTTCCGGCGGGCGCAGGCCAGGGCGGTTTCGTCCAGATCATAACCGACGGCGCTGGCGGCGTTTTCCAGCGCCAGCCGTTCGATCAGCAGTGTGCCGCTGCCGCACAGCAGGTTGAGAAACACGTCGTCCGGTTTCGGCTGTGTCAGAAAAACCATCGCGCTGGCGATGGCGGCGTTCAGCGCGCCTTCGCGGCTGCACACGCGCCAGGAGCGGGTCGCCAGCGGGCGCGGCGACAGGCGCACCAGCGCCTCCCAGGCCGACGGGTCGCCGAGGGGATGCCGCAGACGGATGAGCAGGTCGCCTTCATCGGCGGGTTTGAGGCCGGTGGCGGCGGCCAGTTCGTCCTTCAGCCGCCGCATTACCGACGAGTCCGCCCCTGCCGCGTTGATGGTTAAGGTCTGGTAGGCCTCCGCCGGGGACAGGTCGCGCGCGGCGGCAATCATCGCCAGCAGTGCCGTGAAATGCTGGTGTCCCAACAGCGCCTTCGGGCGCGGCACGTCGAAGTGCCGCACTAGATAAACCGCCTGCGCCATCCGCAGCCCCAGCAGGTGGTACAGGTTGCCGGCGTAGGAAAACCGCAGCGTGCCGGGGCGCGCGTTGCCCCTGTCCAGCCGTTCGACGTTTTCGCCGAAACGCCGGCGCAGTTCGCTAAAGGCGATGCGTTCCAGGCCCTCGGCCACGTCCGCCTCGCACAGATGTTCCGGCATTTCCGGAGCGGGCGGCGGTTTGGGGCGGGCGGGCCGGCGGCGCGGCGGATTTTGAGGGGGCGGTTTGGAGCGGCGGGATGGGCGGCTCATCGAAAAAATTCCATCTTCGGCTGCACCAGCACGTAGGTCAGCGCGATGTAAACCAGTTGGTACAGGATGCTGCTGATCGAAGCGGCGTCCAGCGCCAGGGCGATATTAAACATAAACCCCAGGAACATGCCGTACAGCGCCAGCCGGTACCACTTCCACACGCCCAGGGCGCACACCAGGCCGAACAGACTCCAGGCCAGGGTCAAAAAATTGCCCTGTTCCAGGCTGCGGACGACCGAAAGCGCGTTCGCCACACCAAAAAAGATCAGCCAGCCGCTTAACAGGTTGCCGCGTTCGCGGGTGATCGGCGGCGGCGGTTCGTTGAGATACCCCATAAGAAAGTTCCGAGTGCTGATGGATAAACGAAAAAGAAATGAGCCTGATAGACAGTGGGCTTAAGCCCACTGTCTCCGTGCGCCCACTGTCTCCGTGCGCCCACTGTCTCCGTGCGCCCACTGTCGGCTTTAAAGCCATTTGAGAAGTTCTTTTGCCCTCATCCCCCGGCCCCTTCTCCAGAAGGGAGAAGGGGAGAAAAGATCGCTTAAACTCCTCTCCCTCAGAGAGCGGGCGAGCCGAACGAGGATGCATATCCCCTGGGCGCAAGTGGGGCCAGGGCTTTTCAAATGGTCTCTTAGACCATTAGCAGCGGGCTTCAGCCCGCTGTCCACTCAGGATCAGGCACAGTCTAACGGGTTTATCCATGAGTGCCGAGTCAAACGCTCATCCAGCGCCGTGAAAATGCGGCAGCACGTCGCGGGCGATCAGTTCCAGGTCGGCGATATTGTCCTGGTCGAGCCATTGCAGCATAAAACGTTCCACGCCCGCTTCGGCAAAACGCCCCACCTGCTCGACGACTGCCTCGGCGGTGCCGACAATTAACCCGCGCGCGATCATCTCATCGGCGTCCCGGTCGCCCAGATTGCGGCGCAGGTCGGCCTCGTTGCGCCCAAATACAAGCTGTGTCATTAGCGAGCGTTTGACGCTGCCCGGCGCGCGCCCCTGCCGGTCGAGCAGATCGTCAAGCTGTCGGCGGCGCTCCTGGTAAGTTTCCAGACGGATGAACAGGGCGTTCCATTCAGCAGCGTAACGCGCCACCAGGGGCAGCGTGCGCTCCGGGCCGTTGCCGCCGATGAGGACAGGCGGGCCGCCGGGGCGCTGCGGGCGCGGCAGCAGCACCGCTTCGTCCAGGGTGTAATACTGCCCCCGGAACGTGACCGGTGCATCGCTGGTGAGCAGGCGCGTCACCACTTCCAGCCCTTCGGTCAGGCGGTCATACCGGGTCGGGAAGTCGTAAAACGGCACGCCGAACTTATAATGCTCGCGTTCCTGCCAGCCCGCGCCCATACCCAGCACCAGCCGCCCGCCGCTCAGGTCGTCTACGGCGGCGGCCATCCGCGCCGTGATGGCCGGGTGGCGGAAGGTGATCGGCGTCACCAGCGGCCCGAACTCGATATGCTGGGTGTGGTCGGCGGCGTAAACCAGCGATACCCACAGTTCCAGCGAATCTTTATCCGGCGCGCTGGCGTTGGTGAAGTGGTCGGAGCGAAACAAACACTGGTAGCCGAAGTCCTCGGCGGCTTTAAGCAGCCGTACCCAGCGCGGCCAGTTGAGGCCGTCCTGCCCTTCGATCATCAGGCCGATCTGCGCCATCGTCCCCTCCTGCTTACCGGCCTGCTGCGCCGGGCGGCAGGCGCGGCGGAGTCTGGCCGCGTTTGGCCGCCAGTTCGGCTTCTAGCTCGGCGCGGCGCTGTTCGCTGGCTTTGCGCGCTTCTGCCAGCGTATCCTGCCAGCCCTGCCGCAGCCGCGCCACCAGGTCGTCGCCGGCCATCGGCGCGAACAACATCACCAGCGCCGCGCCTACCAGCGCCCCCGCCCCCAGGCCGAGCATAAAACTGAGCAGTTTATTCATCGGGCCGTTTTCCCTTCGCCAACACTTCTATGATATTATAGCGCCTGCATATAGATAAAGCACACAAGGAGTTCGCGCCATGTCCAAACAAGCTGTTCGCACCGACGCCGCGCCGGCGGCCATCGGCCCATACTCGCAGGGAATCATCGCCGGCGGCCTGGTTTTCACCTCCGGCCAGGCGGCGCTCATCCCCGGCACAAAAACGCTGGCCGAAGGCGGCATCCAGGCGCAGACCCGGCAAACCCTGGATAACATCAAAGCCGTTCTGGAAGCCGCCGGCAGCAGCATGGAGCGGGTGGTGAAAGTGACCGTTTTTCTGAAGAACATGGACGAATTCGCCGCCATGAACGAAGTGTACGCCACCTATTTCCCCGGCACGCCGCCGGCCCGCTCGACGGTTGAGGTGGCGCGGCTGCCGATGGACGCGCTGGTGGAGATCGAGGCGGTGGCGCTGCTGGATTAAACCCTGGCAAACTGCGCCGCCAGCCCGCTCAGGCCGCCCAGTAGAATCAGCCCGGTGGCGCTGACCCGAAAACGCAGCAGCAGCACCAGTGCGGCCAAAGCCAGCACAATGGCCGCCGGACTCCAGCCGCCGTCCGGCGCGCGCAGCGCCGTATTCGCCAGGTCAACCAGTGTGATCAGGATGGCGGCGATCACCCCGGCATTGATGCCGGATAAAAAGGCGCTCAAAAACGGGCTGCGGCGCATTCTGGGGATGAGCGGCGCGGTCAAAATCACCAGCACGAACGACGGCAGGAAAAACCCGCAGGTGCCGATGATCGCCCCTGGCACGCCGGCCACAATATAGCCAACCACCGTCACCGTCGTGGACAGCGGGCCGGGCGTCATCTGGCCGATAGCGATGGAATCGAGGAGCTGCTGCCCGGTTAACCAGCTGAAGTTGTTCACCAAATCCTGCTGGATATAGGCGATCAGCACATAGCCGCTGCCGAACAGCACCGAGCCGATTTTGAGAAAATACCAGAAGATATCCCATATACCGGCGGGCGCGTTAGCCAGCGGTGGCAGGACAGCCAGCGCCATGCCGGACGCCCCGGCCAGCAGGCGGCGCGTGCTGCCGGTTTGAACCAGCGCATAAAGCAGCCCCGCCCCCAGCATCACCAGCACTTCCGGCACGTCGCTGAAAACGATGACCAGGATGGACAGCCCGAACAGCATCCACAGGCCGGTTTTGCGGAGCGCCGTTCGCAGCAGCCGATAGCCGACGCCGGCAATGATAGCGACGATCACCGGCTTGATGCCGGCCAGCACGGACGCGATCTGCGGCAGGCTGCCACCGCCGACGTACAGAACGGCCAGCGCCAGCGACAGTAAAGAGGGCGGGACGATGAAACACGCGCCGGCCAGGACTGCGCCGGGGAACCCGCGCAGCAGGTAGCCGATGTGAATCATCACTTCGGTCGCGTTCGGGCCGGGGATGAGGTTGGTGGCGGCGATCAGGTCAAGGTAGTGTTCGCGCGTTAGCCAGCGGCGGCGCGTGACGATTTCTTCCTCCGCGATGGCGATATGCGCTGCCGGCCCGCCGAAGGTCGTCAGACTGAGCCGGATGAACAGCCGTGCCAGAATGCCGTAAGACACACGCGGGGTTTCGGACGATGGGGGAAGATTCATCATGCAGGCGGCCTCGATTTTTTGACAAACGGGCGCGAAAAGAAAAAATGAGGGCATGTTTGCCATGCCCTCATCAACCAGCGGCTTTTACCGGATGGTCGGGTCGCTGATCCAGATGTCCGGCGAGAACAGCGTCGAGCCTTCGATGACCAGATTGGCCGTGTACCCGTAGGGGAACTCGAACACATTCAGCCCGTTGTACTGCGACAGAACAGGTTTGAGCGCGCCGGTGGCATTGTCGAAAATTTGCAGCACCGGCTCGCAGGCAGTCTGCGTGGTGTCGGTGCAGATTTCCAGCGCCACCTGCGCCGTGCGCGTGTTCGGGTTGTCCAGCAGGTAGGTCACGCGGATGTTATTCCAGGAAACCTGGGTCTTTTCACCGCGAACTTCTTCCACACTGGGGACGGCCTGCGGCGTCCCGGCGTTCAGCAAAGCCTGAAGCGCGCCCGCGCCGGTCGGCGTTGGCGTGGGGGCCGGCCCGTTGCACCAGCGCGCGTCGCAGAAGGTCAGCGGTTTGACGCCTTCCAACGTAGGCAGCCGCGCGAAGATGTCCGGCGATAGGGTTGTCCAGCGTAAATCCACGTACACGGCAAATTCTTCGCCGCTGACGAACATCATGGTTGAATCGCCGAAGTTGCGATACCAGGCTTTAAACTTCGTGCCGGGCGGCATGATGCCCATATACTGCATGGCCGCCGAATCCAGGTAGGAAAAAGCGTAATTGGACTCGGCGATGAAGGTATCATCTTCGGCGGCTTCGCCTTCGACTACTTCCGGCTTGGGTGGGCTTTCGACGATCTGGTTGGCGGCCTGAGATGCCTGAGCGCAGAAGGCCGCGCCCTGCCCGCCGATTTCTTCTACCGCCAGGCCGTAGCTCTGCTGCGCCAGCAGGACGAGGCTCTGCACGTTCGGGTCGCAGGCAGCCAGTGGGTCAATCCCCTGCCAGCCGCGCGGTCGCGGCACGCGCCCCAGTTCGTTCGCCAGCAGTTCCAGGTCGTGGCGCAGGTTGCGGTAGGCCAGGGCGGGCGCGTTGGGCAGCACGCCAATCCAGCCCGCCGGACGGACGCCCAGCCCTAACTGTGTATTCGCCAGCGTGTCCAGGTCGAGGAACAAGTCGCTCAAAAAAGTGGGGATGGTGATGTCCCGGCTGCCGCGCCAATCTGGCGGGCGGTTGTTAAGGCCCAGTTCTTCATCGGCCAGCCGTTCCAGGTCGCCGCGCACCGCCAGCGTTAGGTCGTTCAGTTCGGCCTGATATTCCGGCGTGGACAGCACCCGCAGCAAAACCTGCTGTTCAGCCTCGGCGGCGATGGTGGCGCAGTAGTTGAGGGCGGTCTCCTGGGTCTGGAAGTTGTAGGTATAGGCGGTGACGAGAATCTGCACCAGATTTTGCACGGCGCGGTCGCAGCGGGCCACCGCCGGGCCGCCGCGCCACCCCGCGGGGCGTTCGGCGATCCCGAACTGCTTGTCGGCAGAAAGCTCCAGGTCGTGCCGGATGTTCCGCACCACCAGCAGCGGATTTTGGGTGGCCGGCGCGCCAATCCAGCCCGGCGGACGATCTTCGCCGAAGATGACGGTCGCCAGCAGTTCGTTATCGAACCACAGGTCGGCGATGAAGGTGGGCGACCCGACATTGTTGATGTTAAACGTCCAGCCTTCTGGACGCGCGCCTTCGCCCAGCGCCGCGTTCGCCAACTGTTCCAGGTCGGCGCGGGTATTCAGCACGAACCCGCTGAAGTCGGAGATTTGCTGCGGCAGGGGCGCAGCCGAAACTACGCTCGCCAGCATCAGCATCACCAGCGCAAACAGGACTCGATACTGTCGCATCGCCACGAACCTTTGCACTTGAATACCCGGTTTTGAAATATTATAGCCGGGAGTGGGCAAACGGAAAATGCGCCGGTAGTCCGGGCAAAGTGTGGCGTAAAGTGTGGCATAATAAAAACAGCGAATGTTGTGAGGTAAAGGACGATGGCTGCACAGGTTGAAACCCGCATGACCGCCGCCGAGTTTTTCGAGCTGCCGGAATCATCGCTGCCGGTTGAATTGCTGGATGGAGAGGTTCTGATGAGTCCTGCGCCGGAATTGGGGCACCAAGACATTGTATTGCAGACAGCACTCGCGCTAAAAAGTCTGGTCACAGAGGGCAAGATCTATATCGCGCCGGTGGATGTTTATCTGGACGAGTTTAACATCGTGCAGCCGGACGTGCTGTGGCTGGCGGCGGAAAGCACCTGCCTGCCGGTGGAAGGAAAATACCTGCGCGGCGCGCCCGATCTGGTGGTGGAAGTGTTTTCGCCGGGTAGCATCAGCCGGGATAAAAAGAAGAAGTTCGGGCTGTACGAAAAACACGGCGTGCGCGAATACTGGATGCTCGACCCACAGGAGCGGTACATCGAAGTGCAGCGGCTAGACGGCGGGCGCTTCACGCTGCAAGGGGTATACGAGCCGGACGATTCGTTTGAATCGGCGGCCCTGGGCGGAAAAGTCGTTGAGGTGAAGAGCTTGTTCGGGGGGTAATGCCGGATGGACGGCGACTATTCGACTTATCTGGATTATAAGGAAATCCGCCGGCGGGTGGAGCGGCGTCTCAAACAGGGCGGCGGCCTGCTGGCGCATATGCTGCTGTACCTGCTGGCCGTCCCGGCGGTGGTGCTGTCAAATGCCTACCTCAGTTACACTTATTTTTCGTTTGGCAGCGCGCGTTTCTACGAAGTTTATGTCAGCCCCGCTGTCGGCATTCCCTTCGCCATCTGGGGTCTGGTGCTGCTGGCCCATGCGTTTCGGGTCTACCGCCGCTCCGGCGCCTTCGGCGAAGCGCGTGAGCAGGCCGTAGAAGCCGAACTGCGCGCACGGCTGGCGGCAGACGATACAACGCTGCTGGCCGACTCCCGGCGGGCGTTCCGCGTTCACAGCCTGCTGGTGGAGGATATTCAATCCCGGTCAGGCATGGTGAATTCCTTGCTGCTGGTTTCGGCTGTCAACGCCCTGGTGTGGGTGATGTGGGCGCTGGCAGGGGCAAACACGCCTTCTGCCTGGCTGGGGGCAGTACTCGTCGGGCCGGTAGTGCTGCTGCCGCTGCTGGTTTTGAACGGCAGCGCCCGCCGCCGCCAGGAAAAAAAGCTGATACGCGCGCTGGCCGATTGGACTGTGCCGCCGCCGTACATCAAACGCAAGCGGCAGACGCCGGATTATGCCGGAGCCTATGCCGGGCGCCTGAGCGATGACGGGGAAGATGGGGAACTGGTGGACTGGGAGGATAACGAGTATTCAACGAACGACCGTAAAACAAAACAAGACCTGTAGCAGATCACAGGTTGTTGATTTCTTCTTCGATGATTCCTCGGATTTCGTCGGGTGATATAGCTTCCTGCTGAGATTTGGGATAAATCCAGGGCAATTGCATATCATGCCAGGTTCGGAGCCATAAAGGGTTATGGTGGTTCGTAGGGGCGCAAGGCCTTGCGCCCCTACCCGCGAAACGGCCTTTATCGAACCACAATGACCTTTTGAAAACCCATTAAGCTTTCATATGCGATTGCCCTAGTATAAATCGTCACCAGCAGCAGCAGAGTCGGCAGGTGGATATAATAAATAATGCGATAGCCGCCTCGTGTTCCTCGTTGGGCATCGCTGTTAGCCACGCATACTTTGTAGATCGTATAACCGCTGCCAGGAATTTGATCGCCGGGTGTTTCGCCTTTTGCCAAATGGTCGGTAATGGTGCTGACATCGCGGCGGATGTTCGGGTATTTTTTAGCAAGCCGTTTGATATTACGCCTGAACACGCGCCCAAAGACGACTTTAATCTTCGTCGTCATCGTCGTACAGCCCGTCCCACAGCTCCTCAACCGGGTACACACGCCCGGCTTTCATATCCCGTAACGATTCGCGGATGGCTTCCGCCAGGTCTACGGGTTCGTCATCCTCGATGAGCCTATCAACTATCGCATCATGGATTTCTTCAACGTCCAGCGTATAACGACGGGCGATCTCGCGTGCCACGTCCAGCGACGTAAGCAGCGGCGTTTCTGTCGGCCAGTCGAGATGAAAACAGGCGACTGCCACGCCGTTATCAAAATAAACGTTGGGTGTAATCATGATTTTATGACCGCCAACCACAATAACAGGCATTTTAACCTCCTTTCTTCACACCATGCTCTCACCGCCGTCTACATTGATGGCCTGCCCGGTGATAAAACGCGCCGCGTCGGAGCATAAAAACAGTACCACACCGGCGATGTCGTCCGGGCTGCCCCAGCGCGCCTGGGCGTTGGGCGGCGCGGCTTCCGGCGGGGGTTTGTCTTCGGCCACATGGCCGGGGCAGACGGCGTTGACGCGGATTCCGGCGGGCGCGAGTTCGCGGGCAAGCTGGCGCGTCAGGCCGACCAAACCGGTTTTGCTGGCGACATAAGCCGCGCCTTCCGGCAGGGGGGCGGGATGCCCGGCGGTTGAAGCGACGTTGACGATGATGCCGCCGCCTTCGTCGGCCATCACGCGGCCTAAAAGCTGGCTGCAAAAAAACGCGCCGGTCAGGTTCACGTCCAGCGCGCGCCGCCAGTCCCACTCGTCCAACCTGAGCGCCGGGCCGGTTTTAAACACTCCCGCCGCATTGACCAGAATGGTAATCCGCCCGAAGGCGTCGCGACCGGCCTCGATCAGCGCCGCCGCCTGGAAACGATTCGATATATCCGCCTGCCAGGGCAGCGCCCGCCCCCCGGCGGCGGAAATTTCCTGCGCCACCCGCTCGGCGCGGTCGGGGTTTAGGTCATTGACGATTACCGATGCGCCGGCTGCCGCCAGCGCCCGCGCTGCCGCCCGCCCGATGTCTGCGCCCGCGCCGGTGACGAGGGCAGCCTGTCCGTCCAGGTTAACGTGAAAATTCGTCAAACAGTTTGCAGCCAGTCGGTGATGGTATTCCGCACGCCAAAATGCAGACGGTTGGTACGAGGATCAATCAGCATCCGGTCGGCATAGGGAGCGACATAGTAGGATGCGCCGTGTTTGTAGGCCGCGTTGTGGGTGTCGCAAACTGTTTTGCCGAGCTTCTGCCAGGGATTCCAGTCGTTCTGGCCGACCACGATCAGCAGCCGGGATTCGATGGCGAGGGCTTCTTCTTCGCCGAGGGTGTTGGTCGCCAGGATCACGCCGTAGGGCGGCTGGACGCGCGCGAACAGCCCGAAGGAACTGCCCAAAAGCCCCGTCCCGGCGTCCTGAGCCAGGATGATGACGCGCCGGCGGTCAATACGGGGCTGTTCCAGGGCGACTTCGTAGGCGTTCACGGCGTCCTGGGTGGTCGAGCCGCGCCCGCCGGCGCCGCTGCGCCCGGTGCCGCGTTTGTCCCACCGAAAAACAGCGTAACCGGCCTCTAAACCGATGTCGGCAAAAGCCTGATACCCGCTGCGATCATCGCTTCCGGCATGGTGCAGGATGAAGATGAGGGGGAAGGTGCGAGAACCCGTAGGCGGTGCAGGGTAATCCAACTGGCCGGCCAGTCGCACGCCGTCGCCGGCAAAAACCAACTCGTGCGTATAACCTGTTTTGACGCTTTCCAGAACGTAATTCGATGCCATGGGTTTCTCCATCCATCATGATTCGAGAACAAATTGGTGGAAAGCTCAAACAAACTTATTCGCTATTAAATTTTTTGCGCCGCATGGCAGGATAAGTATATCTACAATAGCGCGTTTCTGCACGTGGGACTTCGGTAATCTGCACAACTTTATCAGGAGTTTAAAGAAAGCCCAAATCCTGTTGAAATTTCGGCTTCCGGTTTACTTGCTTGTTGACAGCTTAGAACGCTCGTGCTAACCTATGATGTACATAAATGAAACGTAATTAAAATATAAACATCTGAGGGAACGTTGGCGCTCGAATTTAACAAACTGGTGGATCAACTGCTGAAACTGCGGCGGATGCTGGCGGAATGGGACTTCGACAAAAGCAGCCGCCTGCAAGTGGCGATCAACCGATTTTATGCCGCGACCGACCTGGACGCTATCCACGAACGTATTCGCCTGACGCGCCAGCCGGAAGTGAGCGGCTACCGGGGCGCGGCCCCGCTCGACCCGCCCTATCATGAGGTCATCTGCCAGACCTTCCCGACGCCGCCCGCGCCGGAAAGCGCCACGCTGGTAGCTGCCGATGGCTCGCAGGTGTACCCCAACGATCAGACGCCGCTGCCGTATTTCCTCATCAATACAGGGCTGTTTGTTTACCATCACGGCGACGACCGCCGCCCGGAGGCCTTCACGCTGCCCCGGCTGTTTTTCCACCCCGATCATGTGCATGACGCCGGCGGGCGGCTGCTGACCAACCGCACCATAGACGCCAGGCGCACCGTCAGCGAAATGCGGGAACTGGCGCGCACCGCCTGGGAGCAGCGCGGCGAGGCCCGCCCGCTGGTGGCGCTGTACGATAATCATCTGCTCTTTTGGGCGCACGCCGATGTGACCGGCCACCTGGAACTGATGCGCGGGTATCTGGGGGCGCTGGTACACCTGCACGACGCCGGGGCGATCCTGGCCGGTTATGTGGATAACCCCATGCGAAGCCGCGTGGTGATGCGTCTGCTGCATCTGCTGAGTCTGTCCGACGACCAGGTGCGCCATTCCGACCTCAGCGCCGGGGGCGAGCTGCAAGGGCTGCGCGATATTCACCTGTTCGACGCGGTTTTAGAGCCGGGCGAACGTTCCGCCCTGATGGTGCAAAACTCGCCGCGCAACCTGCTGTACAAAAAACGCGGCGTCAGTTACGAAATCGCCTTCTTTTACCTTAAAGTATCGTCCGGCTACCGCGAGTCCATCGTGCGGGTGGATGTGCCGATGTGGGTGGCGCGCGATAAACAAATGGTGGACGACCTGCACGCGCTGCTGGTGGTGCAGTGCCAGCTTCAGGGGCGCAACCCGTACCCCTACGCGCTGACCCGCGCCGACGAACTGGCTTACGTGAGCAGCAGGGACAAACACAAACTGGATGAAATGATCGGGCTGGAACTGCGTACCAAAGGCATCGAGCCGCGTTACTTCTCCGCCAAAGCGTGGGGCAAAGAACTGGCGCGCAGCCTCAAACGCCAGCATGAGTTATAGGAACAAACAGGATGGCAGCAGCAGATTTATCTTCAGCAAACATGGTCGGACGGGTGCTGCGCGCCAGCACGCGCGGTTTTACCTGCGGCACGCAGAGCAACAAAGTCGGCGACCGGCACGACTTTGGGGCATTCGTCAGCGCACCGATTGCCAACGACGACTCGGTGCAGGCGGTTGGTTTGATTTACGCCGTCGAAATTAAAGACGATATGCTGGTGAGCGAGTTGGTGATGGCCGAGGCGGTCAACAGCAGCATCATGCGCGACCAGCGCGAAAACCGGATGGTTCCGCTGGAGATTAGCGTCCTCAGCATCGGTTATATCTACCGGGAAACCATCGTCCACAGCCTGCCGCCGCGCCCGCCGATGACGCTTTCCCCGGTTGAACTGTGTTCCAACGAGGTGGTGTATGCCTTCACCCAGCGCCTGGACTTTTTGCCGCTGGCGCTGAACGCTTCCGAAGTGCCGTCGGATGATCTGCTGGGGGCGGCCATCCGCTATGCGGCGCGGGCGTACCCCGAAAACGAGCAGTATGATTTTCTGGTGCGCTGTGGGCGCGAGATCGCCCGGCAGCTTTCCCACGATCTCAAACGGCTGGAACACGTTCTGGCCTTGATTCGCCCCTCCAACGGCGCGCATAATAACCGCTGAAACCTTCGACCACGCAGGAGCGGTTATTATGCTTGCTTATATCGCCGGCCCGCTGTTCAATGAGGGCGAACGCTGGTTTGACGAACAGATTGAAGCCTGCGTGCGCCGCGCCGGGCTGCAAACCTTCCTGCCGCACCGCGACGGCGACCTGTCCCTGCGCGAAAAGCGGGATGTCCGGCGCATCTTCGAGGAAGACCGCGCCGCAGTTGACCGCGCCGATGTGGTGGTTGCCAACCTGAACGGCATCACCACCGATGACGGCACAGCCTGGGAACTGGGTTACGCTTATGCGAAGGGCAAACATCTGGTCGGCCTGTATACCGACTGGCGCTTGCAGTTCCCGATGCAGACCGTCAACCTGATGCTGGAATGTTCACTGGATAAGCTGGTGCGCTCGCTCGACGAACTGGAAGCCTACCTGCGCGAGTATGCGGCAGGCCGGTAATCATTAAGATTTTATCTGTAAACCCACCAGACAGCGGGCTTAAGCTCACTGTTCTGCTATCAGATCAATCGGTTTACGGATAGATACTAAACCGGCCACAGGGCTGCTACCGGGGGCGGCGGTCTATTTTATCGAACGTCGCGCCGAAGATATAACGGTTGCCGTCCAGAAAACCATGCGGGAAACCCAGTTCGAGCTGGCTTACCGCATCCAGGCGTTCGAGCTGGTCGGCGGAAAGCTGCCATTCCAGGACGGCCAGGTTATCTTCAAGCTGCGCCGCCGACCGCGCCCCCAGGATGGGGATGATCGCCGCGCGGTGCTGCTGCTGGCGCGCCCAGTTGATGGCTACCTGCGCCATCGAGCGCCCGGTTTCTTCGGCGATCTTTTTCACTTCCAGCACAACGGCGTTGG
This sequence comes from Anaerolineae bacterium, assembly GCA_026645945.1. Taxonomy (GTDB): domain Bacteria; phylum Chloroflexota; class Anaerolineae; order Aggregatilineales; family Phototrophicaceae; genus CFX2. The sequence continues at coordinate 39,156 of JAPKMO010000026.1, forward strand.
CTTTTTCGCTCAGATTCAGGCGGTCGGGGTTCAGGCGGGTGGCTTCTGCCGGCTGGTTTAAAAATTTGCCGGTCAGGATGCCGGCTTCCAGCAGCCCCCAGGGCATGACGGTCATGTCCCAGTGACGCGCCATCGGCAGCAGGTCGCGTTCGATGGCGCGGTCGAGCAGTGAATAAGGAAGCTGCAAACCGATGAAAGGCGACCAACCGCGTAATGTCGCCAGCGTATTGGCTTCGGCCACGATGTAAGCGGGCGAGTCGGAAACCGCGACGTACAGCACCTTGCCAGCGCGCACCAGGTCATCCAGGCCGCGCATCACCTCCTCGACCGGTGTCAGGTAGTCCCACATATGCAGATAGTACAGGTCGAGGTAATCCGTTCGCAGGCGGCGCAGGCTGCGTTCGACCGACTGCATCATGTTCTTGCGGCTGTTGCCGCCGGAGTTGGGGTCGGTCGAGTCCGGGCGGGTGAGGCTGTATTTGGTGGCGACGACAAAACGCTGGCGTCCCGCCGACTCCAGGAACTCGCCCAGGAATTCCTCGGCTGTGCCGTCGGTATAATTGACCGACGTATCAATGAAATTACCGCCCCGGTCGGCGAACAGGTCGAACTGGCGGCGGCTTTCGTCTTTCGACGCGCCCCAGCCCCAGGTTTCGCCAAAGGTCATCGTCCCCAGGCACAGTTCGGAAACGCGCAGGCCGCTTTTGCCCAAAAGTTTATAACGCATAATACAGTTTTCCTTTGTTGATTTGAGCCGCTTAAATCGCGCAGAACCATCTTACGCAGTTATGGCCGCCCGCGCACCAGACAAAAGACCAGTAGGAATGCCCCGGACGCGCAAAAAACGGGACACGCAAAAGCGTGTCCCTGTGCATTCGTTCGCGTGGGTTAAAGCTCCAGGATGCCGGGGCGCTGGATGGTCTGGCCGCCGATTTCGACGGCGATCATCGGCCAGCCGGCGGGTGCGGCGGTGACGATCTCGAAGCCGCTTTCGCCAACCAGGATGGTATCTTCCGACTTGCAGCCGACGATGGACGGATTCCAGGCCATCGCCATACCGGCGCGGATCACGGTCGGGTCGCCTGGCGCGGCGACGCGCTCCCGCGCGATGTAGCCGGTCGGGCCGCCCTGGTGATGGTATAACCACTGATCGGTTTCGCCCTGGGCGGCATAGGCCGCTTGCAGGTCGGCAAAGGCCTCGCCCAGTGTGCGTCCGGGCCGGCTGGCGGCCAGCACCGCCGCGTCAATGGCCGCGATTTTGGCGGCTTTCTCGCGCAGTTCCGGCGGCAGCGCCCCAAAGTGCGCCAGCCGCGTGCCGGCCACGATCAGCCCCCCCCGGCGCATACAGACCACGATCATGGCGTATTTGTCCAGGCGTTTGTGGGTCGGCAGCGGGTGGCGGAACCGGCTGATGCGTTCGTCCGTGCCGACCAGGTTAACGACCGCCAGCCCGCCGCGCGCCCGGCAGGCGGCGTCCAGGCGGGCGGCAAGCTGGAATTCGGTATCGCCGGGGCGGACGGCGCGAATAGCTTCGTCCAGGGCGGCGGCGGCATCCTGCCCCAAAGCGCGGTAGCGTTCGATTTCGCCGGCGTTCAGCACCCAGCGCAGCTGCTGGATGTCGCTTTCCACCTCGCCTTCATCCACCAGCGTATGAGCCGGGGTTTGCGGCTGATGCCAGGGATACTCGACATACTCAAACCCCAGCGCCTCGAAGTTTTCTTCGGCGTGCAGGCGGGTGGCCTCGATGTTGGTGGTGTAAACGGCACGCTTTTCGCGCGTGACCAGGACGCTGTAAGCGCCGTATTCGCTGTCCGCCGGGATGCTGGCATCGGCCCCGGCGGTGATCCAGCCCAGGTTGCGCGTGCGCCGCAGCCATAGGGAATCGGCCTGGCGGCGCTCCAGCAGGGCGCGAATCTGGTCATGTTTGACGTTAATTTCTTCCAGACGGTTCATGAAAAAATCCCCCGGTTTTTATATATGGGCGTCCACGCTCTTATGATATGATTGAGCGTATGACGCACTATCGAAAGGTTTATTATGCCGGAGAAATCCGATTTAACCCAATCCAAATCGGTCCAGGATTTCCTCAAAGCCGTTTATGCCTTGCAGTCTAAGATGGAGCGCGTCTCGACCAATGCCCTGGCGGAAGTGTTAAACGTGCAGGCGCCGTCCGTGACCGATATGGCGCAGCGTCTGGTATCGGCAGGGCTGCTGGATTACGAACGGTATAAAGGCGTGGTGCTGACAGCCGAAGGCGAAGCTCTGGCGTTAAAAATCGTCCGCCGCCACCGGCTGATCGAGCTTTATCTGATGACCGATCTGGGTTATGCCCTGCAAGAAGTGCATGATGAGGCCGAAAACCTGGAACATGCCGTCTCCGACCGCTTCATTGAAGCGATTGCCGCCAAACTCGGCCAGCCGGAATTTGACCCGCATGGCGACCCCATCCCGGCTGCCGACGGCTCAATCGTGCGGCGCGATCTTCAGCCGCTGTCCGAATGGCCGCTGGACATGCCGGCGTCGGTGTCGCGCATCACCGCCGATAATCAGGAGATGCTCGAACATATCCTCGACCGGGGCTTTAACCTGGGGTCGGCGGTGAAGGTTATTTCCCGCGATCCGTTTGAAGGCCCGCTGACGACGGTGGTAGACGGCGAACGGCGCGTGGTGGGGCATCATGTGGCCGCCTGCATCCTGGTGGAAGGCGAAGACGATGCCGAGCCGGCCTGAAGCCGGAAACTAAAAAGGGGCGCTGCCCGTTACAGGAAGCACCCCACAGCGTTCAGATTATTCCTGCGCCAGCGGCGAGGGTGATGCCGCGCCTGAGATCCGCTGCGGCGTAACTCTGCGCCGTTGTTTAAGCACCTTCTGCATAATCCTCCGCAATCTGAAGAATAACGACTGCCGGTCTCAATTCCGTCATAGTTCATTTAGCAGATAAAGATTATGTTTCAATGGTAATTAATTTTTATTAATTTGATATTTTAATGAGAATGGTTACAATTGAGATTGCATCCAATCTCAAAGTGGGAATTATATAAATGTCAAACAATTCTTCTGAAGCTCGTTTGACCTCGCGTGAATTGCAAGTTCTCCAACTCTTGTTTGAGGGCAAGTCCAACAAGGAGATCGCATCTGAATTGTTTATTTCGCAGAAAACTGTTGAATTCCACTTATCGAACCTCTACATAAAGATAAAAGCTCATTCGCGTACAGAAGCGGTCGTATGGGCTATCAAACACGGCATTACTCCCAAAAACCAGGGTTTTTCCTAGTTGCTGCCACCTGCCTCCTTACTCTATCTTCTTAAAGGATGTTGGGACGAAATAATTCTTCCAAGCAAGACTAAATTTATATAAGGAGAGTCACAAGCCATGAGACGCCGTTATTTGGTTATCGGAATGGCAGTTTTACTTTTACTGTTCGTTACAGGTCAGGTATTCGCCGCTCAATATAACTATAACCTTATTGTTCCAAAGTTGGCTGGTAAAGCCAACACCCCTACTCAACAAAAGCAGGGCAATTGCACTAATGTATCGTTACTCGTTTCTTCAGTGGGCGGTAATTTTCAGCTTAATGCAGGCGCGAAAAATCTTCAGAACCAAGACATTTCTCCGTACTATCGTGTCGGCACAGGAAGTTATGTTTCGTATCCTGAAAATATAGGAAACTGTGGTGTTGGTCAATACCGCTTTATTCAATTCGGAACCGATATAAACACTCTTGTGAATGTTCAAGTAATTGGCACG
>JAPKMO010000027.1 GCA_026645945.1 Anaerolineae bacterium
TTTCGCGCACCAGCCTTCCCCGCCGCCCTCCGGGCAGATTGTTTCCCCGCCATCCACACTGACTGTTGTTTCGCCGTTCAGCACTCGATTCGATTCTGTTCGATAGGGTGTGCAGCCTTGCCGTTTCGAGGCTGCACGGGCTTGCTTCTGAATTGGAATGCAGACACGACTCAAAGTCCTCCGGCTTTTCGCCCCGTTTGATGCTGTTCTGCCGCCTTATTTAATCAGACGCAGCGGCGGGCAAACTGTTCTTTTTTCGATTTCGGCAATTGTCTCCTGGGCCGTGTAAACTAGATCATGTAACCAGCCGATCAACTCCCGGTTGCTTAACTCGGTGACGGCGGCCAGATTGCCTTCGCTAACCGCGTCATGCAGGTCGTCAATCGCCGCCAGTGCTGCTTCTAACCGGGCATCTTGCAAAAGGTAGTGAACGTTGGGCTGCTGGTGAGTTTGTCCCATTTTTGTCACCTCAATCCGAGACGGACAAATAAAAAGGGCGTGGACTTTTGTTAATCTTCAGTCTCACGCCCTGGTAGGGAACTCGTCGGAAGGGAGCGTCGTCTACGGACTCCTATCCCTTCTTCGGTGAGACTGACACACGATCAGCGCGCTTTCGGCGATGCCGAACACGCCAGAATCCAGCCGGTCAGCAGGCAGGCGGAAACCTCCCATCCAGATGGACGGGCCGGCGCCAAGCGAATTGTGCAACTGGGCCGGCAGCCCGACTAACCGACGCGCGCTCATTTCAGGCACCTCGCTCCACTACGGTATCTTCGAGCATTCCGAGGATGCTCTCCCCGGTGATAAACACCCGCCGCATACCGTCCGGTTTACTCACCTTGAGGTGCCCCTTTTTAATCAGTCGCTTCAGCGTCGAGAGGCTGATGCCGAGCGCCTCCGCGGCTTCCTGCCGGGAGTAGACCGACCCAGGCTCAATACGCAGTTTAGAGACTTGAATCATTGAACACCCCTTTCACAACGAACATACCATAACACAGTTTTTTATGGGCGTCAAGAGCGCAAATTGTCACTTTTGCGGGCGGTTTGAGGCCACGATGGGTTAACGGGCTGCGTCCCGGTTTCGGGCTTGACAAGCCCTTTGCGCGCGGCACATAATAACTTCCACAGGCGATGAAGGAGACCGTGCGCGACACCAGCGCCTTCAGGGAGCCAGGGGCCGCAGACTGCAAGCCCCGGCAGGCCGCCGTCGCGGAATTCGCTCCAGAGCCGACGGGTGAACCGTAGTTTCCAGTTATCAGTTTCCGGTTTTAAAACGGCCTTCCAGCCGCCTTATCCGGCTGATAACAGGTCACCGGTAACTGGAAACTCCAGTAGTTCGTCCGCCCCCTCCGGCGTGACAGGAGGCTAACGAAGCGGGCTGCGCGTTTTTTATGGTGCAGTCAAGCAGGGTGGTACCGCGGGAGATACACGCTCTCGTCCCTGGCCGATGGGACGGGAGCGTTTTTTGTTTTTAGTCGGTAGTCCATAGTCAGTAGTCCATAGTCAGGGTTTGAAAAGGGCTGAATGATTTGGGGGATTTTAAGAAGCTGGCGGTATGGGAGAAGGCACACAGACTGACGCTGGCGGTTTATCAAGCGAGTGGGTCTTTTCCGAAAGATGAACTTTATGGGCTGATGAGTCAGATCAGGCGCGCCGCTGCTTCGATACCGACAAACATAGCGGAAGGTTCGGGACGAGGAGGTGACCGGGAACTTATGCGTTTTCTGCATATTGCGCTGGGGTCAGCGAACGAGCTTGAATATCAACTGCTGCTGGCAAAAGACCTGGGGTATCTGGACGCAGGAATTTACCAGGAGCTTGCACATCAGACGTTAGAAATCCAACGAATGCTCGCCGGTCTGATTCATAAGCTTCATGCCTGATGCGTCATTAGTCTGTAGTCATTGGTCGTTAGTCGAAAGACAAACCGGAATGGTCTGTTATGGTTTTTCAGAAAAACAGACAGCCATATCACCAACGACAAGACTCAATCTCAATGGCCTGAAACTGCGCTAACGACTACCGACTACCGACTACCGACTACCGACTACCGACTACCGACTACCGACTGAGGACTATACACATGCACCAACAACTCGAAACACTCTATGCCGAAGCCCTGGCCGAACTGGACGCCATTACCGACAGCCAGGCCGTTCGCGCCTGGGAGCATAAATACCTGGGTCAGAAAGGCGCGGTCACGTTGATTTTGCGCGGCATCGGCCAGATACCGAAGGAAGAACGCGCCGCCTTCGGCAAACGCGCTAACGAAATCAAGGAGGCGCTGGCCGAAGCTCACGCCCGGCGCGAAACGCTTGTCCAGGAACAGGAACTCGCCCGCGACCTGGAAGAAAACGCGGTGGACGTGACCCTGCCGGGCCGCGCGACGCCGACCGGCGGGCTGCATCCCTCCACTCAAACGCTGCGCCAGCTTTACGACATCTGGGCGGAAATGGGCTTCCAGGTTTACCGCAGCCGCGACGTGGAAACTGACGAAACCAACTTCTCGCTGCTGAACATCCCGCCCCACCACCCGGCGCGCGATATGTGGGACACCTTCTACACCACCACGCCGGGCGTGATTTTGCGGACGCACACCTCGCCGGGGCAAATTCACGCCATGCGCGACCTGGGGCAGAACGGCACGCAGCCGATTCGCGTCATCCTGCCGGGCATGTGCTACCGCTACGAACAGGTGACGGCGCGCAGCGAGATGCAGTTCCACCAGCTTGAAGGGTTAGCCATCGGGCGAAACATCCGCATGAGCGACCTGAAAGGCACGATCAGCGCCTTCGCCCGGCGTATGTACGGCGCAAACGCGGCGGTGCGCTACCGCGCCTCGTACTTCCCGTTCACCGAGCCGAGCATGGAAGTGGATGTGGAGTGTTTTCTGTGTGGCGGTAAGGGCTGCCGCGTGTGTAAATATGCCGGCTGGATTGAAATCGCCGGGGCGGGCATGGTGCATCCGGTCGTGCTGCAAAACGGCGGTTACGACCCGACCGAATGGAGCGGTTTCGCCTTCGGCATGGGGCCGGAGCGTATGACCATGAACAAACACGACATTAACGACATCCGCTATTTCTGGCAGAACGACCTGCGATTTCTGGAGCAGTTCTGATGCGGCTGTCGGCGGCAGCCCGGCGCTTCGGCGCGCTTTACCGGACGCTGGCGGTTATCGTGCTGAATACGCTGCTGCTGCTGCTGCTGGTCGAAGGCGCGGCGGCGCTGGTGCTGGCGGGGCGCGAAATACCGCGCGAGGAACAGGTGCAGGCGTTTAAGGACAAAATGTTACGCCTGGAATATTATTACGGCCAGGATTGGTCGAAAACCTACTGGGACGAACACATGCAGGCGGTAGATCGTTGGGTTTACCAGCCTTACCGGCTGTGGCAGACGCGCCCTTTCGACGGCCAGCAGATCAACGTGGACGAACAGGGGCGGCGCGTTACGCCGGGGTCCGGCTGCGCGGCGGGGAAAAAGCGCGTTTATGCCTTTGGCGGCTCGACCATGTGGGGCTACGGCGTGCCGGACTGGGGGACGATTCCGGCTTATCTCCAGGCAGGATTGGCGGATGCCTGTGTGGTTAACTACGGCGAGATGGGTTTTAATTCCACGCAGAGTCTCATCCGGCTGGTTGAACGGCTGCAAGCCAGCGACGTGCCGGACGTGGTGATCTTCTACGACGGCAGCAACGATGTGACGGCGGCGCACCGCAGCAGCCGCCCCGGCACACATTTTTCGGAAGAAGCCGTCGCGCCGGCGGTCGAAAACGCGCTGAACGCGGGCGGCGCGGGCGTTTCGCCGCTGCGTGCGCTGGTGACGAACACGGCCACTTACCGCCTGCTGGCCGGCGCGCCGCAGGTTGAGCCGGATTGGGCGCTGCCGCCCTTCGCGCCGGGTTTCGTGGACGGCGTGGCCGAAACCTACCTGAACAATATCCGCGCGGCTTCGGCGCTGGCGGGGGAATACGGCTTCGCTTTTTACGCTTTTCTCCAGCCGGTGCTGCCCCTGGAAGGCGAACCCGCCAACTCGGAGCAGCAGATGTTTTTGTGGGATATGCCGGGCGGCCTGCCGGAACTGTTCCGGGCGGTTTACCCGCGCTGGATGGCCGCCGCCGAGGCTCTGCCGTATCTGTATGATCTATCGGATGTGCTGGACGGCCAGCCTTACCCGGTGTGGATTGACTTCAACCACCTGACGCCCTGGGGCAATCTGGCCGTCTCGGATGTTATGCTCAAGGTTATCCGCCCGGCGGTTGGCGGATAAAATAAGATGTGCGAATGGTGGACACAAGCTGTCGTGTCCCATTAAGAAGGGAATGACGATATGAGCCAACCCGCATCACCTGCCCGCCGTTTCTCGCTTTCAGAGGACTGGCTGGCGACCATCATCGGCCTGCTGATTGTGGCGATCATCGGCCTGGGGCTGATCGGCCCCGGCCCACAGACCGTGACGCTGAAGGCCGCACCGGGTGCAAGCGTTGATAAAACGGCCAGGCCGCACGACGGCTGGAAAGCCAGCGCAACCATCGGCGGCGAAAAAGCCGTCGTTGAGGGCGCGCCAAAACAACTGGTGGACGCGCAGCTTTACCCGTTCGTTTGCGACGGCGGGCAGATGATTGCCGAAGCGGGCGACTCGTCACTGTCGCTGCCGTCCGGCGGCGCGTACTTGACGCTGACCAACAACTGCGACGCCGAGGCCAGCCTGACCTACACGACCGATTACGCCATCCGCTGGCCGCTGTTCGGGATTTTCAAACGGTAGGGGAGAAAACCCCCTCTCTCAATCCCTCCCCATGCACGGAGGGACGGGGAAGGGACAAAAGGAGACGCCAATATGACTACTACAACTGTATCCACTTCTACCCCTGTGCCGGCGCAGCGTTCGTGGCCGGGACTGGTGGCCGGCCTCGTCCTGCTGGCCGTCCTGACCATCCTGGTCGCCGAGCTTGATCTGGCGACCGCCGAGTTTTTTAAGGCGCAGGGCGTGGCGCGCAACCCGTTTGAATACCCGCTGACCGCCGTCATCATCGGCCTGATCGCCAACGGCCTGCTGCGGCTGGCCGGCTTATATACTTTCGTCCGCCCCGCCATCCGCACCGAGTTATATCTCAAAATCGGTCTGGTCATCCTGGGGGCGCGCATCAGCCTGGGCGACCTGCTGGCGACCGGCGCGGGCGGCCTCATCCAGGCGCTTATCATGGTCGCCTCGGTGTTCTTTTTTACCTGGTGGCTGGCCGGGCGCTTCAACCTCGCGCCCACCCTCAAGGCGGTGATGGCCTCCGCCGTTTCAATCTGCGGCGTATCGGCGGCCATCGCGGCTGCCGGTTCGGTGATGGCGAAAAAAGAGGAAGTGACTTATATCACCGCCCTGGTCATCCTCACCGCGCTGCCGCTGATGGTGCTGATGCCGCCGCTGGCGAACGCGCTGGGGCTGTCGCCGGTGGTGGCCGGGGCGTGGTTTGGCGGCAACATTGACACAACGGCGGCGGTGGTGGGCGCAGGAACGCTGCACAGCCCGGAGGCGCAGCAGGTGGCGGCGGTGGTTAAACTGTCGCAGAACGTGCTGATCGGCTTTGTGGCTTTCGCGCTGGCGCTGTACTTCGCGCTGCGCGTGGAGCGCAACCCCAACCAGCGCCCCAGCCCGATGATGATCTGGCAGCGGTTCCCCAAGTTCGTCATCGGCTTTGTGCTGGTTTCGCTGCTGGCTTCGATGGGCGCGTTCACGCCGGAGCTGGTCAAGGAGATGAACCGCGCCTACGAGTGGGCTTTTGCGCTGGCGTTTGTCTGCATCGGCATTGACTTCGCGCCCGGCGCGCTGCGGCAGATGGGCTGGAGGCCGATTCTGGTGTACATAGGCGCGACCGTTTTTAACACCGTGCTGGCGCTGCTGGTCGCTTCGATGATCTTCGGCACGCTGGGGCTGGGCGGGGCTTAGAGTTTATCCGTAAACCCACCAGACAGTGGGCTTAAGCCCACTGTCTGTGTGCAGGTTAAGCTGGTTCATGTACTGGGGGCGGCCACACAGAGCCGCCTGCCTGACCGGCTGCGAAGTTTGCCGGGGTCGAACTTCCTTCGTCGAGAACCGGCGGCTAATAACTGAAAACTGTTGACTGAGGACTACCGACTATGCGAGTACCTGTATCCTGGCTGAGAGATTACGTAGACATCACCATTCCGGTCGAACTGCTGGCCGAACGCCTGACCCTGGCCGGGTTGGAAGTCGGCGGCATCGAATACCTGGGGCTGCCACAGGGTCACGTCGAGGGCGTCCGCTGGCCGGAATCGCGCCATCTGGTCTGGGATCGTGAAAAAATCCTGCTGGCGGCCATCCGCGAGGTGAAGCCGCACCCCAACGCCGACCGGCTGGTGCTGGCGATGGTGGACTACGGCGGCGCGGAACTGGAACAGTGCGTCACCGGCGCGCCCAACCTGTTCGACTATAAAGGCCAGGGGCCGCTGGAGCAGCCGCTCTGGACGGCCTGGGCGGCGGAAGGTGCGGAAGTGTGGGACGGCCACAGCGACGAACCCAAACGCATGATTTTGAAGGAAAAGCCCCTGCGCGGCATCCCCAACCGCAGTATGGTCTGTTCGGAAAAAGAACTCGGCCTGTCGGACTCGCACGAGGGCGTGATTGTGTTCCACGACCAGCCGCGTAACCAGGTCACCGGCCAGCCCGCCGCGCCCGGCACGCCCTTGCAGGATGTGCTGGGCGACATCATCCTGGAAGTGGAACTGACGCCCAACCTGGCGCGTGCCTACAGCATTTACGGCGTGGCGCGAGAAGTCGCCGCCCTGCTCGACCAGCCCCTGCGTTCGCCATCCTACGATGTGGTGATGGAAGGCGCGCCCATCGAAGGCCAGGTGTTTATCGAAATCCGCGACCCGGAACTGAACCCGCGTTTCACCCTGGCGCTGCTGCGAGATATGCAAATTCGCCCCGCGCCGGAGTGGATGCAGTGGCGGCTGACGCTGGTCGGCCAGCGCCCGATCAACAACATCGTGGACGTGACCAACTACATCACTTTCGAGATCGGCCAGCCGCTCCACGCCTTCGACTACGATAAACTGGTGGCGCGCGCCGGAGGCAAACCGCCGACCATCATCACGCGCCTGCCCGAACCCGGCGAGATGCTAGATACGCTGGATGAAAAAACCCGCCAGCTAGAACCGCACAACATCCTGGTTTGCGATACGGCGGGCGTCCTCAGCCTGGGCGGCATCATCGGCGGCGCGGAAACCGAAATCGGCGACGACACCCGCAACGTGCTGCTGGAGGCGGCCAACTGGAACTTCATCAACATCCGCCGCACCATGCAGTCGCAGAAGGTGCAAACCGACGCCGGCCTGCGTTTCAGCCGGGGCGTGCATCCCGGCCAGGCCGAACGCGGCCTGCGGCGCGGCATCGAACTGATGCGCCAGTCGGCGGGCGGAACGGTCGCCCAGGGCATCCTGGATGCCTATCCGCTGCCTGCGCCGACGGTCGTGGTTGATCTGCCGGCGAGCGAAATCCGGCGGCTGCTCGGCCTGGACTTCACACCGGAACTGGCGGCGGGCATCCTGCGCCGCTTGCAGTTCGAGGTGGAAATTAACGGCGATACGCTGCGCGTCACCGCGCCGGATCACCGCCTGGACATCGGCGAAAATATCATCGGGCAGGCCGACCTGATCGAAGAAATCGCCCGCATTTACGGCTACGACCGCATCCCGGACACGCTCATCGCCGATGAGATGCCGCCCCAGTGGACGAACGTCGCCCTGGTGCGCGAGGAACGCACCCGCGACGTGCTGGTGGCGCTCGGCCTGCGCGAACAGATCAGCCACCGCCTAATCGCGCCGGAACGCGAGGCGCTGCTCGTCCCCGGCGGGAACGGCCCGCTCGTCCAGGCCGGTTACGTGGAACTGGCGAATCCGCTGGCGGCGGACAAAACCGCCCTGCGCCATACCCTGCTCATCAGCCTGCTGGAGAACGCCCGCAGCAATGCGCGCTTCACCGCCCGCCAGCAGGTTTTTGAGATTGGCAACGTCTACCTCAAGCCGGACGACCAGCCCCTGCCGGACGAGCCGCGCCGCCTGGGCATTCTGCTGACCGGCCCGCGCCGTCTCGAATCCTGGCAGCAGGACGAACCTATCGCCAACATGGACTTCTTCGATCTCAAGGGCGTGGTGGAAGGGCTGCTGAAGGGCCTGCACATCGCCGGGGCGGTTTACGACCGCGCCGAACATCCCAGCCTGCATCCAGGGCGCTCGGCCGCGCTCAGCATCAACGGCGTCTCAATCGGCGCGTTCGGGGAACTGCACCCGCTGGTGGCGCGCGCCTTCGACCTGCCGGAGACGCCCATCCTGGTGGCGGAGTTCGACCTGGAGGCGCTGCTTGACCAGGTGGAAGACCTGCACAAAACCAGCGCGCTGCCGACCATGCCGCCGGTTTTGCAGGACATCGCCCTGGTGGTCGGCGAGGAAACACCCGCCGCCGCCGTCGAAGCCGCCATCTGGAAGGCGGGCGGCAGCCTGCTGCGCGGCGTTCGCCTGTTCGATGTATACCGGGGCGACCCTATCCCGGCGGGACACAAAAGCCTGGCCTACAGCCTGACCTACCAGGCCTTCGACCGCACACTGACCGATACCGAAGTGGCGAAAGTGCATCAGAAGATCGTCAAAGCCTGCGAGCGCGAGCTGTCTGCAAAATTAAGGGCGTAGGGGCGGCCACGCGCACGGAAAAGGCTCAACGCAAAGGCGCGAAGGGGCGAAGACGCAGAGGAAAATGTGTAGGGGCGCACGGCTGTGCGCCCTTTAACTGGCGGTTCGTCGCATGAAATTACTTTGACGAACCCCTTATACCAGCTTCATTTGCAGCCAGGCAGCGATCAAATTGCCCAGGTCAGGGCGGTTTTGCAGCAGCGCCGCGCCGCTGCCAGCCCGCTCAAAAGGCTGGAACAGCACTTCGCCGGTCGCCCTAGCTTGAATGGCCTGAACCGCCGAAAACGCTTCGATGTCCTCCTGGCTGGCGGTCAGGAACAGCGGGCGCGGGTTAAAGCGCGGCACGGCCTCCAGCAGCGCCGGGTTATTTGATGGGCTGAGCAGCGCCGCCGCATCGCACAACAGGTCAGCCGAACAGCCCAGCAGCGCCACGTCCGCCCCCCGGCCCGCGCCCACCACGCCGATACGTGCCGGATCAGCCACGCCGTTGATGAGCGCCTGTAACATCACGCGGAAATCCGCCAGCGCCGCCGCCGGGCGCACTTCCATCACCAGCACCGTCAGCCCGTTCGTATGCAGCAGCGCCGGAAAGTCACCCCACGCGGAGCGTTCCTCAGCCAGCAGCAGCACGCCCGGCGCGAGTACGGTCGTGTTCACGTACAGGTCGCCAAACAGCAGCGTGCCGTCCTCGGCCGTGATTTCGACGGTTTGCCCCGCGCCGCCAAAAGCCGATTGGCTGACTACCAGGGGCGGCATGGCCGCGCCAGGGGCCAGCGCCGCCGCCGTCGGGTTATTCTGCCCCTCGTAAATGAGGGCGGCGGGCGCGTCCGCCGGAGCGTTGGGAATGAAAGTCGGGCTGGGTTCCAGTGTCGGGCCGGAAAGAGCAGCCGTCGGCGTCAGCGTCGGGGAAACCTCGGCGCAGGCCGCCAACAGCAGGGCAGCCAGAAGCAGCATCAGGGCGGCCAGCCGCGCGCCCCGACCGCGATTAATCAACTGAAAATCAGTCATGCGGGTTTGGCGAATACAATCATACGCTTGCTGCCATCTTCATACGGCTCAAATTCCGTACTGCCGTAGACCGATTCGACCTCAAAACCGGCCAGTTTGAGCAGCAGGCGCAGCTCGGAGTAAAAAATAAAGCGGAAAACTACCGGGGCAAACGTGCGTTTGACCGTGCCGTCGCCGGTCACTTCATCATAAATCCAGGTCACGCGCAGTAGTTGTTCGGTGCGGTCAAGGCTGGTGACCGAATGCTGCATCACCAGATGGCCGGTTTCCAGCTCGATGAAGGTTTTTTCCAGCAGCAGCGCGTCGGTATCCTGCGCCCCAAACGTCTCGCCCGGATTCACCAGGTCGCATACCAGCAGGCCGTCGTCCTGTATCCAGCGGCGCAGGCGGCGCAGCAGCGCCAGTTGATCGTCCTGGTCTAAAAAATGCAGCAGGCCGTTGTACGTCACCAGCACCAGCTTGAAGCGTATGTCGGTCTCGAACTTCAACACGTCGGCCTGATGAAAGTGCAGTTTATCCCGCACGTCCTCCGGCAGCATGTCCGCCTTGCGGCGCGCGCGGTCGAGCATGGCCGGCTCCTGGTCAATGCCATGCACGCGATACCCCTCCCGCGCCAGCCGCAGCATCACCCGGCCCGTGCCGCAGGCGACTTCCAGAATCGGCTCGCCATATTCGGCGGCCAGATCGCTGTACAGATCGAGGTCGTCGGTTTTATCCTGGTGTTCAGCGTCGTAGTAGCGCGCAATCGTCGCGTAAAATCCGGGCATCGGCTCGCTCCTCCATCTTCAGATATTGTAGTCCGTGCCAATGGGCTTGCCCAGGGGAAATAAAAAACGCCAGAGGCATACTCTGGCGTTTGGTTGTAGACTATTCTGTATCAGAATTAGTCTTCGCAGCTTCCCTGACCAGCATACAGGCAGCGGTCCGCACCCGGCTGGACGGCCAGCTTAACGCCAGGGTTCAGGTTGTTCACCAGGCTGACCGAACCGGGGGTGTCAATGTCGGCGCAGACATAGCTCAGTTCCAGGCCTTCGGGGACAACATTCAGGACGGTCACGTTACGCGCCGGCTGGTTGTTGCCCACGCCCTCGGCGTCCTGGAAGTAGCGCGCATCCGAGAAGACCACGAACAGCGGGTTGGCTTCATCAAACGGGTCGGCCGGGTTCATCGCGGCGGCGTCAGCGGCGTCCACGCCAAAGCAAACGCGCACGGGTTTCACGAACCAACCGTAGATGGAACGACCATTGCCCTTCACGACATAGACGTCAACCGAGTCGTAAACAGTGGGATACTGATCGCGGACCAGGGGAACACGGTAGCCGGTGCGCGGCGTGCCGACTTCGCGGTTATCGCCATCATCAACCGGATTGCCGTTGAGGACGTTGACGGTGCAGGAGACCGCAACATCATCGCGGCCCGTCGCGCCTTCGATGTCAACCAGAATTTCATTACCGGTTCTGACGCCGACCTGGGTGCAGAGGACGCTGAGTTCGCCCGGATTCTGGGCGGCTACTGCCGAGACCGTCAAAAACAGGCCGACGAGCAGCAGCACAATTAAACTACGACGTGACATTTGTTTCCTCCTTAAAAGTGCTTGGTGCATTAGAAGTTGATTGGTTTTGCCAGCGTCTTATTATACACGCTGCCATGGGATATGCAAATTCCACATGGAAATTTGTCAAGACTCTGGGCTTATAGGCAAAACTCCTTCCAAAGCATAATGCCGTCGTTAATCGTTGTGGTTCGGCCCTCGGTTGAGCAGCCTGCATCCAAGAAGCCAGGCGGCATTACACCACCAACGGAACTTCCACCAAAATCGTACCGCTAAACCAGCCGTCTCGCAAGGGAATCCACTTGGCGGCGCGCATTGGTGAATGACGACTTCACTTCCTTAGGTTTCTATTCTATAAGCCTATTCAGCCTGCCTCATCTTCGGCAAAGCTGAACAGTACCACAGTACCCCATTATAATCAATTCCACTGCGTTGACAACAATTGCTCCTCAATTCTTTGCCGGAAATTCGGATTTGTGAAATTTATCTTAATCCGATCAAGCAGTTTACCCAATCGGCGATTATTTGCCCAGGGCAATAAAAACGCCGGAGATACAGTCCGGCGTCGGGTCACTGCCGCTTCAGGATCGGCATCAGTCTTTGCAGTTCGGCTGGCCGGGGTAGGTGCAGCGGTCGGCGGTCGGCTGTTCTTTCGACAGCTCCGCAGCCGGGTTCAGGCCGTTCACCAGGCTGACCGTCCCAGGGACATCAATATCCGCGCAGATATAATCCAGCGGCAGACCTTCTGCCACGATGTTCAAAACCTGGACATTACGGGATGGCTGGTTGTTGCCCACCCCTTTAGCATCCTGGAAGTAGCGGGCGTCCGAGAAGATCACATAAAAATCATTGGCCGGGTCGAACGGATTGGCCGTATTCGGAACGCCGTTGGCAGCATCTTCAGAACTCACGCCAAAACAGACACGCACCGGCTCGGTGAACCAGCCGTAGATGGCCTTGCCGCCGCTGCCAATGGTGAAAACGTCTACCGAATCGTAAATATCCACATATTGATCGGGAGTCAGCGGGATGCGGCGGGTGAGACGCGGCGTGCCGACTTCGCGGTTGTCCCCAGAACGTCCGGCAAAATAGACTTCTGCCGGAACGGCATTGATAACATTCACCGTGCAGTTAATGCCGCGCGCACCGACAGGAACCGAACCCTCAATGTCCACCAAAATTTCATTACCGGTCAGAATACTCATCTGCTCGCAGGGAACGCTGGTGCCGGCAATACCGGGCGCCTGCGCCAGAGCGATCGCCAGGCTCAACAGCAGGGCGCTCAACGTCAGCAGCGCGATTACAAAACGTCGTAACATTTATTTTCTCCTTACCCTGATCGGGACATGATGAAGTCGGCGGCTTTTGCCGGTGTTTTATTGCTGTTCTACTCCAGGCCGGCTTGCCCTCAGATTTTTCGACCACGCCAGACACTACCCCAATACGCTCACTTCTGCCACTTTGGTAACGACCAATTTTTATTATCGCCCCAAATTCGGGTTTGTGGAATTTATCTTATGGATAAACCAATTAGACAGCGGGCTTCAGCCCGTTGTCAGTGGGCTAAAGCCTCACTGTCTATCAGGCTCATTCTTTTCCGTTTATCCATTAATCCGAAGCGCGCGGTTCGCTGGATGCCGGCGGCCATTTGCCAAACAGGATGGCTTTTGCTAAAATGCCGCCCAATTAACCTGACAAGGACGATGTGGGGGCGCAAAGACAAAACAACCAGTAATGGGTTTTGTCCTGCGCTGTTTTTATGTCATTCGATCCGATTGATGATTTTTTCAGGGGTTGACAAAAATATGCGACGTGTATGGATTGTGATCGGCTCGCTGCTGGTTTTACTGCTGATGACCGGCTCAACCCTGGCCGACATGCCCCAGCAGGCGGGCGGCGTTTCCGCCAAGGCGATTCAGAATTTGAACCTGCGCGCCGGCCCCGGTACGCACTGGAAGCTGATGGGAACGGTTGACGCCGGCACGACGGTGCGCCTTGACGGGCGCGACAGCTCTGCCACCTGGGTGCGCGGCCTCGTGCCTTCCGGCGAAGTGTGGTGGATGGCCGCCGCCTACCTGGACATTTCGCCCGAACGGGTTCAGGCGCTGCCGGTCGTGGGCGCGGACTCGCCATCCCAGCTTACCGGCCCGGCTCCGGCACAGCCCTCCAACGCCCCGGCGCAGCCGTCCGCGCCGGCAGCCCCCGCTGGCTCCGGCATCCCGGCTTCAACAACCGCCGCCGTGAACGTCCGCAGTGGCCCCAGCGCCAGCGCCGAACGAGTGGGCCGGCTGGCCTACCGGGCCGAAGTGCGCGTCCAGGGGCGCAGCGCCGATGGCAATTGGGTGCGCGCGGCGCTGCCGGAAGGCGGCACGGGCTGGATTTCGGCGGCTTATCTAACCATCACGGCGGCCCAGATCGCCACCCTGCCGGTGGTTGAGGGCGGCGCGGCGGCTCCGGCGGCTGCTGCGGCTGCGCCCGCGCCAAATGCCCCAATCGTGAACACCGCACCGGTCAGCGGTTTTAGCGTGGGCGGCCATGTCTCCGGTTTTGGCTCGGCGGCTATCAACGCCATGAACCGTGCCGGCATGACCTGGGTTAAAAAGCAGTACCGATGGGGCGGCAGCGAAGGCTCGATTACCGGTATGATTACCGATGCACATGCCAAAGGTTTTCGCATCCTGATCGGCGTCGTCGGCTCTGCCGGTTCGGTCAACGACCCCAATTACATCGAACGCTACGCCAGTTTTGTGGCCGGCGCGGCGGCGGCGGGCGCGGACGCCATCGAAATCTGGAACGAGCAGAATATTGACCGCGAATGGGCGGCGGGCAGTATTGACCCGGCTAAATATACGGAACTGCTGCGTCAGTCCTATAACGCCATCAAAGCCGCCAACCCGAATACGCTGGTCGTCAGCGGCGCGCCCGCGCCTACCGGCTTTTTTGGCGGCTGCTCGCCCAACGGCTGCGACGACGCTCCTTTCCTGGCCGGGATGGCGGCGGCGGGTGCGGCCAGATACATGGACTGTGTGGGCGTGCATTACAATGAAGGCATCGTACCGCCCAGCCAGACCAGCGGCGACCCGCGCGGCAACAGCGGCCACTATACACGTTACTTCCTGGGCATGGTTAACACCTATTACAATGCCTTCGGCGGCGCAAAACCGCTCTGTTTTACCGAACTCGGTTATCTCTCGCCGGAAGGCTTCGGCGGCCTGCCTGACCATTTTGCCTGGGCGGCTAACGTCAGCGTTGCCCAGCAGGCGGCCTGGTTGGCCGAGGCTGTTTCGCTGGCGCGCAGCAGCGGCAAAGTGCGCCTTATCATCGTGTGGAACGTGGACTTCACCAACTACGGCGCCGACCCGATGGCCGGTTACGCCATGATTCGGCCTGACGGCTCCTGCCCGGCTTGCGATGCGCTGGCCGGCGCACGTTAGGTTTCCTTTTCGACGCTCCCATCCCTTTGCCGGCCAGCAGTTGAGCGGGGGGATGGGCTGTTTATTTTGATGACAGGTATTCAGAATGTCTGAAACATCCGAAGAAGTGTTCGTCCAGGAAGATACCCAGCCCTTCAGCCCTTTCCGCCGCGAGGCAGAACCACCGCCCGCGCAGCGCAGCGGCTGTGGATGCGGCTGCTGGCTGCCCGCGCTCATCACGCTGTTTCTGGTCGGTGTGCTGGTGGTGGTCGGGCTGTTTCTGCCGCCGATTGACCTGTATAACCGGCTGTTCGGCGTGCAGTACGCCATGTTAAGCGCGGAAAACAATGCCGTTCGCTCGGAAGACGGCGGCCTGACCGTGCTGGTAGACCCCGCCGACCCCGGCACAGATTTTGGCGTTGCGCTGGAAGCGGCGGCAAGTAACGCGCCGGAAAACGCGGTGGCGTTGGCAGCAGCGCCCGTTCACCTGGCGCTGCAAGGCTCGATTTATGATGTCCAGACCACCGGCAGGGCGCCCGCTTCGGTAACGATGACCGTCGCCATACCACCAACCGCCGGCGGCAGCGCCGACATGCTCGACCTGTATGGCTGGGACGAAGCCAGCGGTCTGTGGCAGTTCGTGCCATCTCATGCGGTTGCAGCCGGCCAGTTGACGGCTGCCGTCCGGGAAGTGCCGGACAAACTGGCGCTGTTCCAGGCCAGACTGCTGGAACAGCCGACCGTGCTGGTGGCGGTGGATGCCACCCAGGTGCTTTCGCCGGAAGCTGGGCAGCTGGCGACCATCGTCGCGCCGGGCGGCTTGCAGCCCACCATCGAGGGCAAACTCACCGGCAGCCTGGCCGCCGGTTTCGAGCTGAACCGGGGTTATCTGGTGATGCCGGTCATCCGCAACTATGCCGACCCGCGCGCCCTGGATATTGATACGGTAACGGCCATCCTGGGCAGCCGCGCCCTACGCAGCGAGCATGTCGGCCAGCTGGCCGCTTTTGCCGGCAGCGGCGGTTTCGCCGGAGTGGTGATTGATTACCGTGACCTGCCCGCTGCTTCCCGCGAGGCATTCAGCGCCTTCATCCGCGAATTGGGCGAACGCCTCCACCAGCAGGGGCTTCTGCTGGGCGTCACCGTTCCAACAGCCGTTAACACCAGCGGCGTGTGGGACACCGGCGCTTATGACTGGCGCGCCATCGGCGCGGCTGCCGACTACCTGCACATCAACCTGAGTTTGAACCCGGAGGCTTTCGCCCCCGGCGCTGACCGCCCGGTGGAAGCCATGCTGCGCTGGGCCGTCGGCGAAACCAGCCGCTATAAAATCCTGCTCGGCCTGTCCGCACTGTCGGTGCGTAAGGTCGAAGACCAGCTAACGACCGCCAGCTACCAGGACGCGCTGGCCGCCCTGGGCAGCGTCGCAATCCAAGCCGAAACCAGCGAAGCCGGGACGATTGTCCCTGGCACGGAAATTCGCGCCAGCCTGGACGGTTACAAAGCCGTTTCGGGCATGGATACGGTCGTACAATCGCCGTTTATTGATTACCTGGGCGAAGATGATACACCGGTCGCCCGCGTGTGGCTGACCACACCGGATGCGCTGCGCTTCCGCATGGATCGCACCGCGCTGTTTGGGCTGGCGGGGGTGGCTTTTGAAGACCTGCTGGCCGCCGGCGTGGCCGATGGCATCTACCCGGCCATCCTCAACTACAAACTGCAAATGCCCACGCCGCCCACGCAGACCGAACTGGCCCTGCGCTGGCGCATCGAAAGCGCGGGCGGCCTGCTGACTGAAATCACTACCGGCCTGGGCGAAGACCTGGTGACTACGCTGGAAGCGCCGGAAGGCAATTACGCCATTAACGTGGCTGTCGTCGGGGCGGATGGCGAAAAACCCCGCAGCGGCGCGGCAGTGGCGCTCTTTAACCCGACGCCGACGCCCACCCCGCTGCCGACCGCCACGCCCACGCCGGAGCCGACGCCCACCTCACCGCCGCCCCCCGTGCAGGCGCCCGCAAACCCTGCTCCTGCTGCGGCAGCCGTCGCACCGGGCGCGGGCAGCATCGTGGCCGGCAGCTTTGAGTACGGCGGTCACGTCACCAGCACCAGCAGCGAAGCCGCCGCCGCCGCCATGCGCCGCGCCGGCATGAACTGGATGAAAATCCAGATTCGTTATTCCGGCGGTATGTCTCCCGCCGTCGCCACCGAACATATCAACGCGGCGCGGGCGCGGGGCTTCAAAATCCTGCTGGCGCTGGTCGGCAACCCCGGCGAACTGGCGGGCGGTGGGCAGGGTTATATTCAGGAATTCGCTTCGTTCCTGGGCGGCGTGGCCGCGCTTGGCCCGGACGCGATTGAAGTATGGAACGAACCCAACATTGACCGCGAATGGCCGACCGGCCAGATCAGCGGCGCGACCTTCGCCGACATGATGCGGCAGGCGTACCAGGCCATCAAGGCCGCCAACGGCAGCGTTCTGGTCATCAGCGGCGCGCCCGCCCCCACCGGCGCCGAGGCCGCTTATCCCGGCCAGGTCGTCAACGACGACCGCTTCATCCGCGACATGGTGGCTGCCGGCGGCCTGAACTACATGGACTGCCTGGGCGCGCACTACAACGAAGGCATCGTTGGCCCCAGCCAGCGCAGCGGCGACCCGCGCGACGGCTACTACACACGCTACTTCTGGGGCATGGTGGATACCTACTGGAGCCTCATCGGCGGTCAGAAGCCCATCTGCTTCACCGAACTGGGGTATCTGACGCCGGAAGGGCTTGGCCCGCTGCCGGAATTTTTCGCCTGGGCGCAAAATGTCACCGTCGGCCAGCAGGCTGCCTGGCTGGCCGAAGCGGCGGCGCTGGCCTCGCAAAGCGGCAAGGTGCGGCTGATGATCGTCTGGAACGTAGACTTTTCGTCCTACGGCTCTGACCCCCAGGCCGGTTACGCCATGATTCGGCCCGGCGGCGTCTGCCCGGCCTGCGACGCGATGGCGTCCGCACGGTAAACGTTTACAAGGCGGCGGCCGGCCATACGGTTAAAGGCCGCCGTCTGTGATGTAATGATAAGAGTTTATCCGTAAACCCACCAGACAGGGGGCTTAAGCCCACGGTTCTGCTATCAGATCAATCGGTTTATGGATAGGTTCTAAGGGGACGCGCCCCCTTATAACGCACGATAAACAAGAGGAGCGGAAGATGTCCTCACAATCTGTCATCCGGCGGCGGCGGCAAATTCGGGATTTTGCCCTGGTGTGGACGGCCATCACCGTCATCATGGGAGCCTGCACCTTCGTCGCCATCTACACGGCTTACGGCTCGCTGAACCAGGACGCCGCCAACCCCAACCAGCGCCAGGTGGCGTTATATACGCCCACCACCGGCGCGGCGGCAGTCGTCCCGACGGCTATTCCCACCCTACAGATTGCCGCGTCCGTCCCCAGCGCCACGCCGCAGCCGCCGCCCGCGACCGAAATCGCTCAGGCCGCGGTCAGCGCGGCACAGCAGGCAACCGTCGCGCCGGAGCCGGCCAGGCCCACCCCCACGCCGCTGCCGATTGACGACCGCCGTTATCAAGTCGGTATTCAGGTGCAGTACAGTCTGGACATGAACCCTGACAACCAGGACGGCTGGATGCGTGAGGTCGGCCAGAAACTCGGCATGGAGTGGTTCAAACAGCAGGTGCGCTGGGAAGACGTACAGCCCGCCCGCGACCAGTGGGATTGGTCAAAACTCGATCTGGTGATGCCTTCTGCCGCCAGGTTCGGCCTTAAAACCATGATGTCCATCGTCACCGCCCCGGACTGGGCGCGCGAGCCGGGCGTCAACGTGCAGAAACACGGCCCGCCCGCCAGCAATGCCGATTACGTCAACTTCGTGACCGAAATCCTGAAGCGTTACCCCAACCAGGTACACGCCATCGAAGTCTGGAACGAGCAAAATCTCGACCGCGAGTGGACTTCCACCGGCGGGCTGAGCGCCGCCAACTACGTGGCGCTGCTGCGCGATACCTATACGGCGGTTAAAGCCATTGATCCCGGCATCATCGTCATCAGCGGCGCGCTCTCACCGACCGGCGGCTGGACGGAGCCAGATGGCCGCGTGAGCGCCATTGACGATTTTGATTACATGACGCAGATGATTAACGCCGGGCTGCTGAACTATGCCGACTGCGTGGGCGCGCACCACAACGGTTATAACATCGGCCCCAGCGTCCCCTGGGACAGCGTGCCGCCCGACGCCAGCGCCAGCTTCCGGGGACCGTTCGATAACCCGCACCACAGCTGGAGCTTTTACAGCACCCTGCGTACCTATGCCAACAAAATCCAGGTGGCCGGGGGCGATCAAAAGTTATGCGTGACCGAGTTCGGCTGGGCCTCCACCGAAGACCTGGGCGGTTATCCCCCCGGTTTCGAGTTCGCCAACGACAATACCCTGGACGAACAGAAAGAATGGACGATTCAGGCCATCCGGTTGATGGGTGAATGGGACATCGTGTGGCTGGCCTTCCTGTGGAATCTTAACTACGGCCCGCAGGCCGGTTGGGACACCAACAACGATAACGTTCCGTACTCCATTATCGGCAAAGACTGGCAGTTCCGCCCGGTTTACGACGCACTCATCGAATGGAATCAACAACGATAACCCGGCGGCGGTTCTCTCAAACCTTCAGGGTCAGGGCCGGCCTTACAGGGGTTGGCCTGACCCTGTTTTTTGTGGCGCTTATCGCCCGCTTCAGTCTCTATGACCCCTTCCAGGCCGCTGCCGTCACCAACCCGCCCTTTACGTCTCTGACCTACGGCATCCATGTTTTTCTGTGGTGGGATAAAACGCGCGCCTCGATTCACCTGGATTGGGCGCGGTTGATGGTTTTCAGCCATGTTAAACAGGTGTTCGCTTGGGAGGACATCCAGCCGCAGCCCGGCCAGTGGGACTTCGCCCGCGCCGATGAAATCGTGGACGAAACCGGCCAGAAAGGGCTGAAGCTGGTCGCCCGTTTGAGCGACGCGCCGGACTGGGCGCATCCCAGCCTGCAAGGCCATAAGGACGTTAATTTTGTGGATGCCCCGCCCGACGACCTGGATAACTGGGCGGCCTTTTGCGGCGCGGTGGCGGCGCGCTACCGGGGGCGTATCGCCGCCTATCAAATTTGGAACGAGCCGAATCTTTCCCGCGAGTGGGGCAGCCGCCCGCCCGATCCCGCCGCGTATGCACAACTGTTGCGTGCGTGCGGCCAGGCCGTGCGCGCCGCCGACCCCGCCGCCATCATCATTTCGGCGGGTTTGGCGCCCACCGGCACGTATGACCAGACCGCCATCCCGGATGATGTTTACCTGCAAGCCCTATACGACGCGGGGTTTCAGCGTCATATAGATGTGGTGGGCGTCAACGCGCCGGGCTACAATAATCCCCCACAAGTCAGCCCGGATGAAGCGGTGGCGCGCGGCAGCCAGCGGTTTTTTACCTTCCGCCGGGTGGAAGACCTGCGAAAAATCATGGTTGCCAACGGCGACGCCGCCCGCCAGATGGCGATTTTAGAGATGGGCTGGCACAGCAACCCCGGCATTGACGCCAGCTACGCCTGGTACGCGGTGGACGAAGCCACCCAGGCGCGTTATCTGGTGGATGCCTACCGCTACGCCGCCGAACACTGGCGGCCCTGGATGGGGCTGATGACCACCATCTACCTGGCCGACCCATCCTGGACGCCTGACCGGGAGGAATACTGGTGGGCGATCACCACGCCGGAAGGTTATACCCGCCAGGCTTTCCTTGACCTGGCAAACATGGCAAAATACTGCGGCAGCCGGGTTATCCCGGCCCGGCAGCCCGACAGCCCGGAGGCGCTTGGCCTTGTCACCGTTGATCCTTGCGATTAGTTATTTTTTCCACCTGCTCGCTACCGTTGTCTGGATTGGCGGGTTGGTCATTCTGGTTGTGCTGGTCTGGCCGGAGGCGCGCCGCGTCCTGGAACGGGATACCACGCTGCTGACGCTGCTCACCCGGCTGCGCCGCCGTTTCGTCCCGCTCAGCAACTTCAGCCTGGTGGTGCTGGTTATCACCGGCCTGGTTCAGATGTCCGGCGACCCGAACTACGACGGCCTGCTGCAATTCAACAATGACTGGAGCCGGGCGATTCTGTTCAAACATATTGCCGTCGCCGGTATGGTGATCGGCGGCGTGGTGTTACAATACGTCGTAACCCCGGCGCTGGAACGTGCGACCCTGCTGCTGGAACGCGGCAAAGGCGACCCGGCGGAGTGGGAACGGCTGCGCCGCCGGGAAATCCGGCTGACATGGCTGAATGTCGCCCTGGGGGTAGCCGTCCTCGCTTTCACCGCCTGGGCGACCGCGCTCTAATCCGTTCCGGGGACAGGCAGAGGCATCCAGGCGGCACGGCGTTTTGCCGCCGTCCGGTTGGGGGGCGTACAGTGAATGTGATGCCGGCAATGATCTTGCTGCTGAGAATAAAACCTGTGAATTTTAGCGCCGACTTCATGCGGAATGCACAGGACTTAGCATTTCCCAAAGGGGGCTATGGTTGTCGAGCCGCACCAGTTATGCTCTGGCGGTAGGCCTGCTGCTGCTGGCCGCCGTCCTGCGGATGTGGACTTTATCCGCCCTGCCGCCGGGGCTGCACGACGAAGAAATCACCGACATCCGCGTGGCCGAAACCGTCCGCCAGGGGATCATCGAAGTTTTTTATGACCTGGGCGATGGCGAGGGGCGCGAAGGTCTGTACCATATCCTGCTGGCCGCCATCACCAGCTTCACCGGCAGGGGACTGCTCGGTTATCAGATCGTCTCGGTCTGGGTCAGCCTGCTGACGCTGGCGCTGCTCTATGCGCTGGCGGCTCGCTTGTTTGGCCCGCTGGCCGGCGTGGCGGCGCTGGCGCTGCTGGTCGTCAACCTGTGGACGACCCTGCTGGGGCGCAGCATCGGGCGGGAAATACTGCTGCCGCTGCTGGCGACGGGCATTCTGCTGACGCTGGCGCGGGTTTTTGGCATGTTCCGGCACGGTCGCCCACGCCCGCCCGCCACCACCCCTTTCGCCGCCCTGGGGCTGCTGCTCGGCCTGGGGTTTTACGTCCATCCGGTTCACTTCCTGCTCGTCCTGGCGAGCATGGCGTTTATCGTCTATATGGTTCGCGCGCGGCGGCGGGTATCGCGGCGCGCCCTGGGGTATCTGGGGTTCGGTCTGCTGGTGATGATTATTTTCGCCACCCCGTACCTCATTTCCAGCCTGCGCCTGCCGCAGCTCAGCGGGGCGGGGCGGCTGCTGGGCGATTATACCATCCCGCAAAATCCGCCCCTGCGCGCCATCGGCGAAAGCCTGGGTGGGCTGTTTTTTAGCGGCGACTCTGATCCGGCGCATAATCTACCCAATCGCCCGCTGTTCGATCTGGTCAGCGGCGCGCTGCTGCTGGTCGGCCTGTTGGCGGCACTGCGGAACGGGCGGCAGCCGCGTTATTTTCTGCCGGTCATCTTCACGCTCGTCCTGTCCCCGGCAGCCATCCTATCGCTTAACACGCCCGATTTCCAGGCCATGACCGGCCTGCTGCCGCTGCTGGCGCTTTTTTTCGGCCTGGGCGTCAGCACACTTTATCACAGCCTGCCAGCGGCCAGCCGCCGCCTGATGGCCGCCGGGCTGCTGGCGCTGCTGGCTTTTAACCTATTCTGGGTAGGGCGTGACCTGTTCCAGTTCTGGCCGAACCTGGAAGCAGTTCAGACGGTTTATCACAGCCGCATCGGTCAGTTAGCCCGCTACCTGGATACAACGGCGGATGATCTGCCCACGCTCATCTGCGACACGCCCGCTCCGGCCTCGGGGCGCGGGCTGGGCAGCACCGATCTGCTGCTGCTGATGATGAACCGCAAGCAGGCCCCGCTGCGTTACGCCGACTGCGGAACCGGCCTAGTGCTGATGGACGGCGGCGCGCGCCAGCAGATTGTTTTTGCCGACGCGCAGATGCTTCATGGGATGCATCCATACCTGCGGCGCTGGATTGAACGCGGCATTTTGCTTGACCAGCCCGGTTTACCGGCCAGCGCGGTTGTCGAAATTAACGTCGAGCGCGAGCTGGCCGATACCATCGGGCGCTTTATCACCACCGCCCCGGTCGGTTATGCGCCAGAAGCGCCGGGGGCTTCCGGCGCGGCAACCGCGCCGATTCGTTTTGGCGGCAACATCACCTTCCTGGGTTACGAGCGCGAGCCGACCGAGATGTACGTGCCGGGGGGCATACTCACCTTCATCACCTATTGGCGCGCGGATGGCCCGATTCCACCCAATTTGCGCCTGTTCACTCATGTGCTGTCTGACCCGGCTTCGATAGCCGCCCAGACCGATACCATTAGCGTCAACGTCGGCTCGCTGCGCAACCGCGACGTGTTGATTCAGGTCACGTTTGTGCCGCTCCCGGCCTCCATACCGGGCGGTATTTACAATATCTCCATCGGCGCGTATGATGCTACCAACAACGTGCGTATGGGCGTGCTGGACGACGAGCAGCAGCGCGGTACGCGCCTGTTCGTGGGGCAAATTTCGGTGGCGCGCAGGTAGCCTGAATATGTTTGAAATCGTCTTTCTCGGCACATCGGCCTCCGCGCCGTCCATCCATCGCGGAATGCCCGCCCAGATCGTCCTGGCCGGTGAATACCGGTTTCTGGTAGACTGCGGCGAAGGCACGCAGCGGCAGATTCTCCGCAGCGGCGTGGGCTTTAAACGCCTCAACCGCATCCTGCTCACGCACGCTCACCTCGACCATATCCTGGGCCTGGGCGGGCTGGTATCCACCTTCGCCCATTGGGAAAGCATCGAAGAAATCGAAATCTGGGGCGGCAAAAACACCCTCGACCGGGTGCAGGCGCTGCTGTACGGCGTCGTGCTGGATTACGACCGCCTGCCGATGAAAATTCACCTGATGGACATCCAACCGGGTTTGCTGCTGGACGCCCGCGATTTTTCGGTCAGCGCCTTTCCGGTTACGCACCGGGGCAGCGGCAACTTCGGTTTTATCTTTCAGGAAAAGTCCCGGCGGCCCTTCCTAGCCGAAAAGGCCGAGGCGTTGGGCGTGCCTGCCGGCCCGGAGCGCAGCCAGCTCGTGCGCGGCGAAACCATCACCCTGACCGATGGCCGCCGCGTCGGCCCGGATATGGTGTTGGGGGAAACGCTGCGCGGCGTCAAACTGGTGCATATCGGAGACATCGCCCGCACCGACAATATCCGCGATTACGTGGCCGAGGCCGATGCGCTGGTGATCGAGGCCACGTTTTTACAGGCCGATGCCGACACCGCCCACGACTTCGGCCACCTGACCGCCCGCCAAGCGGCGGCGCTGGCGCTGGAAACCGGCGTCAAAACCCTGCTGCTGACGCACATTTCCCGCCGCTACCGCGAACGCGATGTCATCGAAGAGGCGCGGCAGATTTTCCCCAATACGTTCGTCGCCCGCGACCTGGATCATTTCGCCATCCGGCGCGACCAGCCGGTCGAAAAACGCTTATCCCGACCGGCAGCCGACCCGGCGCAGCGAGATGAGCCGGTAATATTCACCGAGGATAACGCCTGAGGCCCTCGGAGACGGGCTGGCGGCGGGTATTAAACGTTCAGCGGCAGGGTGATGCGGAAGGTCGCGCCCGCGTCCGGCTGGCTTTCCACCGTGACCTGCCCGCCGTGCGATTCCACTACCAGTTTAACGATAGTCAGCCCGATGCCAACCCCGCCGGAAGCCGTCCCTCTGGCCGGATCAGCGCGGTAAAACAGGTCGAATACACGCGGCAGGTCGTCGGCACTGATCCCGATTCCGGTATCGCTGATCTCGATCATCGCCTTGCCATCAAATGGCGCGGTTTTGACGGCCACGCTCCCGCCTTGCGGCGTGTAGTTGATGGCGTTCACTAGCAGATGCCTGACTGCCTGATGCAGCGCCTGGCCGTCGGCGGTGATCGGCGATAAATCGGCGGCGGGGTCAAAAGTCAGGCTCAGGTGTTTGCGTTCGGCCAGCGGCGTTTGTTCGTTCACCAGCTCGCCAATGATTTCATTGAGATCGCACAGGCCGCGTTTTGCCGTCACCATGCCGGCGATCATGCTCAGGTTATCAAGCTGGTCGCTGATGCGGGTGATCTGCTCCTGGATGTTGTGCATCTTTCGCTGCACCCGCTGGAGCATACCGGGTTCCAGCGACCGCTCGATGAGATAGCGCGAGGTTTCAATGACCGACAGCGACGTGCGGAAGTCGTGGGAAATCGCCTGTACGAACTGGTTAACCAGCGCCAGCCGCTCGCGCTCCACCGCCAGTTTAAGCTGTTTTTCCTGCATCTGTCTGGTTTCGGTCACGTCCTGGGCCATCACCATGCCGCCGATCACCTGGCCGTTTTCGTCGCGCACCGGCAGTGTATGGACAACATAACAGCGTTCGTCATACTCGACCTCTACGATGGTGGTTTCGCCGGCCAGGGCGGCCCGCAGCACCGGTTCGTCACGCTCGTAAATCTCCGGCGGGAAAATATCGCGCAGCCGTTTGCCCTCAAAGGTCTGTTCGTTTAATCCCACCTGCGCCAGGCCCTGTCCGCCGACCACCGTATATCGCAGGTCGTGGTCAAACAATGCCACCATGCCGTTGGGGAAGTTCTGCACCAGTGTGCGATAGCGTTCTTCGCTGCGGCGCAGGGCGGCTTCGGCCTGTTTGCGCTCTGTGATGTCCCGGTCAATGCCCAACAGCAATTCCTTTCCGCCCACATTTAATACTGTGTTCATCACCTCGATGGGGAAAATCGTGCCGTCTTTGCGGCGGTGCAGGAATTCAAACCGGTACGAGCCAAACTTCCGCGCCTTCTCGATATTCGCAAGGGTAGCTGTCTCGCCGGTCGCGTTAACCATACTGATCGGCTGCCCGATCAATTCTTCACGGGTATAACCGTTCATCTGGCAGGCCGCCGGGTTGCAGTCCACGATGCGCCCGCTGTCCGGCTCCATGATGAAAATGGCATCTGCCGAATATTCAAAGATGGCGCGGAGACGCTCCTCAACCTGCTTTTGCCGCGTCGTATCCTGGGCGACGGCCAGCCCGGCGATTACCTCACCCCGGTCATTTTTAACCGGCACGACCTGTATCCGGTACGAGCGCGTAGCATAATCAAGGTCAAATGTCTGCGGCGTCCCCGCCAGGGCCGCGCGATACATCGGGTCTAGCTGCTCGGCCACCTCCGGTTCCACAGCTTCCCAGATGGTTTTGCCTTCCAGCATATCCCGCGCCAGCCCGATATTCGGCAAACCCTGGCCGTCAACGATCTGGTAGCGCAGGTCATGGTCGAACAGCAGAACAATTCCATCAGGGAAGTTATGAATCAGCGTGCGGTAGAGTTCCTCGCTGCGGCGCAGGGCATCTTCCATCTGCCGGCGCTCCTCGATCAACCGGCCAATGCCGAAGACGCCCGCGACCACCCCGTCCTGGAAAAGCGGCATGGCGTTAAACTCGGCCCACAGATAAGCCCCGGCTTTCGTCCGCACGCGCACCTGAAACAGGTCGGGCGTTTTCCCAGCTAAAAGCTGCTCAAACGCCAGCATGGCCGCCGGCAGATCATCAGGATGGATAAAATCGGTGAATGGCCGTCCGATCATTTCGTCTTTCGACCACCCGCCCAATGCCTCAGCCACCAGATTCAGTGATACGATCTCTCCACCGCGGGAAAGTGTGTATACCAGGTCACGGGCGGACTCGACCAGTTCCTGGTAGCGGGCCTCGCTCTGGCGCAGCGCCTCGCGGCGGGATTTTTCCAGCCGGATATGATACAGCCGGACGAGCAGGTACGTCGTCCCGGCGACCAGGTTAAACTGGAGCGGAGACAGCAGCAGCTTAAAAGTTATGCCCGGTACGAACAGCAGCAGCAGCATCCCGATCATCTGCGCGGCCAGCAGCGCCGCCGCCGTCCGCAGGTCAAAAAACAGGCTGGCAAATACCCAGGCCACCACCAGATAATCGAGAACATTTATATTCCCGGCGCGCTGCGAAACGATGATGGCCTGAGTAAAAATCGCTGCCCAGCCAAAAGCGATCAGCAGCCCGGCAGCCAGCCGGCAGCGCCCAGCACGACTCAGCCGCGTCAACGCCAGCAAGACTATTACGGTCAGTCCCGTGAAGGCCGCGTCGGATGCCCGCCAGGATGCATTCTGGTTGACCACCAGCAGCACCGGCACGCAGGCCGCAAAAATGCCGGTCAGCGCCAGCAGCAGGCCGGTCAATACCCGGGACTGCTGCTCCACTCCGGTGGGCGTGCCAGGCGCGGGCCGGACAAGATTATCCCACCATCTGGCAAGACGATGAACAGGTTTGGTTTGAACGGGCGAAGTCATAATACAAGCCGATCAACCCAGCTTGACGGTTGAACCTATTTTAAGGTTTAAACTGCTCCGATATACCTTTACCTTGATTGCTCGTTCCGTTGTGAACCTTCCCCACCCCTATATCCCCTCCCCTCAGAGGGCATGTGTCCCCGTTCGGGTCGCCACTTTGTAGGGATGGGACTTAGAAGCCTGTTATGACCCGTTTTTAACCCCCTCTCCAAGATTTAGGGAGGGGGCAGGGGGAGGGGACTAGCAATCACCGTACCTTTACTTTGTTTTGAACGCGACCTGGCAGCCCGGTTCAGGCATCAGGACAGCAGAGTCAGCCCTTCGCCGTAGACCACGCCCGGCTGGATGACCACCGGCGCGCGTGTGTCCGGCGCGGCGATCAGGTCATAGGTGGTCGCCCCGGTGATACGCACCGGCACGATTTCCCCGACCGGCAGTTCGCCTTCCACCAACACGTAACCGTCAATCTCCGGCGCGTCGCGGTAGCTGCGCCCCAGGCTGATGAGGTCGCCGGTCGGCTGGCCGTTTTCGTCCTCGCCGGCGCCAAAACCTTCAACCAGCACCTCCAGCGTCTGGCCGACGAAGGCCTGATTTTTCGCCAGGCTGATGCCCTGTTGCAGTTCCATCAGCCGTTCGTAGCGGCGCTGTTTTACGGCATCATCCACATGGCCGGGCAGGGCGGCACTGGGCGTGCCGATTTCATACGAATACTGAAAAGCCCCCACGCGGTCGAACTGCAAATCGCGCACGAAACTCATCAGCCCTTCAAATTCGGCTTCGGTTTCGCCGGGATAGCCGACGATGAAGGTCGTCCGCACGCACAGGCTGGGCATCATCTCGCGCAGCTTGCCGACCGTTTCGTACACCCACTCAATTTTGGCCGGGCGCTTCATGCGTTTGAGCGTTTCGCGGTGGCCGTGCTGGAGCGGCATATCCAGGTACGGCAAAATCTGCCGGTGTTTCGCCATCGTTTCCATCAGGCGCGGCGTGATATAACCGGGGTAGGCATACATGACGCGAATCCAGGGGATGTCCGGCGCGGCCTGCACGATTTTGTCCAGCAGATGCGCCAGACCATCTTTCAGTCCCAGGTCGTAACCGTAATCGGTGGTGTCCTGGGCGATCAAAATCAGTTCCTTGACGCCCATCTTCTGCAAACTCACCGCTTCCTGCACAATGGACTCGACCGGGCGGCTGACGGCAGTGCCTTTAATCTTTGGGATGGCGCAGAAGGCGCACGGGCGGCGGCAGCCGTCGGCGATTTTGAGGTAGGCGCTGGCGCCCTCTACGCTGGCGCGCAGTACGCCGCGTTCGTCCAGGCCAACTACGCCGGCATCGGTCGGCAGGTGGTAGAGCGGTTCAGGATGTTTGCGGTCACGCAGGCGGCTGATGAGGTCGAAAATGTCCATCCAGCGGCGCGTGCCGATCACGCCGTCCAGCCCCGGCACTTCCTGTACCAGATTCGCGCCGTACCGCTGCGACAGGCAGCCTGCTGCGATCACCATCTGATTTTTGCGTTTGCTGCCGGCCAAGTCGCGCAGGGCATTGATGGATTCCTGTCTGGCGGCATCAATAAAACCGCAGGTGTTGACGATCAGCACTTCGGCCCGGTCGGGGTCGCCCACGCCGCGCATTCCATTCTGGCCGAGTACCTGCGCGATGCTTTCCGAGTCCACCGTGTTTTTCGAGCAGCCGAGGCTGAGCAGATAGTAGGTGTTTTTGCGAGAGGCCATATCGTAAAACCGCGCTCCAAAATCCATAGGGGAGGGTTTCAAACCCTCCCCTACAAGGTCGAATTATGTTTAATTCTATCTGAAAAATGCCGCAAAAGGCAGGGGCTACTCCGCCAGCGCGAAGGCGCGCACCGGGAATGTGCCGAAGTTTTTGACCTTCACCGGCACGGCGTAAAACTTAAACGGCGCGCCGTCAGGGATGGCTTCCAGATTACACATATGCTCGACGATCAGGATGCCTTCGCGCAGCAGAATGCTGTGAACCGGGCGGCGGCCATCTGCCGTATCGTCAATGTTGTAGGAGTCAATGCCCACCAGCGCCGCGCCGCCGGCTTTAAGCGCGCTGGCGGCGGCTTCGGTCAGGTAGCTGTGGCCTTCAAAATACCGGTCGGTCTTCCAGTGGCGCGACCAGCCAGTTTGCACCAGCACCGCTTTGCCGCGCACATCCAGCCCGGAAAAGCAGTCCGCGTCAATCGCCCGCCCATGATCGGGCGGCACGCGCACCAGCAGGCCGTCCAGGTGCGCCAGGTTTTCCAGCCGCAGTTCGGAAAGGTCGTCGCCGTCGGCATAACGATGAAACGGCGAGTCCAGGTACGTGCCGGTGTTGGCGACCATTTCGATTTTGCCGATGTGAAATTCTGTGCCTTCGGCATAGTGGGCGCGCGATGCCTCGCGGCTGAGGTAATCGCAGATGATGGGCGCGGGCAGCCCTTTGTAGGTGATGAGGCCGTCTTCAACCGTATGGCTGAGGTCAATCAATACAGCCATTTTAACCGCTTCGTTTGGTGATAAACAGGCTCGACGCCGGCAGCGAAAAACCGGGCAGCACATCGTAGCCTTCAATCATATCTTCGATGGTCAGGATTTCAGACGGCACATTGGGACGGTAGACTTCCACGATCTTCGGGCGCGGGAACACCAGCCACACCAGCCGCACGCCGTTGGATACATACCAGCGGGCTTTCTCGCGCAGGTCGTCGTAGTTTTCGTCCGGCGACCGCACCTCGACAATCACGTCCGGCGCGCGCGGGGCAGCCCCTTTGATGGTGATCGGCACATCCGGGTCAATAATCATGGACGCATCCGGCTGGCGCGTATTACGCAGATTACCCGGCACGCGAAAGCGGCTTTCAGGGCCGGGCATACCGATGCCATGTTTCAGAGCATAATCCGTCAGATGATAAAGAATCATGTTAACAAGCAGGGCATGTTCTTCGGTGGGCATTGCTTTCTTCACAATCGCGCCGTCAATCAGTTCAAAGTGGCGGTCGCGGTTTTCCGGCCTGGCGATGAAGTCCTCAAATTCATCCACCGTGTAGGTTTTTTCCGTCGGCAGCGCCATATCATTTACCTCACTACCTCATGTTCTACCCGCATTATACCGCGATGCTTTCACTCAGCACTCAGTACCCGGCACTCAGCATTTACCCTTCTCCCTGGCGCGGGTTGTAGACAAAACTGCCGCTGGCGGCGAAGTCCCGGTAGACCTTCAGCGCCTCATCGGTTAAGACATTGTTGACCAGTTCGATGCCGCGTTTCGCCAGTTCCTTGTCCCATTCGGGATGAATCGGCCCTTCGTCAAAGCCGGTGATCTGCTCCAGTTCCGGGCCGCTGCCGGCGATCACCAGCGAGCGCACGCCCGACCATAACGTCGCGCCATAACACATAGCGCAGGGCCGCCAGTTGACGACCAATTGGTGAGCAGGAAGCCCCGGCGCGCCTAAATCCCACGTCCCCAGAATTTTTTGAGCCAGCGAAAGCGTCATCACTTCGGCGTGGGCGGAGGAACAGTTATGCGCCATCACCCGGTTGACGCCGATCACGACCGGCCTGCCCGTGTCGCGCTCGAACACCCCGGCGGCGAACGGGCCGCCGGTGCGATTTTCAAAATTCAGGCGCGAAAATCGGACGACCGCCGCCATACGCTCTTCCAACGTGGGCAGATATTCCGGCAGGCGGCGGTTTTCCTCGACTGCCCAATCCGGCAGTGACAGCGTAAATTCCATCATGCGTCCTTTCTGATTCATTTGCCTTCACTTCAAACAAGCCCTGCTTTGTA
Source organism: Anaerolineae bacterium (assembly GCA_026645945.1). GTDB lineage: Bacteria > Chloroflexota > Anaerolineae > Aggregatilineales > Phototrophicaceae > CFX2. The sequence goes on from JAPKMO010000027.1 coordinate 30,819, forward strand.
CAGGATCAAGCCACCTGAATACCCACTTGTTCCAGGAGGCTGCGGCTCAACTGCGCCCGATACGGGATGGGCTTTTTATCGAGGCCGTGCGAGTCCGAACCGGAGCTGGTCAGCAGGCCGTGTTTCTGGGCATATGCCTGATACATTTCAACCTGTTCCGGGGCGTGGAGGGGATAATAAACCTCAAGACCATCTATCGGCACTTCGCGGCGCAGTTCATCCAGCAGATCAGCATCAAAACACAGAAACCCGCCGCTGCGTCCGGGGTGGGCGATCAGTGCTGCGGCCCCGCTTCTGTGAGCCGCGTCCACAACAGACGCGATGCCGGTAGTGGCATACTCACAGCCGGCTTCCTTTAGGATTTTGCCCGGCGAAACATCGCCGCCATAACCATGTTTTGTTAAGAGCGCGACCAGCGCGAAAGGGTGTCCTGAACTCGGCATGTCCAAGATGGCCGCGATTTCGTCGGGAAGCTCTGCTTCCGAAAAAGCATAACCTTTCCGGCGCAGGTTCTCGTAAACTTCCAGGGTGTTCTCGCGCTGGCGGTGCGCCACATCCTGTGCCAGATCATTCAGAGCATTGTTTTCAGGGTCAAAGCCATAACACAGCACGTCAACCGGCTCGCCCTTCCAGTTCGCGCTCATCTCCACTGCCACCAGCACCGGGTACTGCTTTTCCAGCGCAAGCTGTTGGAGCGATACCAGCGTATCCACGCGATCATGATCGGATATGGCGATTAACCCAAACTGCTCACTGGCCGCATATGCGATGAGTTGGTCAGGAAGCCAGGTGCCGTCACTGTAAACGGTATGGGTGTGCAGATCAACAACTGCATCAGGAGCAAGAACAAGATCATTCGTGGACAGTTTCATTGGTCAGCCCTTTCGCGCCAACAACGTCCAAACACCTGTTCAAAATGGTAAACTATAAAAACACGCTGTACCGTGTCTCTACAGAAAAACTACAGCTTATCCCGCCGGTTTCGGCGGCGGCAGCCCTTCCTGCGTGGCGCGCGGCGGCAGGATGGCCGTCGGCGTCGGCGGCAGCGGCGTATTGGAAGCCGTCGGCGTGGGGCCGGGCGTATCGGTGGCCGTCGGCGTGGCGGTAGGCGTGGGCGTATCGCTCGGCGTCGGGGTGATGCTCGGTGTATCGGTCGGCGTTGGGCTGGGGCCGGGCGTATCGGTCGGCGTCAGCGCCGCGATCAGGCCGCCAACGTCAATCGCCGAAGTGGGTATGGGCGTGGCCGTAAAGGCCGAAGTCGGCTCAAAGCCCGGCCCGGAACGTACTTCCACGCCGCCGGTGGTGAAGGTGATGTCCACCTTCTGCCCGCGCCCGCCAAACACGCCCTGCGGCTGGCCGTTGTAGGTGACGATCAGCGCTTCGGCGTTGCTGGCCGTCACCAGAATACGCTGGTTGGCCGGGTATTCCAGCACATCGCCGGGGCGGGCGATACCTGCATACTGTTCGATGTCGTCGGTTACGACCCGCAGCCAGGAACGCTGCGCCATTTGTATGGTGACGAGGACGCCGCGCCCGCTGAAGTTCTGCTGCGCGGCAATCGCCAGCGGCGTGAGGGTCGGCCCTGCCGTGAAGGTGGGGAACACCGTCAGCGTGGGCGAGGGCGGAAGCTGCGCCAGAATGTCCGGCCCGACCGCACCGGGCGAGCTGTTTTCCGGCTGCCGCAGCAGTTCAACCGCCACCAGCACGATGACCCCCAGGGCGGCCACCGCCACCAGCAGCATCACCAGCGTATTCAGCGCGCTGCCGCGCCGTCGTGGAGGAAGCGAAGCCGCCTGCACGGGGGGGAGGGTAGGATGCGTATCCGTGATCGAACGTGCTGCCACCGGCGCAAAGGTCTGGGTGCTGCGTTTGCCGCGCCGCCGGCCGTTGCGGCGCGGGCGCGGCCCGCCCACCAGCGAGGCGTCGTAATAAGCCACTACCCGGTCTTCCTCCAGCCCCAGGAAGCGGGCATAGTTGCGAATAAAACCGCGTATCTGGACGGGCGAGGCATCTTTGACTGTGAAGTCGCCCAGTTCAAACGACTCCAGGATGCGGCGGCGAATTTTGAGCGCCTGTTCGGCGTCCTCCAGGGTTAGTTCCTTCGCCTCGCGGGACTCGCGCAAATAGCGGCCTAATGCCTGTGCATCCATGACGTATTTATTTCACCAGCCCCACCTGCTAAAAGAAAGCGACCCCGGACACGGTGGTTATACCGGCGGGGCCGCATTTTTTCAACATTTGGGAAAACAAACTTACTCGGCGGCGTCCGGCGCAGGCGCTTCCGCTTCCATCACCGGCTCGGCGGCCTGGGCTGCCGCTGCTTCTGCCGCGCCCCTGGCTGCCAGGAAACTCGCCAGTTCTTCTTCCCGCACCACATGGATACGCAGCGCGGGCGAAATTTCCGTCCCCAGGCGTACCGGTACTTCAAACAGGCCGATTTCCCGGATGGCCTGCTGGCTGATGCGGCGGCGGTTGATGTCAATGCCGACCTTTTCGTAGAGCGCCTGGGCGATATCGCTGGTCGTTACCGAACCAAACAGCTTGCCGGTGTTGGCAGCGCGGCGGCCAAATACCAGTTCCACGCCGTCAATCTGGCGGGCCAGGTCATTGAGGCGGTTTTCCAGTTCGGCTTTGCGGGCGGCTGCCGTCTCGCGCAGGCGTTCGGCGCGCGCCAGCTCCGCCGGGGTGGCTTTGGCGGCCAGTTTTTTGGGGATCAGGTAATTACGGGCGTAACCATCGGCCACTTCCACCACTTCCCCGGCCACGCCCTGCTTGTAGACATCTGCGAGCAGAATAACTTTCATCGGCTTTTCCACCTCAAAAATCGGCAACCACCCCGCCGGGCGCTGCGTGTTACGTCTTGTGAAAATGAAGATGTATTATAAACGCCGCTCATGGGCATGACAAGCGTGGGCTTTCACGGCGCAGGGCTTACGCATCAAACTGTAATTTTGCGTCACGTTAACCCCTATACCCCCGGCCCTCTTCCTCTCTGAAGGGACTTCCTCCGGCCGCCGTATACGGAGAAAAGGGGAGTAAGAGTCACATTAATCCATCTCTCCGAATTCGGCGATCCAAACGGGGACGCATGTCCCCTGAGGGGAGGGAATTTGGGTGAGAGGAAGGTTCACAACGGAACTGGCAATCAAGGTCACAGCGCCTAATTGTTGGATTTCGTGTAATATAACAAATAAGGTGGTTCTATTAGTTGAGGCGGGGCATTATGAGCGATGTGTTTATTTCTTACTCTCGTAAGGACGGCGATTTTATGCGCCGTTTACATGAATCGCTCGCGGCGCGGAAACAGGACATCTGGGTTGATTGGGAGGACATCCCGCTGACCGCCGACTGGTGGCGCGAAATCTGCGGCGGCATCGAGGCGGCGGATACGTTTATGTTCATCATCAGCCCCGACTCGATCAATTCGGAAGTTTGCCGTAAAGAAATTGACCATGCCGTCGAACATAACAAACGTTTTGTGCCGATCCTGCATCGGGAACTGACCGAGGAAGAACGCGAATCCGCGCATCCGGCCATCAACGCGCACAACTGGATTCTCTTTCGGGCGCAGGACGATTTTAATACCGCCGTCAATCACCTGATGGCGGCGGTTGAAACCGACCTGTCCCATGTGCGGGAACATACCCGGCTGCTGGTGCGGGCGCGCGAGTGGGAAATCAAGGGGCGCGATTCCAGCCTGCTGCTGCGCGGGCGTGACCTGTTGGAAGCCGAAACATGGTTGTTCGCCGCCGGCGTCAAAGAACCGCAGCCGACGGCGCTGCACCGGGAGTACATCGCCGCCAGCCGGAATGCCGTTAACCTTCGCCAGCGCATGACGGTTGGCGCGCTGGCGGTCGGCCTGGTGCTGGCGCTGGTGCTGGCGGCCTTCGCTTTTGTCCAGTCGCAGGCGGCCAACGAAAACGCCCGTTTAGCCGCCGCCGCGCAGGCATTGGCGGAAAACAACGCCGCGACAGCCATATACCAGGGCGGCGTCGCACAGTCAATCGCGCTGGCTGCCCAGGCGCAGCTTGAACTGAGCGGCGGTTTCCCGGAACGCAGTGTTTTGCTGGCGCTGGCGGCGCTGGAAAATTACCCCTACACCCGCCAGGCCGAAAGCGCCCTGGGTATCGCCATCGCCGGCAGCCGCGCGCGCGCAATTGTCCCCTATGGCGATGTGGTGCTGTCCGCCGCTGCCTGGTCGCCGGACGGCGTCCATCTGGTCACAGGCGACGAGTATGGGGTGATGCGCATTTGGGATGCTGCGCGCGGCGAGGAGCTGCTGGCTGCCGGCGATTTATTATGGGGGCCGATTGTCGGCCTGGACTGGTCGCCGGACGGCACGCGCATTGCGGCAACATCCGCTGAAGGCGTTCTGCGGGCGCTGGACGCGGCGGACGGCGAAACCCTGTGGGAAATAAACGGGTTGTATGGGCTGAACGATGTCGCCTGGTCGCCGGACGGCGCGCGCCTGCTGACGGTGCGCGGTTCGAGAGAAGACCGGGGCGTTGAAGTGGTAGAGGTCTGGGACGTTGAGAGCCGCGAGATGCTCCTCAGTCTGACCGGACACGCGGCGGCCTGGTCGCCGGACGGCGCGCGCCTGGTCATCGCCACTTTCGACCCCGTTCCGCCCGGCACGAGCGATACCCTGGCGATTTTTGACTCCTGGACGGGCGAAGAAATCACGCCGTTCTCCGGTTCGACTTCCGCGCTGCGCCATCTGGCCTGGTCGCCGAACGGCGCGCGAATCATCAGCACCAACTGGCCGCCATACGGGCATCACATGGTGGTATGGAATGCCGAAACGGGGCTGGCCGAACACGTATTGACCGGCCATACGGACTACGGCGCCGGCGCGGACTGGTCGCCGGACGGCGCGCGGCTGGTCACGGCCAGCCTGGACGGGACGGCGAAAGTCTGGGATGCCGCCGGCGGGCAGCTTTTGTACACGCTGTTCGGCCACACCGATGATCTGACCGCCGTCGCCTGGTCGCCGGACGGCAAATCTATCGCCACCACCGGCGAAGATTATACCCTCCGCCTCTGGAACGCCGGTGGCAGCGAAATCGTCACCCTGCGCGGCCACACCGACGAAGTGTTTTCAGCGCGCTGGTCGCCGGACTCCATGCGCATCGTCACCGCCAGCCGCGACGGGACGGCCCGAATCTGGGATGCCGCCAGCGGCTTAGAAACACACAACTTTGCTGACCCCAGAGGCCTGCTGTGGGATGCGGGCTGGTCGCCCGACGGCCAGCAAATCGTCATCGCAACAACGGGCGACTCGGCAGTTGTTCTTGATGCTAACAGCGGTGCGGAAATGGTCAGGCTGGCGGGCGAGATGTTCCGGGTTTATTCCGCCGCCTGGTCGCCGGATGGGAGGCGGGTCGTCACCAGCACGCGCTCCGGTCACGTCAAAATCTGGGACGCCGCCAGGGGGCTTGAACTGCTGAACATAGACGCGGCATCGCCCGCCGTCTGGTCGCGGGATGGGTTGTTCGTCGCCACCGGCGGCGCGGGCAGCGTTAACGTCTGGGACGCGGCCACCGGCGATCTGCGCCTGTCGCTGGCCGGACATAACGAATACGTGGTGGGCATTGAATGGTCGCCGGATAACTCGCGGATTTTGACTGCCAGCCGCGACGGGATGGCTAAAATCTGGGACGCGGCGAGCGGGGTGCTGCTGGTGACGCTGGCCGGACACACCGATGATATAAATGCCGCCGCTTGGTCGCCGAACGGCACGCGCATTGTCACCGCCAGCAGCGACCAGACCGCTAAAATCTGGGATGCCATCACCGGCAGCCAATTGTTTACGATTCCGGCGCACGACGATATTGTTTACGGCGTATCCTGGTCGCCGGACGGCACGCGCATCGCCACCACCAGTTATGATGGAACGGCCAAAATCTGGCGGGTCTGGGAGTCGCTCGACGATCTGATGATTTATGCACGTGCCTGCTGCGCCGTCCGCGATCTGACACCCGACGAACGCCAGCAGTTCGGCCTGCCGGTCGGGTAATTTTCGACAGGTTTACCGCGACCGCGTGCGAGCTTTAAAGTACCCGTGCATGAAGCGGTAAAACTCCAGCGTGTTTTTGGGCTGCTGTTTGTTTTCGTCCAGTTTGCGCGCCAGTCCCGTATCCTCAAGCGCCTTTGCGCTGCCCTGTTCGGCGATATGTATCACCAGTTCCGGCGTGCGCTGGAGGTCAATCGCCAGGGCGCGCACGTTTTCGCGCCGCTTGCTGAGCGGGATATTGCCCCACAGGCTTTCGAGTTCGCTGCGAATGGCCGCCGTCCGAATCGCCACCCGCTTGTCCGGCGGGAAGGCACGGATGGCGCTGCGGAGCAGGCCGTTGATGATCTCGACCTGTTCTTTGAGCATCGGCGCGGAACGTTCGCCCAGCGTATGCGGGCTGATGCTGGCCGGCGGTTTGAGTTTGAGCGGGTAGCGTTTGCCTTTGGTGAAGTAGCCGCTCATCACCCACAGCACATCCAGCGCACTGATGGGGTCAGCCTTGCCCGCCAGCAGGTTTTCGATGTGTTTATCGAAGTCGCGTGGGCGGTTGGCGGCCTGGAAATCGCCCAGCACCACCAGCGCCCGCCCCAGGCCGAGCAGATCGCGCATAATCATGCGCCGGTCGTCGTCGGTCAGGCCGCCCGGCATACTGTCGAGGTCGTTCATCAGCGACCCCAGGCTGGGGATACGCTTCGGGTCGCAGTAAGCGGAGGCGGTATCGTACAAAAAGTCGGCAGCGATGTGCAGATATTCGGCGTAACTCAACAGGTCTACGTCGTCCATCAGCCGCTTGAGCGCGTAAGTGGCTTCCAAAGCCTGCTGAACGCTCAGGCCGAACTCGCGCCCGAAGGTGGTCACGGCGCGGCGGGCGTCCTCGTCGCTGGCCTGCCGCACGTAGCGGCGCAGCAGTTCCATGCCGGCCACCCGCACCTGATCATCCCAGTCCATCAGCTTGTACATGCGCCCCACCAGGCCGACGCCGCGCCCGCTTTCCCGCGCGGCCACCTGCACCAACAGGTCGCCCACCCGAATGGTGTTCGGCACGTCCTTACGTTTGATGTGGAACTTCAGCAGGGCGATCATGGCCGAAGGCTGGATGACCTGCAAGATGGAGGGGTTATCGTATAACATCTGCGTGGCGGCTTCGGCCACCGGGTCGAGCGCCGACGACCAGTCGTGGCCTTCCAGCGCGCCGATATAAGCCATCGCCAGCGGCAGCCCCTTGATGCCGGCAGCGCCCACCGCGTCCAGCGCCGCCGGCGCGTCGTCGGTGTTCATGGGTGTTTCGGCGAACAGCCGCCGCACGACGGCCACGTATTCCGATTGTTTGTCGCCGGGGTACAGCAGCCGCGCCTGATGCAGCATTTCCGCCCCTAGTTCGGCATATGCGCCGGTTGCCAGCAGCAGTTGTAAAAGATAGGTCGGGCCGGGGGATTCGAGCTGCAAAAGCGCCTCGTCGCTGGAAAGATTTTTAGCGATCCAGCGCAGCATCTGGCTGTACTGCACGCCCCAGGCCGTCGGCAGCAGTTGAACCAGCCCGGCCAGTGCCGGCGTATCCACAATATCCATTCGCCCGGAGCGGACGGCGATTTCGGCCAGACGAATCAATACCAGATCGCGCCAGCGGTCGCCAAAGGCGGCGGCAGTATCCATCAGCAGGCCGCTCGGACACAGGCCGGGGTCGGCGCCGGTGATGTACGGAACCAGCCGCGTGAGGCTGAGCGGAAGCTGCCCGGTGAACTTCTGCGAGCTGATAAGCCGCTCCAGCACGTCGTTTTCGAGATAATTCACCGCCAGCAAAAACAGCGTCAGGTTCAGGTCGGCGTCCAGCACGCTCAACGGCAGCGCCAGTTCGATCAGCTTTGGCACAGCGCGGCTGATCTCGACGCCGGGGCTGGCATGGTGCAGCGTCTCCAGAAAATCGTTGACGGCCTTCACGTCGCGCGCTTTCACCAGTTCTTCCATGCGGGCGACGGCGGCGCGGTGGGTCAGTTCGACCCAGGCCGTCCCCACCGGCCCCAGCGGATTCGCCAGCCAGCGCGAGAGCGTTTCGTAAACCATGCGGGCTTTACCTTCGGCGACGGCATCGCCCAACTGCTGCTGGAGCGCGCGTTCCATATCGGGGTGCTGCCGCAGCATCACGGCCACCGGCTCGGCGTGCTGCATATCACCCAGAGCCAGCGAAAACGCCAGCACGTGCCGGCCATATGCCGCCCGCAGGTCGTCGGTCAGCGTCGGGTCTTCCGCCAGGATGCGCGATACCGCCGCGATTTCGACCGGCTGGTTATTGAGCAGGGCTTCGTCCACCCGGAAGCGGTGCGCCGCATAACCGAGCGCATCGGCCAGCCGGTCGCCCCGCCGGATGCGCCAGGCCGCCACCGCCGTCAGCCGCCGCGTTTGCTGGATAACCAGGTCGGCATCCAGCCGAAGCTGGCTGGTGATAAAACGGCTGTAGTCATCCGAGACGGTGTGGCCGGAAAGGCTGCCTTCCGCCCACTCGTAAATCAAGGCGTCGCGCAGGGACGCTTTTTCCGGCATAAAACGAATCTGCGCGTCAATGCGCGTTTTGGACTGGCTGTGGGTGGCGAATGTCACGCCGAAACGCGCCGATGGCGGCAGCAGCGCCAGCAAACCCTGGACGAACAGCACCCGCTGTTCAATGTCCGGCGGCGCGTTCCGCACCACCACCGGCACGCCCTGGACGATTCCCGCCAGCAGCCCTTCGATGGTGTCTATGCGGTTATGGGTGCAGCTCATCAGACGCAGGATGTCGTCAACCTGCGCTTCGGCTGAGGGCGCTTCGACCGGTGGCAGAGTCAGCGGCGGCAGTTTATCGCCCAGGCGGTCGTAGGTCGGCATCTGGTCTTCGAGCAGCCGCATCAGGGCTTTGAGATTGCCGCCGATGGCGCGCAGCATCTCCGGCGGCGCGATGATGTAATGCAGCATACTCTGGCCGGCCTCGCCCTGGGTAGACTGCACCAGCACGAACGGCACGCTCTGGCGGCCCCGCACCAGCGCCCACGCGCCGACCGGCGACCCCGCCAGCGGCGGCAGCAGCGCCTGTTTGACCGCCTCGCCAACCTGTTCCGGTTTAACGCCCGCCGACGACGCCAGCAGGCGCAGTTCGCCTTCCGGCTGGCCGTCGCGCGCCAACTGGCCGTAATAAAAGTGTTCCAGCGCGTAATCTACTGACGACACGTTCCACAATCTTTCCGCAGGCTGCAATTCCGAAGAATGTAAAATATCTTAGTATCTATCCGTAAACCGATTGATCTGATAGCAGAACAGTGGGCTTAAGCCCACTGTCTGGTGGGTTTACGGATAAACTCTTATTCCCCATACTATAGTTCAGGCCGGGCTTCCGTGCCAGAGTACGGTTGTCCCCACCAGGGCCATCGCGTGAGGATACCCGATCATAAGTTCAATGTCCTGCGCTTCCTTCAACATCTTCGCCATGACCAGGCGTTTGCGAACCGGGTAATGGTGAAAGCTGGCGGCTTTGAATTTGGCTTCTATCCAACTGCGCTGTTTTTAAGACTCGCATGGTTCTAACCACGCCCTGACCACCGGCACAGCGTAAATTGCTGCTCATGATTTTATTATCGCATAGATTACGAATCCGGTCTAGCAATCTGATATTCCATTTTCCTTACAAATCGTGGGGAAATATCTTAATCCTGCCGCGCGGCGCGGCGACTTCATCTTCTTAACCTGTTTTTAGCGCCCGATTAATCGAGGCATGTTAACTTGGGACGCACGATAAAAGAGGACAATAACCATGAGAAACAAGAATTTCTGGCTTATAACCCTGCTGGTCGTACTGCTGCTGGCGGGCAGCGTTGCTGCCCAGGACGGAAATACGCTGCCCAACGGCGTGGCCGCTGGGGATGTGACCCCGACGACGGCGGTTTTGTGGGCGCGCAGCACCACCATGTCCGTCACCTTTGAAATCGCCACCGACCCGGAATTCGCCACTATCATCACCACTGGCAGCGGCAGCGGCCCGGCAGCCATGCCGCCGGGTTTGGCACCGCTGAAGCTGGAAGTCACCGGCCTGACGCCGGGAACGCAGTATTACTACCGCGCGACCGATTTTGATGGCGCGACGGCAGCCGGCACATTCCGCACCCCGGCGGAAGTTGGCGAGCGGCGCGGGCTGCGTTTCGGCGTCACCGGCGACTGGCGCGGCGAGATGGCTCCCTACCCGGCAGTTTCCAATGTGGCCGAAATGGGGTTGGACTTTTTTATGCTGCATGGTGATACCATCTATGCCGACTATCCTTCGCCGGACGTACCGCTCGGTCAGGCCATCACGTTTGAGGACTTTTACCGCAAACATGCCGAAGTTTATGGCGAACGTTACGGCCTGAACACCTGGGCGGACGTGCGCGCTTCGACGGCCATCTTCGCCACCATTGACGACCATGAAGTAACCAACGACTTCGCCGGGGGCGCAGCGCCAGAAACCGACCCGCGTTTTACGCCCAGTGACGCCGAATTCATCAATGATACCGAACTGTACGAAACCGGCCTAAGCGCCTTCCAGGACTATAACCCCCTGCGCGACGAATTCTACGGTGATACCGGCGACCCACGCACCGCCCAAGAACGCAAGCTGTACCGCTACCGTACCTTCGGCAGCGACGCCGCCCTGTTCATCCTTGATGCGCGTTCGTTCCGTGATCCCGCGCTGCCCAACGTCGAGGAATTTACGATGGAGCAGATCGGGCCATTCCTGGCCGCCACCTTCGAGCCGGGGCGCACTATGCTCGGCGCGGCGCAGTTGGCCGACCTGAAAGCTGACCTGCTGGATGCCCAGAACCAGGGCATCCTGTGGAAGTTCGTGATGGTACCGGAGCCAATCCAGAACCTCGGCCCGCTTAACGCTGGCGACCGTTTCGAGGGTTATGCCGCCGAACGCACCGAACTGCTGAAGTTCATCGTGGACAACCAGATCGCCAATGTGGTGTTCGTCACCGCCGACATTCATGGCACGCTGGTGAACAACATCACCTACCAAGACGCTCCCGGCGGCGCGCAAATCGCCACCGGCACGTTTGAAATCAGCGTCGGTTCGACGGCCTTCGACGCGCCGTTTGGCCCGACGGTGGTCGCGCTGGCCGCAGGTCTGGACTTCATCACGCCACAGCAGCGCGCCCTGTATAACGTCGCGCCGCCGGTCCTTAAGGAGAGTTTTATCGCCGAACTGGTCAATGGGCAGATTGAGCCGCTGGGTTACGACCCGATTGGGCTGGAAGGGTCAGACATCCAGGCCGAACTGGTTTCGGGCGGTTATCTGGTGACCGGCAGCTACGGTTGGACACTGTTTGAAATCAACGCCGAAACCGGCGCGCTGCGTATCGTCACCTATGGCATTCCGTATTATACCCAGAGCGAGCTGGTGGCCGACCCGGAAAAATACATCACGCTGGAACCCGCCATTTTGAACGAGTTTGTGGTCACGCCGAAATAACCCGCGCAGAAAACAGACTCAACGCAGATATACCCTGGGGGAGCGCACACCGGCGCTCCCCAGGGCGGCCACGTAACGGGCAGATCTCGTCCCCGGCCACGCTCCCGAATGCGCCGCGCGGAGTGAGGGCGGAGCAGAACAGTGCGCTTACTGAGCTTGAGGCATTTTCATGC
>JAPKMO010000028.1 GCA_026645945.1 Anaerolineae bacterium
GCCCTGCCCCGGAGCGCACGTTCAACGCCGACTCGTCATCAGCCGTCACTTCGCCGCGCGTGCCGGGGTACAACCGCGACTCCAGGGTGTTCGGGCAGGATACAATACCATTGGCAGGCGGCGCACCGCTGGGCTGCCGGGGCAGGCCGAACAACTGGCGCTCCTCATCGGTGAGCGGGCGCGCCTCGCAGCAGCCCTCGGCGAAAGCGATCAGGTTGCGGACGTTCGTCCAGGTCTGCCACAGGCGCACGCTGCCATCCTGGCTGACGGTGGCGACACTTTCGCCGGACGGCGACCAATCGGCGCTGTAAACAATATCGGTATGGCCGGTCAGGTTCAACATCAGCGCGCCGGTGTTGATGTCCCACAGCCGAGCGGTATTATCGCGGCTGGTGGTGACGATTCGTTTGCCGTCCGGCGACCAGGCCGTACCGACAACATCATCGGTATGGCCGAACAGGGTATAAAGCAGTTCGCCGGTATCGGCATTCCAGATGCGCGCGGTATCGTCGGCGCTGGCCGTCACTACGCGGCGGCTGTCCGGCGACCAGGCCACCCGTGTGACCGAGCCGATGTGCGCGGCCAGATAAAAAGCCGAATAACCGGTATCGGCATTCCAGATGCGCGCGGTGCGGTCGCTGCTGGCGGTAGCGATGCGCCGGCCATCCGGCGACCAGACGGCGCGGTGAACCATCCGGTCGTGGCCGACCAGAATCCGCAGCAGGCTGCCGGTATCGGCATCCCAGATGCGCGCCGTTAAATCGCTGCTGGCCGTCACCAGGCGCTCCCCGTCCGGCGACCAGTCCACGCTGTTGACATCACCGGTATGCCCGCGTAGGACGGCGATTTGTAACCCGGAAGAGGCATCCCAGATGATAGCGGTATCGTCGCTGCTGGCCGTCGCTATCCGTGTACCGTCCGGCGACCAGACAGCCAGAAACACATCTTCCTGGTGACCGGCCAGCGTAAACAGCGGCGTGCCGGAAACCGCATCCCAGATGATGGCGGTATCGTCGCTGCTGGCCGTCACGATCCGTGTCCCGTCCGGCGACCAGAGCGCGCGGTTGACCGGCCCCCGGTGGCGCAGGATGAGCAGCGGGTCGCCGCCGGCGTTCCACACGCGGGCGGTATTATCGGCGCTGGCTGTCACCAGGCGCGTTCCATCCGGCGACCAGGCTGCCGAATAAACTGCGCCGTTGTGCTGGTTAAGCGCGCGCTGCGCCAGCCGGGCCTGGACGGCCTGCACCAGTGCACGCTCGATCTGGGTGGTATAAACGTAGTTCCGCAGGGCTTCCAGCGCCAGCAGCACCGCCCGCTCCGGGCGAGGGCCGCTGCGCTCGGCCTGCGATTGGCCGGCCAGCGCGAGTGACTGCGCGCGGTCGCGCTCGCGGGCGACGGCGGTAGCCTGCGCCTGCGCGAGATTACGCTGGCGTTCGGCTTCACCCTGGGCGGCGGCAGCAATGGCCGCCTGCGTCTGCGCGAACTGAGCCTGAACTTCGGCTTCACCCTGGGCAGCAGTAGCGATAGCGGCCTGCGTCCTGGCGATTTCCGCCTGAACTTCGGCTTCGCCCTGGGCGGCGGCAGCAATGGCCGCCTGCGTCTGCGCGATTCGCGCCTGATCTTCAGCCTCCGCCTGGGCGTCTACGGCGGTGGCGGCGCTTTGATCGGCCAGATTACGCTGGAAATTGGCTTCGCCAAATAATGCCAGGGAGATGACGGCCAGCGCGATAGAAACCACCAGCGCCACCGATACACCGGCCAGCAGCGAACGCTGGCGGCGCGTTTCGGCGGTGCGGCTGACGGCCAGGAACTCGGCGTGCAGGGGCAGCGGCGCCGGCTCCTTGCTGACGGCCTGCGCCAGCCATTTTTCGGCGTCGCGTAGGTCATCGCCCCGCAGCAGCAGGCTGGGATTCTGACCGTTGTTGTTCCATTCCCTGGCGCGCACCAGCAGGCGGGTATGCTGCCGCACGTAACCCAGGTCGGTATTAAACGCATTAACCAGCGACCCAAAGGCAGCCTCAAAATCGTCGCTCTCGCGGAAAAATATCCAGTTGTGAGAACTGACAATCGGGTGCATCAACTTGCGGTCGGCGGCCTCGGTGATCTCCCGGTGCAGAATCGGGATGATACGTTTGTTATTGGCGATGGCGTGTTCGATCTCCTGGCGACAGATGTCGGAGCGCACCGAATCCGGCGAGATGACAAAAACGAAAGCATCCGCTGCTTCGATGCCGGCCTGCACCTCGCGCCACCAGTCGGCGGTGAGAGGAATATCCTCCCAATCCACCCAGGTATCGCGCTGCTGCTGCGACAGCGCGGCGTGCAGGCGGCGCACGAAGTCCACATCTTTGCGCGAATAAGAGATAAAAACATCTGACATCCAGCACCGCCCTTAACACGCTCCGATATATAAAGGCCATTATAATATGGCGCGGGCGGCCTCACAAACGCGGACTTCAGGCGCGGGGTCAGGAAATTCGTTTGATCGGCAGGCGAACGCTGAACGTCGTGCCGACGCCGACCTGACTTTCGACGCTGATGCTGCCGCCATGCCGTTCAACCGCCTGCCGGGTGATCGCCAGTCCCAGGCCGGTGCCTTGAATCTGGCCGACATTGGAAGCGCGGTGGAAGGGTTCAAACAGGCGGCGCTGGTCATCTTCGGGGATGCCGATACCCTGATCGCTGACGCGAATGATGGCCGTATCGCCTTCGCAGGCCAGTTCAACGCTGATTGGCGCACCTTCCCGCGAGTATTTGATGGCATTGGTCAGCAGATTGGTGATCGCCCGCCGCAGCAGTTTAACATCCACATCGGCTTCCACGCGCCGCCCCGTGCCGGAAAACTCGATGCAGCAGGCCATCCGGTAAGCGAGCTGGATTTCCTCGATGATGTCGCGGCAGTAGGTTTCCAGATCAATCGTTTCGGGATAAAACTCGGCGCCGGTGAAATCCGACTTGCTGATAGTCATCACGTCGTTAATCATCTCGGCCAGATGTTCGGTCTGCGTTTCGATAACCTCGTAGGATTCGCGCTTCTCCTGCTCCGTCATGCGGTCGCCATAGGCTTTTAACATGCTGTTCGCCAGCCGAATCGCGCCTAGGGGGGTGCGGAGTTCGTGCGACATCATGGAGATGAAGCGGTTTTTTAACTCACGCAGTTCGCGTTCGTTATCAAGCTGCATGTTAAGGCGCTGTTTTTCGAGAAGCTGCCCTTCCAGATATTTTCGCTCGGTGAAATCCTGGATGACGCCGGTAAACAGGCGTCTGTCATCCAGCCGAAGCTGGCTGACGGCGAAATAAATGGGAAACAGCGTGCCATCTCTGCGCCGCCCGACGACTTCATCCCCCAGGCGGCCAATCTTCTCGACAAAATCCGCCAGCGCGCGTTCGTCGGCCTGGTTTTCCAGGTCGGACACCAGACAGCCGATAGATTGGCCGATCAGTTCATTGGGTTGGTAGCCGAAGATGGCTGCGCCCGCCGGATTGACGGATTCGATCCGGCCAGAGCGGTCAAAGGTGATGATGCCGTCTACCAGATTATCCAGAATGGTTTCCAACCGCTGTTTGCTGTTTTGTAGTTCCACCTGCACGCGCTTGATTTCGGTCACGTTCTGGTGGGCGACGATCAAACGGCGGTAGTCCCGCCACTCAAAAGTCGTAATCTGGATGACAAACCAGCGCCGTTCGGAGGGACTGTGGCAGGGATATTCGAGATCAAACTGCGGCAGAGAACTTGCCAATATCCGGCGGATGCCCTGCGCGACGGCCAGGGCATCGGGCGTGGCGGCACGGTCGCATACGGCCAGGTAGTTCGTGCCGATGCCATACCGGCTGTCTGTGAAGCCGTTGTTTTCAGCAAACTGCCGCCACGCCTGGTTGACGTGGATGATCGTTCCGGTTTCGTCAAGGATGGCGATATGAGCGGTCAGGCCGTCCAAAGCGGCTTTGACGAAGTTTTCCGCCTCGACCAGGATAGGGAAATCGGCGGCGCTGGCCGGGCCGAGCAAAGAATTCACAGGCGCTCCCAGAATTTTTCAGACAACATTTTTATTATAGCCCGTTTGCACCTCCAGCGGCAGAGCAGGCGAAATTTTCTTATCTTTTTCTGGTAGACGGCGCAAACATGATCTGCTATAATTAGAACAAATGTTTAGCGAGGTGGGATGATGAAGCCGAAAAACATCAAACGACTTCAGGAACGGGGGAAAGACCTGCGGGCTTACATCCTCAATCCCAATCTGGTCGTGGTGGAAAGCGTTTCGCACCCGCTGGCGAATCATGTCGTCACCGTCAAATACCTGCGGGATGACCGGATTTACGCCCGCTGCACCTGCCCCTGGGCGATCAACGGCGGCGTGGCCTGCTCGCATGTCATCGCCGCGCTGGAACACCTGGCCGAAGTACGCGGGCGCAAGTTAAGCTTCTGGACAAACAAGGCGGACGCCCAGCGCCAGAAACACCGGTTGTTCTACCTGACCGGCGGCCAGCGCGACGACGGCATTTGGATCACCAGCCGCCCCGCCCGGTGTGGCAAACGCCGCCACATGGCAGATAAAGCGGCCTGAACGCGGCTAACGCCCCCTGCGCCGGGCTTCGTCCTGCTGCGCCAGCAGCTCCTCGAACGAAACCGGCTCGTTTTCGACGCTTTCCAGCCGGTTTCGTAATTCGGCCAGTTCGTATTCGTCAAGCGTGTTTATCACCACGTCCACCCGGCTGCCGGTTTCGCCGCGTTTGGCTTTAGCCGCCCGCGCGGCTTTTCTGGCTTCCGGCTCGGCTTCTGCCTCAGCATGTCGCCAAACGAAATATGTGGAAACCACCGCCGCCAGAGTTACTGCTAAGGCCAGCAGAACCATCGGCCCCATGCGGGCATCAAGCTGCTGATTCAAGCCGGTGATGACCTGGCTCATTAAATCCTGGGCGATTCTCTGTGCATCGCTGACCATCTGCTGCCAGCGATCCCAATCGGCCGGGGTAAAGTCGGCGAAGGGAGTAACCGGATAAGTCGGCCACAGGCCGGTAAAATCCGCCGTCACCCGCATAAAACGGTCGAAGATGTTGCTCATCATCACGGCAAAGGCAATCCAGATGGCCGCCGTTGAAAATAAACGCTCGCGCCCCCGCATGAACGAATCCTCCGTTATTCCCTTAAACAACCACCACAGCCAGCGAACAGGATAAAACAGCCATCCAAAAATCGCGCGGAAAAACCGCCGGAGCGCGCGGAACATGCTTTAATACCCCCGCGTGCGGCGGTCTTCATCCTGCACTAGTTCTTCCAGGGTCAGCAGTTCGCCGTCTGTTTCGGCCAGGCGCGCCCGCAGTTCGGCCAATTCAGCCTCGTTTAACCGCTCCAGCACGCGGTCAACCCGCCCCCGGCGCTTGGCTTTTTCCCCCTCGGCCAGGCGGGCCGCCTGGCTGTTTCCCGGCTGGCTGAACCAGACCACTGCTGTCACCCCCACCCCCGAGCCGATGCTGAGGGCGGCCATCCAGAAGTCCAGGGCGTTGTTGACGACCATCGCCACCAGGATAATCGTCAGCGCCGTCCAGATCACCGCCGTCGAAATCAAGCGCGTCAGGTTGTTGTCCATAGTCTGATATTCCCTTCGTCCCGGTCTATTTCGCACGCCGGCGTTCGGCCAGCAGATCATCCAGCGTCACCTGCTCTCCATCGCTTTCGATCAGCCGCGACCGCAGTTCGGTGAGTTCATCCTCGCTCAGCCTGTCGAGCATCTGATCAAGACGGCCCCGGCGTTTGGCTTTTTCGGCCTGGTTTTTGCCGGCCTCCTTGCCGCTCTCCCAGATCACGATGGTTGCCATCATCCCCGCGCCGATCGCCACCGCCGCCATGATAAAATCCACCCGCGTGCCGGTGAGCATGGCCGTTACGCCCAGGATCGCCAGGGCAGCCCAGATGGTCACGGTCGAAAGCGTCCGCGATAGATTATGACTATCCATAATGCAAAACCCCTTCTCTAAACGCCGCGCCGTAATTATAGTACGCACAGGGCAGAGAAGGGGTTGCAGATGAGCGGAAATCGGCGCGCGATCAGCCGCTTTGCGACAGGCGCGGGTCGCCGGAGGCCACCTGGATGACTGCCGCCCAGGGCTGGTAATGGGTATAGATGGTATCGCGGCGAATTTCCTGGCCGCTGGCGTCCAGGATGATGCGTACCCAGGTTACGTCCGCCCCTTCTTTGGCCCAGTCTACCTGGAGCGACTGCCCCGGCGCGAGTTCGGCGTTGGCCTCGTAAACCGTCGCCGGCGGGGATGACAGATTGCGAATGTCCGGCCCCTGCATCACCACCTGCCGGCCCGGATTGGTGCTGTACAGACGGAACTGAATAGCATTGCTGCCGGGGAAAACCGACGTTTCGATCAGCAGATGATAGGGGGTATCGTTCAAGAATTTAAAATCCGCTGTCGGCTGGTAGATGGCGGCGTCCAGGCCGGGCGGAAAGTTGTTCTGCTCGTAAAAACCGACCCGGTAGCCGTGCGAATAACGCTCGGTGATGGGGAAACCGGCGGCCAGCGCCGCGCGATAAACGGTAGTGCTGACCTGACACACGCCGCCACCCACGCCATCCACCGTGCGCCCGCCGTAGATGACTTTACCCTGGACGAAACCGCTTTCCAGGCTGATGTCGCCCAGGTGCGTATTAAACGAAAACACCTCACCGGGGCCGATGATAAGGCCGTCGAAGCGCGAAATAGCCTCGAAGATATTATCCTTGCGGGACTGGGTTGAACCGGTGTAGTAGGTGGTTGCCTCTCCCACCAGTTCAACAATGCCGAGTTCGGCGGCGGTCAAACCTTCGTGATAGGTCGGCAGCGTATAGGTGAAGGCCATCGGCGCGATGCGATTGGCGGGGTCGAAGATGGCGGTTTCCAGCCGGCGCAGGGTTTCGTCCACGTCCAGGGCGCGCCCATTAAGTGCCGCCTGAATAACCTCAAGCTGGCGCGTATCCTCGTTAAAGTGGAAACGCGCATTCCGGGTTGAACTGACCAGACCCGGCGCGAGCCCTTCTAAATAACTGCGGAAGGCAGCGACGTTCACACCCAGATCGTACCGCCGCGCGCCGTCCGCGTCCGGCTCGACGCGCACTTCCAGCAGCGCGGCAATCTGCTCGACGGTTGCCGTCCAGGGGCCAAGCGTGCCGCCCTGGGGGTTATCCGCCACCAGCGTAACCGGCCCGCTGAGGGCGGCACGCGCCTTGGCGGCAGCGGCTTCAGCATCCCAGATCAGCGGCGGGGTTTCGTTGACCACCAGCGGGATTTCCGCGCCGGTATCCAGCCGGCGAACGGCGGCTTCCAGGCGCTCCAGCGTCGCGCCGATGTCCAGCGCGCGTCCGTTCTGGGCGGGCGTGGTCGCCACCAGCGTGCCGTTGATGAGCAGCGCTGCGTCTTTCGGCGGCTGGTTGATCTCCTGGGCGATGGCCGCCAGGCGCATGAAAGTCTGCCCCTGGTCATAACGCACGACCGGGGCGATGCTGCGGCCATTCAACCAGATGCTGGCCTGCGAAACCAGATTGGCGGTCAGGCTGCCGCCATGTCCGGCGTTGTAAGCATCGGCGGCAGTTGCCTCGGCATCGAAGGTCACGCCCAGTTCGGCGGCGCTGACCTGCCAGAAACGGTCGCCGTAGCGAAAAGTGAACACCGCCTGATCGGCATAGGTAAACCGCTGCCGCAGCGCCGCCTGCGCCTCAGCGGTCGTTAAACCGCTCAGGTTCACACCCAACGCCGAAACGCCCGGCACGATGCGGTCGCTGTAAGCAAACCAGAAGGCCATCACCAGGGCGGCCAGGGCGGCCACCGTCAGCACGCCGCCGCTGACCACCAGCACCGGCAGGCGCATCAACCAGGGATTAACCGGACGCCGATGGGCCGGGTAATACTCAGGCGTTTGCATCAGCCTCCCTTTTCATATGCCTCAACAATCTTGAGCGCCTTATTATACTCGTCTGACCCTTCGGCGGCGGTGTCCAGCACTTTCGAGGCTTCTAAATACTGCTCCATTGTGATGACCTGATCTTTCTGGCGCTTTTTTTCGTGAACTTCGGCGTCCAATGTGGCACGTTCCTCGGCGGTCATAGGGCCGGACGACTGAATGGCCTGGTTAATTTCATCTTCGCTCAGGGTATCTTGTTTCGCCAGCAGGGCTTTCAGTTTATCGAAAGTTTCGGACATCAGGAACCTCCGACAGGTGAGGAAAATAAACTGTTCTATTCTACCATCAATCCTTAGAGATTCGATTTTTAAATTCTGTCCAGGACTTCAGGTTTAGCCTGGCGGCGTCTCCGGCAGGCGCGGGGGATAAAGCGGGAAAATGAGGGGGTCGGGCAGCGCCTCAAGCGCCGCCGCGCCAAGCCGGGCGCTGTTCACGGTCATGCTGCCCAGGATGGCGGGCAGCATCGCCCGGATGCGAGTCGACTCGCTGACAGGCGAGCTGATATTACACACCACCATCTGCCGCGCGCCGGGCAAAACCAGCGCGATGAGCATGGTCATGTTGCCATCGCCGTTGTTGGACAGATAATAAGCGGCGTCGTGCTGCTGCCAGGCGAAGCCATACGGTTCCTCAACGTGGGCGCGGCCCATATATTTCTGGTCGTGGACGATCTGCTCCAGGATAGACCAGGCCGCGTTCTGGCCGTCAGGAATTTGAAAGCCGGCGGCGGAATGCACGAAGATATGCACCTGGATGCCGGGCATGGCACTGCCGCCGGAAGCAATCGAGCCGAAGCGTTCCGCCAGCAAAATGCCATCATCCATCTTCTGAACCTCCCAACCGCGCGGTTTTTCGATGCCGATCAGGACGCCTCCCACTTCCTGTTCGACCCATTCAGCGGGGGTTGGCTCGATGGTCGCCTCTGGCGAAGGAGGCTGGCTGGCTACAGCCGTTGGCGAATCCGTTCTTGACGACAGCGGGGCCTGACAGCCGCTCAGGATCAGGCCAATCCATAACAATACAAGGCAGCGCACAGTCAACGTTGAATACCCAGGCACTTATCCGATGGGCTGATAAGTTTATGGTATCATGTACGGGGTATCAGTGGTAGAAACGCTAAACAATCTCTCAGCAAAAGGCCGTCAGTTTCGCTTCAACCGGCGCTTCATCAGCCCCACCAGCCAGTACAGCTCTTCAATTCGCAGCAGCGCCGACAAGCCCAGAAAAACAACGAAACTCGCGCCCCCAGCCAGGCCGACCAGCGCCATTTCGTGCAGCAGCGTAGCCGCGCCAAGCTTCCGCTCCACAAGCGTTAGGACGACGGCGGCGGCCAGCCCCATCACCCCGGAGGCCAGACCGGTTTTGAGGATGGTTCGCCATAACCGCTGGTGGCCCAGGCCGCGCATCCGGCGCACCAGCAAAAAGGCCGATACCAGCGCGTGAACGATGTGTTTCACGCTGTCGGCGATCATCAGGCTGAACAGGCCATAACGCGGGAACAGGGCCAGCGCCGCCAGCATATAGACCATCAGGCTGAGCAGCCCGACCAGTGCCGGGGTGAGTGTGTCCTGCCGGGCATAAAAGGCGTATACCAGCAGCAGATCCACCGCCGCGAAAGGCAAACCGACTAGATACAGACGCAGCGCCAGGGCGGTCATGGCCGTATCGTGGGCAGTAAACGCGCCATGCTGGAACAGCAGCGCCACAATCGGAGTCGCCAGCGCGAACAGCCCGACTGCCGCCGGCAGAATCAGCGTGATCGCCAGCCGCAGCCCCAGGCCAAGCGTATCCTTAAAAGCCCGGTCGCCCTCCAGGTTAACCAGCGCCGCCTGCCGCGCCAGCGTGGGCAGGATGGCGACGCTGATGGCCGTCGCCACTAACCCCTGCGGAAACTGGATGAGCGTGGTCGCCCAGTTCATATAACCGATGCTGCCTTCGCCGGTCTGGCTGGCGAGGTTGTAGCTGAAGGTGCGAATCACCAGCGTATCCAGGATGAGGGAGAACATCACCGGGGCATAAAGCAGCGCGATCTGCCGGATGGCGGGATGATTCCAGCGCAGCGTCAGATAGACCCGCGCGCCGCGCATTCCCGGCAGTTGCAGCGCCAGCTGCGCCAGCGAGCCAACCAGCCAGCCAATAGCAGCGGCGACGATGCCTTCGGCGGGGCGAGCAATCAACCATTGAATGGACAGGTTCGGCCCGACAACAGGCTGGATTTGCAGCGGCGGCGCAAAAACCAGCATGGTGACGACAATCGCGCCATTAAAAACGGCCACTGCAAAGGCCGGCCAAGTGAACTCTCGCAGCGCGTACAGCGTGCCGCTGAGGACGGCGAACAGCCCCAGGAAAACCAGCGCCGGCGCGGTCATCCGCAGCAGGTCAGTCGCCAGCCGCCAGGTGGCCGGGTCGAAGCCGCCGCCGACCAGCCGCACGATCTGCGGCGCGAACAGTTCGATCACCAGCACCATCAGCGCCAGCGCCACCGCCACCAGGCTGAGCAGCACCGAAACCAGCCGCCACAGCGCGTCGCGCCCCTCACGGGCGGCGACCTCGCTCAAAACCGGGATAAGCGCGCTGTTGACATGCCCGCCAATCAGCAGGTCATACAGCGCCTTCGGCACGATGATCGCCACGTTGAAGGCGTCCACCGCGCGCGTCGCGCCGAACAGGTTCGTCAGCGCGATTTCACGCGCCAGCCCCAACACGCGGCTGGTGATGTTCCCCAGCGCCATTACCCCGGTGGCGCGAGCGACCCCGGCGTTGGTTTCCGCCTGGCTCAACTCGGCCTCGGCAGGCAGGCTGTCCGTCGCCATGTACTATCCTCATTTTGCCGACAAACAGCCGTTAAGCATAGCACAACGAGCGTGGTTCGCCAGATGCAGGTGAGGACGCGGCGGGCGAACGTATAAAAGCCCTCACCCCTGATTATCCCTCCGGGTATTCGCCGCCGAACTGGTTGAAACGATTGGCGACCGGCACGTTATAGGCGATGTTTTCGATCTGCCACGACGCCCAGGGCGGGTCGTCCTGCCACTGCGTTTCGGCGCGCACCGGGACGAGCAGGCCGTTGATTTCGCCCCATTCCAGGATGTAGTTTTTCCAGGGGACGCGCTGCGGGAAGTCGCCGTAGCGCAGCGTGCTGAGGCTGGACATCAGCCCGGTTTCCGGGTCGAAATGCAGCGTGAACATTTCTTCTTCGGCGGCGTTGGGGATGATGAGGCGCGCGGTCGTATCGTCTACCGCTTCCCAGCGCACACGCGGGTCGGTAAACAGCACCGACGGCATCCACACCAGCGCCTCTGACCAGAAGCCCTGGTTGGCGGCGCTGTCGGTATACGGGTCGTTTTCGATGTGCTGGCCGGGGATGTCCATGATCGCCTTACCATCGAGATACCGCTCGTTGATGGCGATAACCGGAAGGCCGAACCAGGTAATCTGGAAGTAGTGGTAATAGTCCCCTTTGGCGTCGTAGCTGATTTTGATCCGCGCATTCAGCGTCAGGCCGCTGCGTTTGATGCTGGCGCGGCCAACCACCACGCCGCTTTCGACCACCGGCACGCGGTCGCCGCCGAAAACCGCCTGCGCATGGCGTTGCACCGGGGCGGGCAGGTCTGCCGGCAGTTCAGCCGTCCCCAGATCGCGGCTTTTAAGATCGAACGTAAAGCTGGAGGCCGCCGCTTGCAGCCCCGCCCAGCCGATCACCAGCAGCAGGCCGGCCAGCCCGGCCACAGCAAGAATGATTTTGATGACCATTTCAGTTTCCCTCCGGTGAGTGTTTGAGCGTACCTTGGATGAAAATATCGGCCATTTGGTCGCGCAGCGTCTTAGGCGGAATATCAGGCGATAGTCCGGCCTGAAAAACTAACGGAACGACCAGCGCCGACGAAAACAGCGCGTCGAAAGTCTGCGCCAGCGCCTCCGGCAGCAGGTCATCGCGCACCACCCCGGCTTCGATCTGCCGCCGGAAATAACCGGCAAACAGCGCCGCATTCTGGCGCGCGCCTTCCAGGGCGGCCTGGCGGATTTCCGGCACATCCAGCGCATCGCAGAGCATGATCCGCAGCAGTTGAAAATTTTCGATGGTGGACTGCATAGCCGCCCGCGCCATAAAACGAACATCGTCCGGGTACGAGCCGGTGAGGTTCTGCTCAAACGTTGCGGGAAAACCTTCGGCGTTGAACTGTGCCACGAAGGCGCGCAGCAGGTTTTGTTTGCTGCTAAAGTGGCGGAACAGCGTCACTTCGTTAACGCCGGCTGCCGCCGCGATAGCGCGGGTGGTGGTGCGGGCGTACCCCTGTTCGGCGAACAGCCGGCCCGCCGCTTTCAGGATACGTTCGCGTGTACCGGTATCCATCCTGCCTCCTGATAAAAGCAAGTAAGCAATTACACACACCAGGATAAGGAAAAAAATCATACAAGCAAGTGATTACTTGCATGATCTGGAAGTGATATTCGTCAGGTGGGATTCCGGCTCAGCCCATCAGCAGGCTGCCGCGCATCTCCATCGGCAGCGAAAACACATACCCGGCGGCGAAGGCCAGTGCCAGCAGCAGCAGCGCCCAGGGCAGCAGTCCCGGCACGGCGTCGCGGCGGTACAGCCGTGCAGCCGTCCGGTTGGCAAGCGCCAGACTCCACAGGAAACCCAGCACCAGCCCGGCCCCCTGCACCAGTCCGATCAGGACGGCATCCGCCGTGCTGCTGAAGGCTGCCCAATCACCCGGCTGCCCCAGGAACTCCTGAATAACCGGGATGATAGTCAGCGGCGCGATCAAAAAGTGGAAGCCGTAATGGGCGAACCAGATGCCAAAACCGAGCGGCACGAAAGCCGGGGCAAAAGCGGCGACGGTGTGCCGCAGTGACAGCTTTTTTCGGGCCAGCGCACGGCTGAGCGCCCCGGCCAGCAGCGCCAGCGCAAACGGCAGCAGCAGTCCCCCTACCCCAAAGATCAGCCCGATCATTAACCATTCGCTCTGAATGCCGAGGGTTTTGATGAGCGCGCGCTGGAGTTCGTAAACCGGCGGCACCATGCCGAAGGCGTTCACCAACCCCAGTGCCGCCAGCGAAATCGCCAGCAGCGACACGTCCCAGCGTTTCGGCCAGGCTTCCGGGCGCAGCAGTTCGCGCCCCGGCTGGCGAACGAACAGGCCGACGTTGTTATGCGGGCAGGCGCGGGCGCAGTCCAGGCACATCGTACAGTCCAGGTTGCTTTCGATCTGCGGGGCGAACAGCAGCGTGCCGCAGCCCGGCGTTCCCTCCGGCCCGTGCCGCACTTCGCACTGTCCGCCGGGGATGTCGTCCAGGCGAACGAGCGGCGTGGGGCTGTAGCTGCCGTTGATGCACTCTTTGCCAACGCACGCCCGGCACACTTCCGGGTCGTGGATGCCGATTTGTGTAGGCGAGATGGTGGAATAGACGAAATTAAACGTTCCTAACGGGCAGACATACTTGCAGAAGGCCGACTCGGTGAACACGGCCTCCAACACGAACGAGGCCGCAAAGTAAGCGACGATCAGCCAGGCGGTGAGCGCCGGGCTGGCCCACAGATCGAGCGCCTCGTAGGTCACAAACAGCAGGAATAACGAGGCAATGGCGACCCACTTGTTCCGCAGCCGCCGGGGAAAACGCCGCCCGCGTATGCTCAGCCGCTTCGCCAGCGTGCGCGGCAGCGTAAACGGGCAGCCCATACAGAACAGGTTGCCGGCCAGCAGCAGCACCAGCACCACGAACCCCCGGAAATGCACCCAGGGCGCGACCGTCGCCAGATTGCGGGCGGCCATCTGCGGCCCGGTAAAACCGTCTATGACCAGCAGAACGGCAGCCGCCAGCAGCGGAATTTGCAGCGCCAGCCGCCCCCAACGCCGGCGCAGCAGCCCGATCAGCGGCAGCCGCAGGACATCGAGTCGGGTATGCGTCACGGCGCGTTCCTTATGCGGCCCTGTCATGAACCTGCGCCGGAGACAGATACGTCAAAACGTTGAGTCATGGTTGAGCCATCCGGCAGCGTAATCGTCAGTTCGACGAACCAATCGCCGCTCATCGTCCACTCAAACGGGATGCGGTAGCGGCCATCCTGCCCGCCTTCCGCTTCCGCCAGCACCGGGGCCATGCCGGCGTGGCTCATATCGCCGCGCGCGCCGATTTTCGCGCCGTCCACCGGCTGGCCGTTCGCGCCGGTGAGCGTGACGATCAAAGCCGCTTCGCCCACCCGCGCCGGGTCGGGTTCGACAGCCATTTCGATAGACAGCTTTTCGGCAGGCGTGGGCGTGATGGCCTGCCCCCGGCAGCCCGCCGCAGCAAGCAGCAGCAGTCCCACAGCTATCAGTCGGAAAAAAGACAAAATGCGACACTCCTTTTTATGATGTTCGACAACCGCCATCAGACCGGGACCGACACCGGCAGGCCGGTTTCGGCGCTTTCCACAGCAGCAAAAACCATCGCCAGCGATTTGATGTTATCGGCGCAAATCGTTTCCGGCTGCGCTCCGGTCTGGATACACTGCACAAATTCGCGGATGATACCGGCGTGGCCGCCGATTTTTGCGCCGGGCAGCAGCGGCGGGATGATCGCATCGCGGACGGTCGAGAGGAACCCCCCGCTTTCGGTCACCACCTGCGCCTGCATCCGGTCGTCGCCCGGCCAGCGCGCGCTGCCCTGCTGGCCGATGAAGCGCCACTCACTTTCCCAGGTGGTTGGCAGCCCTTCGGCACACCAGCTTCCCCGGTAAGTGTAGACGATGCCGCCGGTCATCTCGAACATGGCGACGGCGGAAGCGCCATGTTCGTACCACGAGCCGGGCGGGTTCCACTCCTTGCAGTAAACCGAAACCGGGTCGGCCCCGGTGAGCAGCCGCGCGGCGTCGAAAGTGTGAATCGCCATATCCAGCAGCAGGACGTGTTCCATACGGTCGCGGAAGCCACCGAAGTGTGCGCCAATGAAAAAATCGCTGTGAACGGTGGTGATCGGCCCGATTTCGCCGGAGTCCAGGAACGCCTTTAGGCGGCGGATGTTCGGGTCGTAACGCCGGTTCTGGATGACGGCGTACAGACGCCCCGCCTCGGACGCGGCGGCAACCATCCTGCGAGCATTTTCCAGCGAGTCGGCCATCGGCTTTTCGCCCAGGACGTGACAGCCGTAGTGCAGCGCCGTCAGCGTCACGGGCATGTGCGCTTCCGGCACGGTGCAGTCGAAAACGATGTCCGGGCGCGTCCGGTCAAGCGTGCTTTCGAGGTCAGCGCTGACCACAGCGGTCGGGCTGCCATATTCCGCCGCGCGCTGCCGGGCGGCGTCTTCGACCACATCCACGAAGCCGGCCAGTTCCAGGTAAGGTATATCTTTAGCGGCGGCAGTCCAGGCGCGGCTCATCGAGCCGCAGCCGACCAGGACGGCTTTTAACGGTGTTATCATGAATTTTCATCCTTACGATTGGCGGCGAACCGTGTCTACTATCGCGCGGCGCGGGCGTGGTGTCAAGCAGTCGGTTATACTAAAAACAGATAGAAAGGGCTGGAGAGATGGTCGTACAAGAGCGGATTCGCGTCCCGATTGAAACGTTCGAGCAGTTCATCAACCTGCCGGAAAACGCCGACCGGCTGTTTGAGTACATCGGGGGGGAGATTGTCGAAGTGCCGTCTAATCCGTACTCATCAAAAATCGCCATGCTGATCGTCGGCGCGCTGCTCAACTATTTACAGCAGAACGACATCGGCCACATAACCGGCGAGGCCGGCGGGTATCGCATCTCCGGTGAACGGTACGCGCCGGATGTGGCCTTCATTTCCTATGCGCGCCAGCCGGAACTGCCCTACCACGAACAGTATAACCCCAATCCGCCGGAACTGGCCGTCGAAGTCCTGTCACCCTCCGACACCGATGATCGCCTGCGTATCAAAATCGGCAACTACCTGGCCGCCGGGACGGTTCTGTGGCTGGTAAACCCGGAGACAAAAGAGGTCGAAGTGTATGCGCCCGGCCAGCCGGTGAAGGTCATCGGCGAAAGCGGCACACTGGACGGCGGCGGCGTGCTGCCGGGTTTTACGCTGGCGGTGAAAGCTCTGTTCGGCAAGTAGGCTGTACCGATTCGTTCTCCCCTGTTACACTATCCCCCGTTTGAGCCAACCTCGACGGGACTTTTATGGACGCTCTGACGCGCCGGATTCGCCTGTTTACCACGCTGATTTTACTGCTTCTGCCGCTGGTCTTCTTTTATAAGCTGGTTTTCACCGGCATGATCCTGGCGCGGGGCGACGTGTACGCCTACTTCTACCCGTACTGGCAGGTGCGCAACGCCGCGTTGGGCAGCGGGACTCTACCGCTGTGGTCGCCGGAACTTTTCATGGGCGTGCCGCTGCTGGCGAACAGCCAGGTCGGCACGTTTTACCCGCCCAACTGGCCGCTGGTGCCGTTCGACCCGCCGACCGGGGTCGCCATCAGCCTGCTGGCGCACATCACCTGGGCGCTGGCGGGGACATATCTGCTGGCGCGGCGAACCGTCGGTTTAGAGCGCATCCCGGCGCTGCTGGCGGCGGCGATTTTTGCCCTGGGCGGGTACATGGGCGCAAAGGCGGAAAACATCAACCAGCTTCAGGCATTGGCGTGGATGCCCTGGCTGTTCGCCCTGTTTGACGCGGCCATACACCAGGGCGCTGCCCGCCGCTGGACGGTGCTGCTGGCGGTCGGGCTGGCGCTGCAAACCCTGGCCGGACATCCGCAGACAGTTTTTATTACGGCGGTCGGGCTGGCGGTTTACGGCGCGGCGACCTGGTTTGCCCCGGCGCGACAGGCGTCGTGGCGGGCGAGGCTGCACCCGGCGCTGGTGCTGGCCGCTGCCGGGGGCGGCGCGCTGCTGCTGGCTTCGCCGCAGCTTTTGCCTATGCTGGAACTGATGGGCGGCTCTAACCGCAGCGGCGGCCTCAATCCGCAGCAGGCGATGGCCTTCTCACTCAACCCGTTTGTGATCGGGCGCGGCCTGCTGCCAAGCTACGACGGGCTGCTGTTCGGGGAATATGTAGCCTATACCGGCGTGATCGGCCTGGGGCTGGCGATTCTGGGCATCTTCAACCGGATTCCGACAGATCGCCCCGAAACGATATACCACCTGCCCTGGATTGTGCTGGCGGTGGTGGGTTTTGGACTGGCGCTGGGGCTGTACAACCCGCTGTACTGGACGCTGGCGAATCTGCCGGGTTTCAGCTTCTTCCGCGTGCCGGCGCGCTGGCTGGCGCTGTTCGCGCTGGCTGCCGCCATGCTGGCGGGCATCGGGCTGCAAACGCTGGCCGCCGCGCCGCCGCGCCGGCGGTTCATGGTTCTGATCGTGTTGATCGTGGCCGGGTTGGGGGCGGCCAGCCGCCTGACCGAACAGATGGCAGTGGATGTGATCGGTCCGGCGCTGCCGACCGAAAAGACGGTAATCGGCTGGGTGGCCGCGCTGGTTGTCCTGTTGGCCGCGCTGAACGTCCACCGCGCGTCTTTACGGATCGCCTTCCTGGGCGCGGCGGCGCTGCTGGAACTGTTCCTGGCCTCGCGGGTGCTGGCCTATAACGAGGTTGTGCCGCCGGACACCTTCCACGCGCAGCGGTTCACCATCAGCCAGCTTCGCGCTTACGCCGACGAGCAGACCCCGCCGGGGCGCGCCCTCAGCATCAGTGGTTTATTGTTCGACCCCGGCGACCGGGACAGCCTGATCGCCCGCTACCGCGAAGCCGGCATGTCCGACCTGGCGATTCGCATCGCGCTGGTGGATACTAAAATGCGCGAAACGCTGGCCGCCAACCTGCCGCTGGTGTGGGGCGTGCCGAGCGTGGACGGTTTCGACGGCGGGCTGCTGCCGACCGGCTGGTACACCCAGTTTACATCGCTGATGCTGCCGCCGGGCGAACTGCGGACGATTGACGGGCGGCTGCGCGAAATCCTGGCGAAGCCGGAGTGCCGGGGTGCGTGCATCCCGGACGCTCGCTGGCTGAACCTGACCCACACACGCTACCTCATCACCGATAAAGTCTACGACCTTTGGCATGAGGACGTGGCCTACGATACGCAGTTTGAGATCCCGCTACAGCCGGGCGAAACTACGGCCATTCGCGCTGTGCCGGACTTCGAGGCCGACGCGCTGGACGTGCTGTATACCTGCCCGGATGTGGACTGCCGCGCTCCCGCCGCGATTTTTTACGATGCCAAAGGCGAAATGGAAATATTGGCCGCCGCCGAAAAGCCGGTTGAAGTGGGCGGCTTCTGGCTGGCGCGGCTGACGCTGCCCCCGGATAATACAGCGCGAACACCCATCCGCATCACCCTGCGCGCCCATGAAACGCCCGTGACCGTGACCGCCGCCACACGGGTAGACACCCGCACCGGGGCGTTCACGTCCTTAACGCTTGGCCCCTGGCGGCGGGTGCTGTCCAGCGACATCAAACTGTACGAAAACCTGGATGCGCTGCCCCGCGCTTTTGTTGTGCATCAGGCGCTTTTTGTGCCGGATACCTGGATGGGCAGCGAGGACGCGCTGAACCTGATGCGCGAACCGACCTTCGATCCGGCGCGGACGGTCATTATTGCCGGTGATGACGATTCAGCCGCGCCCGCCGCAGAACCGCCGGAAGCCCTGCCTGCGAACGCCACCATCGAAACCTACACCCCCACCCATGTTGAAATCACCGCCAATACCGACGCCGGCGGCTGGCTGGTGCTGGCGGATGCTTATTTCCCCGGCTGGCAGGCCGAAATTAACGGCCAGGCCGCGCCGGTTTACCGCGCCGACGTAATGTTCAGGACGGTACGGCTGCCGGCGGGCGAAAGCCGCGTGGTTTTTACCTTCACTCCCACCGGCTGGCCCTGGATATTCCTGCCCGGCGCGGCGGCCTGGCTGGTGGCGGCGCTGCTGTGGCGCAAAAGGCGGAAAAACACTATTATGACGTAACGTAAAAACGAAGGGAGGGACAGCTGATGGCGGACGTATTCATCTCGTACTCCCGCAGAGATGCGGATTTCGTCCGGCAGTTACACGCCCGGCTGTCCGAAGCCGGGCGCGACTGCTGGGTAGACTGGGAGGATATCCCCCCTTCTGCCGCCTGGTTGAGCGAGATTTATGGCGCGATTGAAGCCGCCGATGCGTTTATCTTCGTCATCACGCCGGATTCGCTGGCTTCGACCGTCTGCGGACAGGAACTCGAACACGCGCTCAAACATAACAAACGTCTGGTGCCGCTGCTGCGCCGCCCCGCCGACGGCCAGGATGTGCCGGAACCTCTGGCCGCCCTCAACTGGATTTACTGCCGGGAAACCGACTCTTTTGACGAGGCTTTCGGCCGACTGCTGGCCGCGCTGGATACCGATCTGGCCTACGTGCGTGCGCATACCCGCCTGCTGGTGCGCGCCGTCGAATGGGAAACCAGAGCATTGAACAACAGCTATCTGCTGCGCGGAGATGACCTGAGTGAAGCCGAATCCTGGCTGGCCGGCAGCGGCGGCAAAAACCCCGCGCCGTCCGACCTGCACACACGCTACATCTTCCGCAGCCGCCAGGCGGCCAACGCGCGCCAGCGGGTGACAATCGGTTCGCTGGCCGGCGGCCTGGTGCTGGCGCTGGTGCTGGCGGCCTTCGCCCTCGTCCAGTGGAACAACGCCAATCTATCGCAGGCGACCGCCGTCGCCGAAGCGGACAGCCGCGCCACCCAGCAGCGAATCGCGGAGGATAACGCCGCTGCTGCCCAGGCCGCCGAGGGAACGGCGCTGGCCGAAGCCGACAGCCGCGCCACCCAGGAACGCATCGCCCTGGACAACGCCGGAACCGCCGTCGCCGCGCAGGCCACCGCCGTCGAGGAAGCCAACGTGCGCGCCACCGCCCAGGCGGTCGCCGAAATGCAGGCGCGCATCGCACAGTCCGGCCAGTTGGCGGCGCAGGCGCTCAACCAGATCAACGAACACCTGGACATGGCGCTGCTGCTCAGCGCCGAGGCTTACCGGACTTACAACACCTTTGAAGCCCGCCGCAGCCTGCTAACGACGGTCGCCGAACGCCCGGAACTGGTGATGTACCTGCGCGAACATGCATCGGACGCGCCGGTTTCTGCCGTCGCCATCAGCCGGGATGGACGCGCGCTGGCCTCCGCCGATGAGGACGGCACGATCATCCTGTGGGACGCCGCCACCGGCCAGCGCCGCTGGCGCGCGGTAGACCACATTTTTCAGATCACCCGGCTGGCGTTTACCCCGGACGGCCAGACGCTGCTGGCGACCGATACCCGCGAAAATCTGACCCTTTGGGACGTAAATACCGGGCAGCGAATCGCCTGGCCGCACGTTGGAGAGGCTTTGGATGGCGCGCTGGCAGCCGATTTTAGCTCCGATGGGCGTTTTAAGGCTTCTGCGTCACTTCCCAATCCGAACCCGGCTGTCATTCTCTGGGATGTATTGAGCGGGCAGCGGCTGGCCGCGCTGACCGGGCATACCGATCTTATGGACGATGTAGCCTTCAGCCCGGACGGGCGCTGGCTGGCCTCGGTGGCCGAAGACCGCACCCTGCGGCTGTGGGATGTAGAAACCCACCAGTCGGTCGGCGACCCCTGGCAGACCGAAACGCAGAACTGGCCGACCGATCTGACCTGGAGGCCAGATGGTAAAGTCCTGGCAGTGGCTTACATCGGCTACGGGCTGATGCTGTGGGACGCGGAAAACCGGCGCGAAATCGCCCGGCGGGAAATAGACACGAGTTCGCCAGAGACGATTGAACAACTGGCCTTTACCCCCGACGGCGCGACTCTGATCGCCGGATTAAACACCGGCAGAATCATGCGGTTGAATGCCGAAACGCTGGAACAGGTCGGCAGCGCGCTGGCCGGGCATACCGGCAAGGTTAACGCCCTGGCCGTAAGCGCCGATGGCCGCCGGCTGGTTTCCGGCGGCGAGGATGGACTGGTGATCGTGTGGTCACTGGTAAAACGCCCCGCCTTTGGCCGAACGCTCGATTATTCATTAGAAGCAGGCACGCCGCGAAATATCACCTTCAACGGGGATGAACTGATTCTCCTGCAATGCGCCGAGGACTGCCTGAATCGTGTCGTGTCGCGTTGGGATGCAGCCACCGGGCAGCCTAAAGGCGAGCCGCTGGCCTTTTCGAACGACCAGTTCAGGGCTTTCCGCATGGCTTTCAACTCGGATGGCAGCGCGCTGGCATCCGGCGGCATGGATAATCAGGTGATGCTGGTGGACCTGGCAGCCGGCGCTGACATCCACGAGCCGCTGCGCGGGCATGGTGACTATGCAACTGCGTTCGCCTTCAGCCTGGATGGCAAACTGCTGGCCTCCAGCAGCCTGGATAATACCATCCTTCTTTGGGATACCGCGACGGGTGAGCCGAAGGGAGAAATCGCGCTGGAAACACAGGTTTTCTCGGTTGACCCCGGCGGATTCTGGAGCCTGGCTTTCAGCCCGGATGGCCGGCTGCTGGCCGCCGGTGATGGTAATGGAACTATCCACGTGTGGGAAGTTTCCGGCGGCGCGCTGCTGGACGAATACAATGCCCATGAGTTCGCCATCGTGGATGCAGTAGCCTTCAGCCCGGATGGCCGGCTGCTGGCGTCTGGCGGCGGCAATTACCAGATCACGCTGTGGGACATGCAGAGACATCAGCGCGTCGGCCAGCCGCTGGTCGGGCATACCAACAGCGTCAACGCGCTGGCCTTCAGCCCGGATGGGGAGATTCTGGCATCGGCGGGCAACGATGGGCAGATTTTCCTGTGGGATGTCGCTACCGGGCAGCCTTACGGCCCACCCCTCGCCGGGCATACCTTCCTTGCAGTTCATCTGGCGTTCAGCCCCGATGGCCGCTGGCTGGCTTCTTCCGGCCCGCGCGAGGTTATTCTGTGGAATATGACCGCCGAAGGTTGGCGCGCGGCGGCCTGCGACCGGGCGCGCCTGAACTTTACGCCCGTTGAGTGGGAGCGGTTTTTCCCCGGCCAGGATTATCGCCCAAGCTGCCCGGAAAGTCCCGCCGGGCTGCCTGAGGTGCTGGCGCGCGGCGAGTCGCTGGCGCGGGACGGCGATAAAAACGGCGCGGGACGGCTGTTCGAGACGGCGATGAATTGGGCATCGCAGACCGATGACAGCCGCTCGTTGGCGCAGGTCTGCTACCGGGGTGCGCTGAACGGCTTCGCCTCGCTGGTGCTGCCGGCCTGCGAACGCGCCGTCCAGATGTCGCCGGAAGCGGGCGTACCGTATCACCGGCGCGGCATCGCCCGCGCGCTGCTGGGTGATTATGCCGGGGCCGCCGAGGACTTCCGGGTGATGCTGGAATGGCTTAAAACCTGGAACGATAGTTTTCCTGAATCGGAGCGCGGGGTTTACGAGGCCCTGTCGCCGGGCATTCTGGGCTGGATAACGGCGCTTAAAGCCGGGCAAAACCCCTTCGATGCCGATACGCTGGCTGCCCTGCGCGAGCAGGGTTAAATGCCATTTGAGAAGTCCTTTTGCCCTCATCCCCCAGCCCTTTCTCCCTTATGGAGAAGGGGAGAAAAGACCGCTTAAACTCCTCTCCCTCAGAGAGCGGGCGAGCCGAACGGGGACGCATATCCCCTGAGCGCGAGTGGGGCGAGGGCTTTTCAAATGGTCTCTTAGCGAGGCGCAAACCAGGGGACGCGCTTGCAGGCGCGCCCCCTACTCTATCTACGGCTGCACAATAGGTATGGTATCCAGGCTGCCTTCGACCACGCGCAGATAGGCCGACCATACCCAGCCGGTTGTGCCTTTCCACACCACCTGCCACCACTCGCCGCTGGCCGTCCGGGCGACCACGCCGACCGTTCCGCCCCAGGTGACGCGCCCGATCTGCTCCGAATAGATGGTCGGCTGGGCACGCAGCCGGAGGGTCGAAAACGCCATCGCCACCACGCCGGTTGGGGACGTGGCTGCCGGGTTGCCGGTGAGAGCAAAGCTGCTGATAACCGGCGCGTTAAATTCGTTTTGCGGGATGTACAGGTAATAACCGAGCGCCCAGCCCTGCCGGTCGCTTAATTGCAGCAAAAACCAGCGCGCGTTTTGGTCGCGCCCGATGACCTGATAGGTTTGCCCACGCAGGATGCTGCCGATGCGATCCGAATAGACCGACGGCGCAGCGCGCACATTTAACACCGGGGCGCGGATAACCGTCGCCGTGATCGCGCCTTCCGGGATGGGCGGCAGGCCGGTCGGGGCGGGTGTTTCGGTCGGGCCGGGCGTGGGGCTGGGGCCGAGCGTCGGCACAACGCCGCCGAAAACCCACTGCACCTGAATCATGGCGATGTCTATGCCTTCAAAATACTCGACTGTGATATTATGCGGCCCGGCGGTCATGGCCCGCACGAAAGTATCGGTGGTCTGCGGCCTGGGGACGAAACGATCCAGCATGAGCTGGCCGTCTATAAAAACGCGCACGCCGTCATCCGACGTGATGGTGAACGTATAATTGCCTTCGGCGAACGTCTGGGTGGAGGTGAACCGCGCCGAGAAGTTATCCGCGCCGATGCCCGGCACGGCCACGCTGTTGACGACCGGCGCGCCCGTCCCCCAGTTGAAGTTGATGCCGCCGGGAATAGTGACGGTGACGCCCGTCCCGGTCAGGTTGTTGGACGGGAAGAAGGTAGCCGACCAGTTGGTGCCAAATTCCTGCGCCTGCGCCGTGCCGATCATCAAGCCAAGCAAGACGGCGACGAGTACAAGACCGATGCCAGCGGTTTTCGACATGCGCCCTGAACTCCTGTATAAAAACCATTTTTCCAAGTATAACGTTTTTACGCCTAACGGACGATGGTTCGTATGTGCTATGGCACGCACAGGCGCCGGCCCAATGGCCGGCTGCGGGTTATATGGCCTGCAATCCGAGCGGTGTCAAACAGGGCTACGTTTTTTTGCGTACCGTGTCATCAGCCTTACGCGCGGCTTCTTCGCGCGCTTTTTTCTCGGTGATGCCGATGCCGGGGAACCATTCGTCGGCCAGCGCCCCGGCCTGCCGGGTCAGCACCAGCCCGCCCAGGTCGCGGGCGATCCATTCCAGCATTTTGGGGTCAACCCAGGTCACGCTGTCCACCTGGACGGCGCGCGCCCCGGCTTCCATGTAATCGCGGGCGTCCTGCTGGCTGTGGATGCCGCCCGCGCCGATGATCGGCACTTCAAACTTGCTCGCCATCTGCCCCACCACCCGCAGCACCAGCGGTTTGACCAGCGGACCGTACAGCCGCCCGCTCACCAGCCGCCCGGTATGCGGGTCGCGGGCGGTGCCGCGCGGCGGAGCGGCGATCACCAGCGCACCCGCGCCGGCGTCATCGGCGGCCCGCCCCAACGTATAGGTGTCCCCCACCGGCAGCCGCACCAGCACCGGCTTTTCGGTATGGTTGACCGCCGCTTTTACGAACTGCTCGGCCTCCTGCCAGGTGATGTCGTCGTTCAGCCCCAGTTCGATAGCATCTACCGAGTCTTCGCGGTCAATCCGTTCCGCGCCGCGCCGCACCTGCTCGACAGTCGTGCCGACCAAATGCAGGATGACCGGCATGGGCAGCCCTGCCCAAAGCTGCCGGTACTGCTCCAGCACTTTATTCAGGCCGGGGTTCGGCAGCCCGGTATGAACCAGCATCCCGGCATCCAGCAGCACCACGCGCGTACCAGTGGCCGGCTGCCAGGGTTGGAACGTCACCGGGTTTGTAACCAGCGCCCCCAGTTTTTCCAGCTTAACCAGGTTTTTGTATTCGTCGCCAAAACCCGCCGTGCCGGCAGCCGGCATCACGGGCGATTCGACAAACAGGCTGCTTTTACCGGGGCGGGTGATTTCCGTCGTCATGCAAGATGTCCTTTGACAAAGGCCCTTCTGCGCTCTAGTGTAGCACGAGTCAGGCGTATGACAGGTGCTTGGGATTATGATATAACGGAAAGGATTTTGTTGGAGGATAAGCAGATGCTTAATCGGCTTTTGAAAGGCGCGCTCCTGGTGATTGTGGTCGGCGTATTCCTGGTTGGCGGCGGTTGGTTTGCCTCCAACGGGCTTCAGGCCCAGCCAACCCCGACCCTGGAAACACCGTTCCGCATCGGCATTATGGGCGCCAGCGGCATTGATGAGTACCGCGCCGACGACAATCGCGGCGGCGCTTATGCGGACGTGACGTTCAACTGGCTGGAGCTGCTCGTCCGCAGCCGCAATATTGACGCCGGGGAATGGGGAACCTGGGGCGAGCCGCGCCGCAGTGGTTACGCTTACAATTGGGCGCGCTCCGGTGCGACTGCCCGCACCCTGATCGAAAGCGGCCAGCATACTGGCCTGGCAGAACAGGTGGCCGCCGGCCAAATTGACCTGATTTTTATCTCCGTCGGCAGCAACGATTTTGCGCCCTACCGCCCGGATTACGATGCCATCTACAGCGGCCAGCTTGCCGGCCGACCGCTGGAAACCCGGCTGCAAGGCATCGTGGATGACATCGCCCTGGCGATTGACACTGCGCGCGGCGACCACGAAATCCCGGTCGTTTTAACTACCATCCCCAACTGGAGCCTCAGCCCGGCGGCGCAGAACGACCCGCGTTTTGCCGATGCCGCCGGGCGCGAGCGAGTCAGCGAAGCCATTTCCGACGTGAACGACCGGTTAAAAACAATGGCCGAAGAACGCGCCGGCGTCTGGATTGCCGACCTGGAGGTTCTCGGCCAGGAAATTTTTAGCCACCTTCAAGGCGGTGCGCTGCCGGTCGGCGATGAGATGATCCGCCTGCTGTCCATCGGCGACGAGCCGCATAACGGCCTGCTGGGCGACAGCATCCACGTCGGCACAGTTCTCAGCGGCAAGATGGCGAATTTTTACCTCACCTATTTTAATGAGGCGCTCGACCTGAATATCCCACCGATGACAGACGAGGAGATTCTCGCCAGCGCCGGGCTTTAGCACTCACAGCTGCCCCTCATCGTCCCGCCGCTCGAATATTCCCGCCGCCGTGTCCAGCAGTTCCCTGCGGCGCTCCGGCGGGATTTCTTTGCTGATGAGATAACGTTCCAGCAGTTCGGCGGGGGTCAGCCCTTCTGGGCTGGCGCCCAGGCGGGCGCGGGCAGGCTGTTCCACCTGTTTACGAATGGCCGCCACCTGGAAAACCCCGGCGCGTTTGAGTTCGTCGCGCAGAATATTTTCGTTCAGGCGCGCCTCGGTTTCCGGCAGAAGATCAAAAATCAGCCGGACAACGGCCTCGCGCAGATCATACTGGCCGATCAGCTTCACGGCGCGGTCGGTCGGGTCAGCGGCGTCTCTCAGGTCGGCGCGCAGGGTAACGAACGGGCGCACCTTCTCCAGTTCGATGAACGCCCAGATGGTTTCCCCCCGCGCCAGTTCCACCCAACAAAAGCCCTTTGGGTCGCCTTCCTCGCCAAAGTCAATGCGTTCGATGCTGCCGCTGTACACCACCGGTGGGCTGTCGGGCTGCCCATGCGTCAAATTCTGGTGTTTGTGGATGTGACCGAGCGCCACGTAATCCCAGCGCGGGTCGGCCAGCGCCGACAGCGGCACGGCCAGATCGCGCCCCAGCATGATGTTCCGCTCGCTGCCCATCACCGCGCCGCCAACGGTGAAATGCCCGGTCAGCAGGCGCGGCATATCGTAAATATCGGCCCGTTGCGCCAGGTCTTCGATGGTTTCCACCATAACCCGCTGGAGCAGGTCATCGGTTTCGGCGATGGTCAGCCCAGCTACTTTGTCATCTGCCAGCAGCCGAGCGCGAACCGGATAAGGCGCGGCAGCCACCACAACCGGGCCGCGCCGGGTCTCGAAAATCCTGTAATCGTAATCGTTGGCGACCCACACGTTCGGCACTTGCAGCGTATCGTAAATTTCGATGCTGGAGGCTTTAAGCTGCGTGGGCGGCAAATCGTGGTTGCCGACCAGCAGCACGACCGGCGCAAGCCGCGACAGATCGCGGATGCGGTGGGCGAATTCGCGCTGGTAGGTCGGGTTGGGCTGGCGGGTTTTGAAAGCGTCGCCCGCGAAAATCACCAGATCGGCCTCATGCTGTTCGGCATACTGGCAGATGTCATCCAGCCGCCGCAGGAAATCGGTCACGCGGCTGCTGAGGCCGGTCTGCGGATCGGTTCTGCCGTAGTTTTCCATGCCGATGTGCGTATCGGCGAAGTGTAAAACACGAATCGGGTCGCTCATCAAAAGTCCCCGCTCACTCGAACATCAGTGCCAGATCGCGCGAGCTTTCGACCAGCGCGGCCTGTTCCTCAGCGGGCATGGGCGAAAAGTTTTTGCCCGCCTCCAACACCATCAGCAGCAGGCGCACATCGCCCGCGCTGGGGATGGCCGCCACGCCGGGCTGCGACAGCGCGAACCGCACGCCTTCATTAATGCGCGCCGGGATGTCGTAAGGTTGATACCAGGTATTGTAGCTGCGCGGCTGGCTGCCCCACGCCCCGCGCGTGATGGCCTTGATGACCTGCACGCCCACATCGCGCTGCTGGCACAGGTCCAGCAGGCGCTCGGCATCGCGGCGGTAAGCTGGGTCGGCGTACAGGCGGGGATGAATGGGGAACATCACCGTATCGAAATCGAAACGGTTGAGCGCCTCGATAAAGATAGTAGGCGCCAACATTCCATGTCCGGTGATGCCCAGCCAGCGCGTCAGCCCTTTCTCGCGGGCTTCGACCAGGGCTTCAATCGCGCCGCCAGGCCGTGTGGCCGCGTCCAGTTCCTCGAAGGTAGTAACGCCGTGAAGCTGGTACAGGTCGAAGCGGTCGGTATGCAGCAGCAGCAGCGAGCGATGCAGTTCCGCCCATGCGCTGGCGCGGTCGCGCATGGTGGTTTTGCAGCCCAGGAAATAACGGTCGCGGCGGCTTTCCAGCCAGGGGCCGACGCGCATCTCCGCGAAACCATATGTAGGCGCGATGTCAATGTGGTTGACGCCGTAAGAGTCGGCCAGGTCGAGCGCCTGCTCGGCCTCCTCCTGGCCGATGTCGTGATAAAAAGCCGCCGCGCCGAAAATGACAAGGCTGCTGAAATGGCCGGTACGCCCTAAACGCCGGGTCTGCATGTTCGCCCTCCCTCAAAAACTAACGCGGCGAAAAACACAGCCGCCTCTATTGATTGTACCCGATGCGCGCCGTACATAAAAAAGGCCGGTCAGCACGACCGGCCTTTCGCGGCAGTTCAGATAGATGGTTTAGCGGTATCAGTGCGCGGCGTTCACCTTCTCGCCGTTGGCGAACTGTTCCGCCTCGGTGGAATGCTTAAGGGCGACGGTGGCCGACGTGCCGCCGGTGATCGCGTCTTGCAGGGCGTCAAAATAACCCGTCCCGACAAAAGTCTGGTGTTTGACGGCGCGGTAGCCATATTCGCGCTCGGCGTCGAACTCGGCGTCCTGGAGTTCGGCATAGGCGGTCATGCCCTGGTCGTGGTACTTACGCGCCAGGTCGAACATGGCATAGTTGAGCGAATGGAAGCCGGCCAGGGTGATGAACTGGAACTTGTAGCCCATCGCGCCCAGTTCGCGCTGGAATTTGGCGATGGTAGCCGCGTCCAGGTTGCGCGACCAGTTAAAGGACGGCGAGCAGTTGTAAAACAGCAGTTTGTCGGGGAACTCGCGGCGGATGCCTTCGGCGAATTTTTTAGCTTCGTCCAGGTCGGGATGAGAAGTTTCGCACCACAGCATATCGGCATACGGCGCGTAAGCCAGCCCGCGCGCGATGGCTGACTCGACGCCGCCCCGCACGTAAAAAAAGCCCTCCGGCGAGCGTTCCCCGGTGATAAATTCCTCGTCGCGGGGATCAATGGTATTGGCGAGCAGCGTGGCCGATTCGGCGTCGGTGCGGGCGATAATCAGTGTCGGCACGTCGCACACGTCGGCGGCCAGCCGCGCCGCGACCAGTTTACGGATAAACTCCGATGTCGGCGCTAATACCTTGCCGCCCAGGTGTCCGCACTTCTTGGCCGACGAAAGCTGGTCTTCATAATGGATGGCCGCCGCGCCGGCTTCGATGAAGGCTTTGGTCAGTTCGAAGGTGTTGAGGATGCCGCCGAAACCGGCCTCGCCGTCGGCAATGAGCGGCACCAGCCAGAAGGGGCCTTTTTTGCCTTCCAGGTGCTGAATCTGGTCGGCGCGCAGCAGCGCGTTATTGATGCGCCGCACCAGCGTTGGGCCGCTGTCCACCGGGTATAGGCTCTGGTCAGGGTAGGTTTGCAGGGATGTATTCATATCGCCAGCGACCTGCCAGCCGGAAACATAAACAGCTTTCAACCCGGCAGCGACCATCTGAACGGCCTGCGTGCCGGTGAGCGCGCCCAGGGCGGCCACATAAGGCTCGCGGTTGAGCAAGTCCCACAACTGCTCCGCGCCCATCTGCGCCAGCGAATATTCGATATGCACCGAGCCGCGCAGACGCACGACCTCATCTGCCGTGTACTCGCGGGTGATGCCTTTCCAGCGGGGGCGGGTGTTCCATTCCATCGTGATCTGTTCGGCGTTCCGTTGGCGCTGCATACTGGCTTTACTCCTCCTCTATCAGACAAAACAGGCTGACCATCGAAATGCACTATGTTAACAAGCTGAGAATACCGACCTCTGGCAGTGGGCTTAAGCCCACTGTCAGTATGCAAATTAAGCTGGTTCAGGCACTACTACGGGCGGCCCCGCGGGGCGCCATCCCAGGGCGCGCACACCGGCGCGCCCCTACAGCCCCGGCATGTGGCCGGATGTTAACGCCTACGGCAGATGTTCGTAGGCCGGCAGCGTCAAAAATTCCACAAAGTCCCGCGCTTTGACCATCTCGGTGAACAGCCGGGTCGCCAGCGGGAAATGGCCGTTCTGGTAGCGTTCCTCGCCAATTTCACCGCGAATGGCTTCCAGTTCTTCGGCCAGGAACGAATCGTACAGTTCCGGCGTCAGGCGGCGGCCATCCTCCAGCGCGGCCTGGTGGCGCATCCACTGCCAGATTTGCGCGCGGCTGATTTCCGAGGTGGCGGCGTCCTCCATCAGGTAGTACAGCGGCACGCAGCCGTTGCCCCCCAGCCAGGCTTCCAGATATTGGATGCCAACCTTGATATTCCAGCGCACACCGTTTTCAGTGATCGGCCCCTGGGGTGGGGCCAGCAGGTCGGCGGCGCTCACCTGCACGTCGTCGCGCTGGCGGTCGAGCTGGTTGGGCTGCGGCATAAACTCGTCGAAAATTTCCGCCGCCACCGGCACGAGGCCAGGATGCGCCACCCAGGTGCCGTCGTGGCCGTCCTGGGCTTCGCGCAGTTTGTCGGCGCGCACCTTTGCCAAAGCCTGCTCGTTAACTTCCGGGTTGCTTTTGATCGGAATCTGCGCGGCCATGCCGCCCATCGCAAATGCGCCGCGCCGGTGGCAGTTTTTGATGACCAGCAGCGAATAGGAACGCATCATATGGACGGTCATCGTCACCAGCGCCCGGTCAGGCAGCACGAAGTCCGGCCTGCTGCGGAACTTTTTGATGAAGCTGAAGATGTAATCCCAGCGCCCACAGTTTAACCCGGCAGAATGATCGCGCAGTTCGTACAGGATTTCCTCGGTTTCAAAAGCCGCCAGAATGGTTTCGATCAATACAGTGGCTTTGATCGTTCCGCGCGGGATTTTCAGTTCATCCTGCGCCATATTAAAAACATCGTTCCACAGCCGCGCTTCCAGGTGGCTTTCCAGCTTTGGCAGGTAGAAGTACGGCCCGCTGCCGCGCCGCAGCAGTTCGTGAGCGTTGTGGAAAAAATACAGCCCAAAGTCGAACAAACCGCCGGGAACAGGCTGCCCGTCCACCAGCATATGTTTTTCGTCCAGATGCCAGCCGCGCGGGCGCACCATCAATACGGCGGGCTGTGGATTGAGCCGGTACAGCTTGCCCTCCGGGCTGGTGTATTCGATGGTGCGGCGGATGGCATCCCGTAGGTTGATGTGGCCTTCGATCAGGTTGCTCCAGGTGGGCGAGTTCGCATCCTCAAAATCCGCCATAAAAACCTTCGCACCGGAGTTCAGCGCATTGATGACCATCTTCCGGTCAGTCGGGCCGGTAATCTCCACCCGGCGATCCTGTAAATCAGGCGGACAGGGGGCTACACGCCAGCGGCTTTCGCGGATATGCGCCGTTTCCGGCAGGAAGTCCGGCAGTTTACCGGCATCAATTTCCGCCTGGCGCTGGGCGCGCCGCCGCAGCAGAGCGTCGCGCCGGGCGGTAAACGTGCGCGCCAGCATGGCGACAAACGCCAGCGCCTCCGGCGTTAAAATTTCGGCGTATTCCAGCGTGATGGGGGCGGTTATCTGCACGCCGGCCACCTGAACGGCTGAAGAGGTCATACAGGGCTTCACCTTTCTACCACAAACGATGCGTTTAAACTGGGGACGATGGATTTCGATGATTGATATAATCAAATCTGCATTTGATTAGCCGGTATGCATAAGTCTACAGAAATTTGGATTAAATGGAATGCACATTGTTGTGAAATTCCGCACAGTCTTTCCTACACGATGTACGAAATATCCCGGCGGCCACAAAGTTATGATATGGGCGAATCGCCCGGCGTTTTGTACAATCGGTAAACACAGGCAGGAAATATTATGCGCGATGTTGTGATTATCGGCGGCGGGCTGAGCGGCCTGGCCGCCGCCTATGAGCTGGAACGGCTGAACATCACTTATACGCTGATCGAGGTCAAAGCGCGGCTGGGGG
Source organism: Anaerolineae bacterium (assembly GCA_026645945.1). Lineage (GTDB taxonomy): Bacteria > Chloroflexota > Anaerolineae > Aggregatilineales > Phototrophicaceae > CFX2. The sequence continues at coordinate 31,607 of JAPKMO010000028.1, forward strand.
GCAGCATCATCAGCCGCCGCCAGAATGGTTTTGTGCTGGACGGCGGGGCCTGTGTTTTCCCGGCTGCCAACTGGTCATTTTTGGACGATCTGGGCTTGCAGGAAGCGCGCTTTACCTTCCAGAGTGGGCAGCTGGCCGCTTTTCAGGATGGGACGCAAAGCCTGGTGGATGTCCTGGCGCGCCCGCTGCAGGGCGAAATCCTGCTGCGGATGGCCGTCAGCAGCCTGGGGATGGATGGCGCGTTTTTCGGCGTTTGCCTGGAAAACGGTCTGCTGCTGAACACCCGCGCCCTGATCGTGGCTGTGCCGGCCCGTTACGCCGAGCATATGTTCCGCGCGCTCCAGCCGGAAGTCAGCCTGCGCCTGCTGGATTACGACTACGACACCATCACCCGCGTGTCCCTGGGCTACCGGCGCGAGCAGATCGGCGAGCCGGGGCGGCGCTTGTGGGATATGGGGCTGCCCTTTTATTACGAAATCGAACATTCCTGCCGTGTTCCGGCAGGCTGCGTGCTGGTTCATGTTGGCGTGCGTTTTGCGCTGCCGCAAACCACCCCGCAGGCGGTGATCGCTGCGCTGCAAACGCAACTTGATTGGCCGGACAATCCGCTGGCAAGCTGGGTCACATACTGGCCGGAGGCCGACCCCCTCCCCCCCCAAGCGCCCGGCTTCCACGACCGGATGGCCGCGCTCAGGCGTTTGCTGCCGGAACGGGTCGCGCTGGTGGGCAGCGACTACGACGGGTTGAGTTTAAACGAACGGGTGGCCGCCGGACGGTCGGCGGCGCGGCAGATCGCAGCGGGGCTGGCAGCACGATGAACATTTCTCCGATTTTTGTAGTTTCAGGCGGGGAAGGCGTCAGCGGCCAGCAGTTGGTACGGACGGTGCTGGCCCAGTTCCAGGATGCCGATACGCCTATCATCATCATTCCGCACGTCAGGCAGACCGAACAGCTTAAAGACGTGATCGCGCAGGCGCAAAATACAAACGGCATCATCGTTCATACGCTGGTAGACGCGCACTTACGCAGCGCGATGAACGATCTGGCGCGGGAAAACAACCTGGTCGCCATTGATTTGATCGGCCCGCTGATGTTCCAGCTAACCGGCCTGCTGGGGCAAAAACCGCTGGAACGTCCCGGCCTGTACCGCCGCCTGCGCGAGGACTACTTTAAACGCATCGAAGCCATCGAATTCGCCGTTGACCATGACGACGGCCTGAAACCGGATGACCTGCGCCTGGCCGATATTGTCCTGATCGGCGTATCGCGGGTGGGCAAAACACCGCTCAGCATGTATCTTTCGACGCGCGGCTGGAAGGTCGCCAACGTGCCGCTGATTCCGCAGTTCGCGCCGCCGGCCCAGTTGTTTAAAATCGAACGGCGGCGCGTTATCGGGCTGACCATCAAACTTGACCAGTTGGTGGCTTACCGCAGACGCCGCCAGCAGCGTATGGGTGTAGTGGGCAGCGCGGCCTACAGCGATATCAGCGAAATTGAAGCCGAATTGGCCTTCGCGCAGCACGTCTTCCAGCAGGGGCGATTCACCGTTATAGACATCACCGACAAACCGATTGAAGAAAGCGCCGACGAAATCGTGGCGCAGGTCAGCCGGCATCTATAACCGGACGGCCATCGTCGGCGTTTTGCCAGCTGGTGATCGCCATTCCGCCGCGCTGTTTTGTTTAGCGGCGCTCGCCCGGCCCGCCGTCCGGCGGCAGCCAGCCAAATGGTGTATCTTCATCCAGCAGTTTAAACGGGTCAAGCGGACGCGCCGGGTCGGGCGTTTCGCGCGGCAAAATCGGGGCCGCGCCGCGCGCTTCGCGGGCGGTATTGCGGCGGCGCAGATCGGCGGCGTAATAAATCGTCCGGGTGCGGTTTGTCTCCAGTGCGATGCGCGCCACGCCGCGTGCCAGCATATCTATTGGTATTGGGGCGACTCGCCCGAAACCCAACCACGATACCACCGGTATGCTGCCGAGCAGCGTCATCAGCCAGAAAAACGGGTGGCGGCGCTCGCCGCGCACGTAAGCCATCGGCGCGCGGATGATCGTCGCGCTCAGGCCAACGCGCCCCATATAAGCCTCGGCTTCGCGTTTGGCGCGGATGTAACTGCGGTTTACCCAGGGGGCGGCAGCGGCGCTAAGTAAAATCATCTGCGGCACGCCATCGCTGACGCACATATTGGCGACATTGCGGGCGGAGACAAAATTCAGGTAATGATGGTTCAAACCCTGCGCCGGGTCGGCGGCCATGCTGCCGACGGTATGGATCACGGCGGCATGGCCCCGCCCCCGCCCGCGCAGGCTGGCCGGATTCCATACGTCCGCCGTCCACCAGCGGGTGCGCTGCGCCAGCGGCCCCAGGCGATCTTCCACGCCGGGACGCACCAGCAGCGTCACTTCCGCGCCCTCTGCCAGCAGCGCGGCAGCGATGTTATCGCCCAGGAACGTGCCGCCCCCGGTGATGAGAAAACGTCGGTTATTCGTCGGCATTCAATTGTCCTTGTCGGGGATGCGGGAACCGCCGGTTCAGTGCGTCAGCGTCACTTCCTCCACGATGCCGACGATCACCGCTCGAACCGGCCCCGTCCCGCGCTTGCGGATAACCTGACGGGCGCTGCTGCCCTCATCCAGAACCAGCACCACATCGCCTACCCCGGCCTGTACATCATCTACGCAGATGTCGTAGGCACTCGTCTCGCTGCCGTCCAGGTTCAGGCGCGCCACCAGCATCAGCTTGCGCCCTTCATAGAGCGCGTGTTTGATGGTGCTTACGACCGTACCTTTCACCCGACCAATGTACATAGGTGTGTCTCCCGCTGTCCCGCTCCGAATCCTCAGCCTTCAGCCGGTTTTGACTCTGTTTTGAGGAAAATTTTCCAATCCACGCTGCCGGCGTCGTACAGCGGGCGGTCGTCTACGTCATCCACAATGCCGACCACCGCCGCGTCCACCGGCACGAACTCCACCGGCAGGGCGAAGGCCGCCTCTTTAGACGCGACCACGAATACCAGTTCATCCATACCGGCCTGGTTGGTGGCGTCCACCGCGACGTAGGCTTCGCCGTCCGGCTGGCGGTGAATATCCAGCGGCTGCACGATCAGGAACTTGACACCTTCCAGACCGCGATACTTTTTTGTGCTGACCAGATTGCCGATCACACGCGCAAATTTCATCGCTGACCTCTCGGAAACTGGCGGCGCGGTTCGTCCAGCCGGGTGGTCGCTTTGCCCTGCCAGCGGTGGTAGGCGATCATCGCTTCCGGCGTGCCGATTCGCTGGAGCATGTCCGCCGCGATGGTCGCCACGTTGGTATCACGGCTTTGTAGGCACTCAATCAGTTTCGGCACAGCCATTTCGCCCATACTTTCCAGCGCATGAGCAATCGCCTGCCGCACCACATCATTTTTGTCGGTCATACCTTCAATCAGCGCCGGCACTGCCGCCGGCTCGCGCATCCCGGACAGCGCCTCTGCCGCGCTGCGCCGCACTTTCCAGTCATCATCCTTGAGCGCGACGGCCAGCCCCGGCACGGCAGCCTCGCCGATTTTACTGAGCGCGCCGGAGGCCGCCCAGCGGATGTTGCCATCGGCGTCCTTGTTCATCGCCCGCAGCAGTTCCGGCACGGCGGTCGGGTCGCCGATTTCGCCCAGGGCTTTGGCCGCCGCTGCGCGCAGGCGGGCGTCGTCGTCGTGCAGGGCGTCCAGCAGCCCCGGCACGGCGGCTTTTTCCTGGTGATTGGTCTGTTTGGTCAGCAGAAAGGCAGCATCCACCCGCACATCGCGTAAAGGATGCTGCACCGCACCCACCAGCGCCGCATAAGCAGAGGGGTGGTTCATCTGCGCCAAGCTTTTAAGCGCCTGTCGGCGTTCGTCGGCGTTGGGGCTGTCCAGCGCCGCCACCGCCCCGCGCACCGCCGGCGGCGCATCCCGCGCGACGGATACGGTGTACGGCTGGTGTTCGCCCTGGATTTCCCACAGCCGCCGCACCAGTTTATCCCAGGGCGGGCGAGTGCGGTCGGTAAAATCCAGGTACTGCAGCATTTCAAGCTGAGGATGCAGGTTGTCGGTCGGGCGCAGCAGCACCGGCACGACCTTTATGCCCGCCCCCTGCGCGAATGCCCATTCGTAGGTGACGTACTCGGAAGATTTCGCCTCCGGCGAGATCACCAGCACCAGCGCAAAAGCCTCTTTGATCGCCTGGTTGATCGCCTCGCGCCAGTTTTCCCCAGCGCGCAGATGTTCCGTATCCAGCCAGACGGTGAACCCGGCCAACTGCAACTGCCGCATGAGCATATCGGCAAAAACTTCATCTTCGTGTTTATAAGAAACAAAAATGTGCTGGCTCATCTTGCACTCCTGACAGCCAATAGCGTGGCCGGGGTCGAGCTAAACGTTTACGTCGCCGCCCATTTTTTCTCGCCAGTGGGCGACGGCGGCCAGCGCCCCCGGTGTGGCGATGTGTTCAAGCGCCTCGGCGGCGGCTTTTTGCGCTTCGGGATTTTTATCGTTTAACCGCGCGATCAGCCCCGGCACTGCCGGCGCGCCGATTTCTATCAGCGCATTGATCGCCTTACGGCGCGGGATCGCATAGCGGCTGCTCAGGTCGCGCAGCAGCCGGTTGATTTCACGCTCGTCGCTCATCGTTTTTTGACCTCGCTTGCAAGCACTACGGCAATTGTAACACGATTGCCCCCATTCCGAACACGAAACCAGGGCGATTGCATATCCAATCTTAACTGGCTCATGGCCCTTTCAGACCCCTCCCCAGCCCTCCCCGTATACGGGGAGGGGGGGACGAGTCACGCCAGCATTCATCCTCCCCTGTATACGGGGGAGGTGTCCCGAAGGGCGGAGGGGGTCGAGAAGCAGATTGAGAACACTTGTACCGTTTATATGCGATTGCCCTGAACACGAAACAGCCGCGCTTGACACCCCAAACCATACGTGTTACGATGCACCACAACAATCTATTCTCATCACGAGCGACGGAGGGAACGGCCCTGTGAAGTCGCGGCAACCCCCGAAGCGTCGGGACGGTGCCAAGTCCGGCAGGCAAACACCTGGAAGATGAGCGCAGACGACGATTGACGACCCATGCGCTCCTTCCACAAAGGGGCGTTTTTGTTTGGCGTGACAAGGCACGCGGGATGAGTGAATAGAGGAGATGACGATTATGGCAGATATGACACTCGAACAGGAAATTTTGGAAATAGTGCAGCGGATGACACCGGAGCAGCAGCAGCGAGCCTTAGAGTATGCGCGCAGTCTATCTCGTCCGCGCGGCATATCCGGCAAGGAATTTATTGCGCGCACCCGCGACATCTCGATTTCAGCGGATGATCTTGAAGCCATGAAGCAGGCGATTGAAGAGGACTGCGAGAGGATCGACTCGGATGAGTGGGAATTTCCTGCTTGACACGAATGCAGCCAGTGCTTATCTCGCTCAGGATGCGACATTATTGGCGATTATTGAAGCCGCTGACGAAATTTTTGTTCCGGCAGTTGTGTTAGGTGAGTTTTTTATGGCGTTGAGAAGTCGGGGCGAGTAGAGGCTAATCGTAGAAATGCCGCCGCACAACGATACGTGGATTGCAGCCATCGCCATGCAGCACGGTTTAACGGTGCTGACCCGCGACAAACATTTTGACGATGTAGATGGACTGGCGAAACAGGGATGGTAACGCGCGCCTGTTGAATGGGGAATCTCGTTGAAACACACTAACGATAAACCGAGACATCCTGATGCAAATCCCGAACTGTGAACGCGCTATCGTTGACATTGTGAAATTGCGGGACTACTGCCTCAACCTCGATCATATCAGGGGTCGCCATAAAGCCAGAGTATTTCTCAATGTGCTTGGGCTGACGGTGAATGATGCGGGATTCCTGCACGAGGAACTGCTCAAAGCTGCCTGCAATGATGGAGCTGTGATTGGCGAACGGGATGAATTTGGACAGCGATATCGGCTGGATTTTGCAGTAGCCGTTAATGAGAAAAAGGCCATTGTTCGCAGCCTGTGGATTATTCGCTCTTTGGAAGATGTTCCACGATTGACAAGCTGTTATGTACTTTGAGAGGTGAGGTAATGCTGCAATTACTGGATGTTGTCGCCCTGACCGAAGATTTACCGGAGCGCGACCTGCTGCGCGGGCAGGTTGGAACGATTGTCGAGATTCTTGCGCCGGATGCATACGAAGTCGAATTCAGTGATAACAACGGGCGCACCTATGCCATGCTGGCGCTGCGCGGTGACCAGTTGATGGTGCTGCACTACGAGCCGGCGCAAAAGGCTGGGTAATGCGCGGCCAGCCCCTTCAGTGGGCTTACCTGTCTTTACTGGAAGCCGGGGGTTTTGAACCCTCGGCGGCGGAACGAGCAAACAGCGTAAGAAAACGGAGAACACGTAATTCATGACCACCACCCGCACCTACACCAACCGGCGCTATCTGGACGCGATTGCCGATCATATCGTCATCTTCGACGGCGCGATGGGGACGAGCATCCAAAAGTTCAACCTGACGGCGGCAGACTTCGGCGGCGAGCGTTACAACGGCTGCAACGATTATCTGGTCATCACCCGCCCGGACGTGATCGAGGCCATCCATGCGTCGTTCCTGGCCGTCGGCAGCGAGGCGGTGGAGACGGATACCTTTCGCGGCAACCGGCTGACGCTGGCCGAATACGGCCTGGGCGACCGCGTGCTGGAGATCAACCGCGCGGCGGCGCAGATCGCCCGGCGCGTCTGCGACCGTTTTGAGGCCGAAACCGGCATCCCGCGTTTTGTGGCCGGCAGCATCGGCCCGTCCGGCAAGCTGCCCAGCGGCAATGACCCCGACCTGAGCAATATCACCTTTGAAGAACTGGCGGACGTATTTTACGAACAGGCGCGCGGGCTGGTCGAGGGCGGCGCAGACCTGCTGCTGGTGGAAACCAGCCAGGATATTCTGGAAGTTAAGGCGGCGGTGGCGGGCATCAACCGTTATTTCGAGGATGCCGGCGTGCGGATTCCGCTGCAATGTCAGGTGACGCTGGACACTACCGGGCGTATGCTGTTTGGCACGGACATCGCCTCGGCGCTGGCGACGTTGGAGGCGCTGCCGATTGATGTGATCGGCATGAACTGTTCCACCGGGCCGGAATACATGCGCGCGCCGATTCAATATCTGGTCGAACACAGCCGCCTGCCCATCAGTGTGCTGCCCAATGCCGGGCTGCCGATCAACGTGGACGGCGAAGCGGTCTACCCGATGGAGCCGGAGCCGTTCAGCGACATGGTTTCGGAGTTCGCCCGCTGGGGTGTCAACGTCGTCGGCGGCTGCTGCGGCACGCGCCCGGAACACCTGGACGCGCTGTACCGCAAGGTGCATGGGCATTCGTATGCAGAATTGCTGGCATCGCGACACCTGCCCTCACCCCAACCCCCTCTCTCTCAGGGCGAGGAGCCTAAACAGCAGGCTTTTCCCCCCTTCTCCATAAGGGAGAAGGGGACGGGAGATGAGAGCATCAACCTTACCCCGCCCAGGCCCCGCGCCCCCCAGCACGAACCCGCCGCATCCAGCGGCATGACAGCCACGCTGATGCAGCAGAACCCCGGCCCAACGCTGATCGGCGAGCGCGTCAACAGCCAGGGCAGCCGCAAGGTCAAACAGCTTTTACTGGCCGAAGATTACGACAGCATCGTGCAGATTGCCGTTGACCAGGTGAACAGCGGCGCGCACATGCTGGATGTATGCGTGGCGCTGACCGAACGCGCCGACGAAAAAGAGCAGATGCAGGCGCTCGTCAAAAAACTCTCGCTGGCCGTCAGCGCGCCGCTGATCTTCGATACCACCGAGGCCGACGTGGCCGAAGCGGCGTTGGCCCTGTATCCAGGGCGCGGCATCATCAACGGCAACAACCTGGAAAACGGTCGGGAGCGGATAGATAAAATTCTGCCGATTGCTAAAAAACATGGCGCGGCGGTCATCTCGATGACCATTGACGAAGAAGGCATGGCGCACAGCCGCGAACGCAAATACGCTATCGCCCGGCGCATCCACGACATCGCCGTAAACGAATACGGCCTGAGGCCGGAAGACCTAATTTTTGATACGTTGGTGTTCACGCTGACCACCGGCCAGGAAGAACTGCGGAACAGCGCCATCGAAACCATCGAGAGCATCCGGCTTATCAAACAAAATCTGCCCGGCGTGTTAACCTCGCTGGGCGTGAGCAACGTCAGCTTCGGCGTCACCCCGGCGGCGCGCGGCGTATTAAACAGCGTGTTCCTGTACCACGCCGTCCAGGCCGGGCTGGACATGGCAATTGTTAACCCCGCGCATATCACCCCTTATGCGGAAATTCCCGCCGAGCAGCGCAAGCTGGCCGATGACCTGATTTTTAACACTGATCCCGACGCGCTGCCGCGTTTCATCCAGTATTTTGAGCAGAACGCGGTGGCGGCGGGCGGTAAGGAAGTCGAAGACCCAACCGCCGACATGACCAGCGAGCAGGCGCTCCACTGGCAGATCGTCCACCGCAAAAAAGACGGCGTGGAAGCCCTCATTGATGACTGCCTGACGCGCCAGGATGCCGTCGGCGTGCTGAACAATGTGCTGCTGCCGGCCATGAAGGAAGTGGGCGACAAGTTCGGCGCGGGCGAGTTAATCCTGCCCTTCGTGCTGCAAAGCGCCGAGGTGATGAAAAAGTCGGTCGCCTACCTGGAAACCTTCATGGACAAGGTGGAAGGTTCGACCAAAGGCGTGGTCGTGCTGGCGACGGTTTACGGCGATGTGCATGACATCGGCAAAAACCTGGTTAAAACCATCCTCAGCAATAACGGCTATACCGTTCACGACCTGGGCAAGCAGGTTCCGGCCAACACCATCATCGAGAAGGCGCAGGAATACAACGCCGACGCCATCGGCCTGAGCGCCCTGCTGGTCAGCACCTCCAAACAGATGCCGCTGATCGTTAACGAACTGGCGCGGCGCGGCCTATCGTATCCGGTTTTGATCGGCGGCGCGGCCATCAACCGCAGGTTCGGGCGGCGCATCCTGTTCCTTGAGGAAACGAACCAGCCTTACGAGCCGGGCGTATTCTATTGTAAAGACGCTTTTGAGGGGCTGTCGGTGATGGACAAACTGGCCGACCCGCAGGAGCGCGGCGACTTCGTAGGGCAGATTTTCGCCGAAGCGTTTGAGGAAATGGGCAAACCCGCGCCGGTCAAACGCGCGGTTACGCCGGGAACGCGCACCGTTCGCCCTGCGCCGAGTATCCCGACGCCGCCCTTCTGGGGGCCCAAAACCATCCTGGAAATGCCGCTGGAGATTGTCTTTAAATACCTGCACAAACCGGAACTGTTCCGCTTGTCCTGGGGCGCAAAAAACACCCAGGGTGACGAATGGGCGCGGCTGGAAGCCGAGTTCGAGGCGCGGCTGGCGCGGATGCAGAAGGATGCCATCCGGGACAAAACGCTGCGCCCGCAGGCGGTTTACGGCTACTTCCCCTGCAATAGTCAGGGCGATGATCTGGTCGTCTGGGACTGGCAAGCATTTAACGAAAATGGCGCCGGGGCGCAGAGTCTCGCGCCCCTACAGAACGGCCAGCAGGCATTAACCGAACTCGCCCGTTTCACCTTCCCACGCCAGCCGGGCGGCGAACACCTGTGCCTCAGCGATTATTTCGCGCCGGTCGAAAGCGGCCAGGTGGATACGGTCGCCTTGCAGGTGGTAACGGTCGGTGCGGCTGCAACCGAAGCCTTCGATAAGCTGCAAGCGGCCAACGAGTACAGCGAGGCCTATTTCTTTCACGGGCTGGCCGTGCAGACCGCCGAGGCAGCCGCCAATTTCGTCAACCGGCAGGTGGTCAACAAGGAACTGGGCATCCCGCCGGGACAGGGCAAACGTTACAGCTGGGGCTACCCCGCCTGCCCTGACCTGCGCGATCATGAAACCGTCTTTAAGCTGCTGCCCGGCGCGGCAGCCGACCTAGGTTTAAGCCTGACCGCCTCTTACCAGCTTGTGCCGGAGCAAAGCACGGCGGCCATCGTCGTCCACCACCCCGACGCCAAATATTACAGCGTGGGCAGTCTCGACCGGACGGCGCA
>JAPKMO010000029.1 GCA_026645945.1 Anaerolineae bacterium
CTTGAAAAATACTGTCTATTATGTCCTGGGCGTCGTTCCTACCCAGACGATCATCGCGCTGGTGCTGGCCGTGATCGTCAATCAGCGATGGTTGAAGTTGCGCGGGTTTTTCCGCACGGCGTATTATTTCCCTTCCATCACATCGTCCATCGTCGTTTCAATGATTTTTCTGTTTTTGTTTTCTAATACTGGGCCGGTAAACGGGCTGCTGTCGTCATTGTTCCCGAATTACCAGCCGGTTAGCTGGCTTTCCAATAACGACGGCGTGATTCATAATCTGCTGGGATTGTTCGGCATCACCAAAGATTCATCATCGTTTTTGCGAGAGACGCAAATCTTTCGGATTTCGCTGTGGGAATGGATCAGCGGGCCGAGCGTGTCCATGCTGACGATCATGATTCTGGCGATCTGGACGACGATAGGCACGATGATGGTGGTGTACCTGGCCGCTTTGCAGAACATCCCGTCCCAGGTATATGAGGCTGCCCAGGTGGACGGCGCAAACGCTTGGCAGGTGTTCCGGCACATTACTATGCCGCTGCTGCGCCCGACGACTTTTTTCGTGGTAACACTCGGTTTAATCGGCACGTTCCAGGTTTTTGACCAGATTTATGTTCTGCGTAACGACAGCACCCGAAGAACGACCATGAGCGTGGCTTATCTGGTTTATGACTTCGCTTTTGGTTCGCAGACCGATCCGCGTATGGATCGCGCTACGGCTACTGCCATTACGCTTTTTGTCATCATTTTTGTCGCCACAATCATCCAGCGGCGGTTGACCGGCGGCGACAAAGCGAACGTATAGAGGCGCAGAGGAGGAAACAGACTTATGGCTTCTGCAGCGACTGCGCCGCCCGTTACCACCCAGACTGCTTCGGCTTATACTTTGCGCCGCATCCTGGGTATAGTCGGCGTCGCTATTCTCGTACTGGTCGCTGTTATCGAGATCGCGCCGTTTGTGTTGACGATTGCGAACTCGTTCAAGTGCGACCCTGCCGTCACCAATCGTCCGGCGGCATTTATCCCGGTGCCGCCCTTTGGCGTGGAATGTGAAACGCGCAACGAGGCCGGGCAGGTCGTGGCCCGGCTGGGTGCCGATGAGCAGGTAAGCGGCGCGACATTTAACCCCTCGCTTAGCGGCTACCAGATAATTTTAACCAGCACCGGGCCGAATAATAATTTGCCGCGCTGGCTTCTGAACACAGTTATCTATGCCGTAACCGTCATGATTCTCCGCCTGCTTTTTGACTCGATGGCGGGATATGCGCTGGCGCGATTAAATTTTCCCGGCAGCCGGGTCATTTTTTTCGTCGTCCTGGGGACGTTAATGATACCCGGTGTGGTGCTGCTCATCCCGCGCTTTTTGCTGCTCAACCAGATGGGGCTGCTGAACACTTACCAGGGGTATATTGTCGTGCTGGCGGCGGACGCCTTCGGGATTTTGCTGATGAAGCAGTTTTTCGAGAGCATCCCGCGCGAAATCGAGGAAGCGGCGGCCGTGGATGGGGCTAACCGGTTTATGATGTTTTTCCGCATTGTCCTGCCGATGGCGACACCGGCGCTGACGGCGCTGGCGATCTTCAGCTTTCAGGGGCAGTGGAATAACTTTATGGATGCCCTCATCATCGTCGGCACAAAGCCGGAAATGTTCAATTTGCCGATGGGATTGACCGTTTTGCGGGGTTCCGGGCAAGATATTCAGTATGATCTTGTTCTGGCCGGGTCGGTCATCACCACGCTGCCGATGGCGATCATCTTTTTTGTCTTCCAGCGATATTTTGTGGAGGGCGTGACTTATTCGGGGCTGGCTGGTCAATAGATGTTTGCCGGTTTACAAGCCGTCTGGCGCGCTTTGCACCATTTAAACCATCGCGGATATGTTTACATCTGGGGGAATCTGCTGTGGGTTGTTTTGTCCCTGCCGCTGGTTACTGCGCCGGCGGCATGGGCGGGGATGGTTCGTATGAGCTACTTGGCATATACCCGTCCGACCGCCGACCTTCGGGATTTGTGGGATGGATTTCGGCAAAATCTTCGCCGAGGGCTGGTGATATTCGTATTAAACGTCGTTCTGGTTGGCGTCAATGTCTCGAATCTGACGGCGTATGCTGGACAGACGGGGCTGCTGTACGACGTTGGGCGTTCGGTTTGGATTGGTGTGCTGGTGGTGTGGATTGCCATCCAGTTTTACCTGTGGCCGCTGCTGTACGAAATGAATCAGCCTTCTTTGAAGGGGGCGCTGCGAAACGCGGCGGTGATGGTCTACCTGAATCCGGTATTCACGCTGGCGGTTCTGGCGTGTGCGGCGCTGGTTGCCCTGCTTAGCACCGTGTTTTTTGCAAGCTGGCTGTTGATTAGCGGTGGGGTGCTGGCGGCGATTGCCAACAGCGCCGTTTTTGACCGGCTGGCTGCGGCAGGGCTGCGGCAGCCGGTCCTGCCGCCGGAAGCCGAAAACGAATCGTTCGAGGGATAAAAGCCATGCCGATACGCGCGTTTATCTTCGACCTGGATGGCGTTATCACCGATACTGCCGAGTTTCACTATCTGGCATGGAAGCGCCTGGCCGATGAGGAAGGCATCACCTTCACCCGCGAGGATAATGAGCAGTTAAGGGGTGTTTCGCGGCGGGAAAGCCTGAACCGGATGCTGAAGGGCAGGCCGGTTGACGAAACAACGGCGCAGATGTGGATGATGCGCAAAAACGACTATTACCGGGAATATCTTCAACATATCACCCCTGCCAACCTGCTGCCAGGGGTGAGCCGCTTTTTGGCCGCCGCGCGTGCCGCCGGTTTGAAACTGGCGATTGGCTCGGCCAGCAAAAACGCGCGCGAGGTGCTGGACAAACTGGCGATTCTCGACCGTTTCGACGCTGTTGGCGATGGATACAGCGTGACGAATACTAAACCGGCGCCCGATTTGTTCCTTTGGACGGCAGGGCGTTTGGGCGTCCCGCCCGGCGAGACAGTTGTCTTTGAGGACGCCGAAGCCGGGGTTGATGCGGCGCTGGCGGGGGGCTTCTGGACGGTTGGCATCGGGCAGGCCAACCTGACGCGCGCCCACATGGTCGTGCCTGACCTGGCGGCGCTCGCCGTGTCTGAAGTGCTGGAGCGGCTTAGCGAGCGATAAATCCGCACGACGCCCGTTTGATGAAGCGTGTGGGAATCAACAGGTTCGGGGTTTCGGGCCGTTCCTTTTTAAGAACGGCTTCCAGCATCTCAATCAGCGCCTGTCCGATTTCGACAATCGGCTGTTGGATGGTGGTCAGGGCCGGGCGGAGATATTGAGACATGGGGGCGTCGTCAAAGCCGATCACCGACAGCGATTCGCCCACAACCAGGCCGCGCATTTCGGCCTCGTTCATCACACCGATGGCGACCAGATCGCTCATGGCGACTACAGCGGTCGGCTGTTCGCGGTTGGGCAGGCGGCACCAGGCGGCCAGAGCATCGCGCCCGGCCTGCTCGCTGTGTTCGCCGCGAATGACATAATCAGGGTTAATGTTAATACCTGCTTCGCGCAGCGCCCTGAAATAACCGGCCAGCCGAAAATTGCCGGTGATGGATTGTTCCGGCCAGGCGGCAACCGCGATCTGCCGGTGGCCGAGGCCGATTAAATAGCTGACGGCCTCGTAAATCCCTTGTTCTCCGTCGGTATCCACCCAATAAAAGTCCCATTCAGGGTTGCTGCGGCCAAAGCAGACAAACGGGAAGTTTTCGTCCATTAAGAAACGAATACGGGGGTCGTTGGCGTTGGTTCCTGACAGGACAAAAGCATCTACCCGCTGTGTATTAATGAGTTCCTGATAGGCGGGTAAGGGGTTGTGTGGGGCATAAGTGAAGGTCAAAACATGATAACCGGCGGCCTCGGCGGCCTGCGCCAGGTAATAGGTGAAGCGGTCAAGCACCGAGTTCACCTGATTGTGAGGGACTTCGTGCCAGGCATAACCGATCAGCCGGGTTTGACTGGCTTTCAGGTTTCGGGCGGTTACATTAGGCGTATAACCAATACGTTCGATGGTTTCGAGAACCTGACGGCGGGTTTCGGCGCTGACAAAGGCTTTTTTGTTGTTGAGGACATACGAAACGGTCGCAATCGAGACTCCGGCCTCGCGCGCTACATCTTTGATTGTCGGCATATTGGTTGGGTATCATTGCTATTTTACAGGGATATGGACAGGTGGAAGTTTGCCTTAAATGGCTATAAAATGCAACCGTGCCTGTGGATAAGGCAAGGCAGGGTTAGGATAGTATGCCAAAACGCGGCTGCTTCGTCGTCCTTGAAGGAAATCAGGGTCTGGGTAAAACAACCCAGGCTCAACTTTTAACGCAGTATATGGCGCGGCATAACATCGCGCACCGGCTGTACTGTTTTCCGCGATACGACTCGTTTTTCGGCCAGCTGGCGGCGGCTTTTTTGCGCGGCGAGCATGGCAGCGTCGAAAGCACCAGTCCGTATCTGGTGGCGATGATTTTCGCCAATGACCGGCTGCTGGTGCGGGATGAGCTTCGGCAGGCGTTGGAAGATGGGATGCTGGTTCTGGCCGACCGTTGGGTATCCTCGAATCTGGCTGTACAGGCGTCCAAGTTTCAAAACGCTGCCGACCGCGAGGCGTTCAACCGCTGGGTGCAGGAAATGGAATATGACGTGTTCGGGCAACCCCGGCCCGATTTGACCATCTACCTGCGGGCCAGACCAGAGGCGACCTTTCACCAGCTCCGCCACCGCGAACAGCAGAAATATCTCAAAGGCAAAACAGATATTGAAGAGTCGAACAACCGCCTGATTTATGCCAGTTTCGAGCAGTACGAACGTCTGGCGGCAGACCTGCCGAACTGGGCCGTGCTGGACGTAGAACGGCAGGCTGCGGCGGGCGAGCCACCGATTCTATCTATCCAGGATATTCATCTGGCGATCATCAATCTGCTGCAAACTCGTCAAATTCTGCCATAAGGCCGCGCCCTGCAAGGCTTTCGTTAGCCGGTAGGCCGACAATGATGGCGGGTATACACTGCCTCCTTAGAGGTTTTTTATGAGCGAAGCGGAAGCTGTTCTCGAACAACCCCGGCGCAGCGCGGGTCGGACGATTGTGCGTAATACATTGTTCGGCATGGGCGCACAAATGGCACTGCGGGTACTGGGTTTTGTCTTTAATGTCCTGGTGATTCGCACGTTAGGGGATTCTGAATTTGGCCGGTATTCGGTCGTACTGGCCTGGGCTGGGCTTTTTTCCGTGATCGGCGATATGGGCGTCACGCAGTACATGACGCGCGAGGTCGCTCGGAATGCCGAGCGCGCCAACCAGCTTTTCTGGAATACGGCGGCGCTGCGGTTTATTCTCTCCATTGTCGCGATAGTTGTGACTATCACGGGGGCTGTCGCCAAACCCTATGAATCGGAAATTGTGCTGGCAATCGCGCTGTACACCTCCAGCTACTTTTTGCAGGCGCTGCTGGCTCCACTTCAAAGCATCATCGCCGGGAACGAGCGGCTCGATTATCTGTCTGTTTTTACTGTTATCGGGCAGGTCATCTTCATGGTCGCGGGCGGGCTGTTTTTGTTCGCGGGCTTAAACTTCGTGTGGCTGGTGGTGGCGTCGCTGCTTAATCTGCCCGTGTTAATCGCTTTATCGTTCTGGGTGGTGCGGCGCTACCGTATGCAGCCGCCGCGCTTTCAGGTTGAGACGCGCACCTGGGGGCGGCTGTTGATGGCGGGGATGCCGTTCGCTATCATCCAACTGGCGCTGACATTTAATTTTCATGTGGATACGCTCATCCTCGAAACGTTCCAGTCGGCGGCGATGGTCGGGTGGTATAACGCGGCCTATCATCTCACGCGCTCGTTTCTGATCCTGACCAGCGCACTGATCGTGGCGATGCCGGTTACACTGGCGCGCGAACACGCTCATGACCCGAAATCCGTGCTTCCCTGGTATTATCGCTCGACGAAATTTATGGTGTTTCTGGGGCTGCCGCTGGCCGTTGGCGGCACGCTGCTGGCCGATAAAATCATCCGGCTGCTGTACGGTATGGAATACGCTCCGGCTTCCATAGCGTTCGCTATTCTGATCTGGGATACGCCGCTGCTGATGTACACGGCGCTGTGCGGTAATCTGACGACGGCGATCAAAAAAGAAAGTCGCGCTATGTGGATTTACCTGAGCCTGGCGGCGCTTAATCTCGTCCTCAATCTCCTGTTTATCCCAACTTACGGTTTGATTGCCGCTTCGTTGATGACCGTTGCGGCTGAACTGACCGGCGCCATACTCTTTTATGTGTTCTTCCGCCGGGAATTCGGCGCCGGTTTGGGTTTTACCCATATGGTGCGGCTGATTATCGCTGCCATCCTGATGGGTATCATGGTTTACCTGCTGCGTGGTCAACATCTGCTTGTCAATATCAGCATCAGCGCCGTTTTTTACATGGTGGTGGTCTGGTTGATCGGCGCTTTGTCCGCCGACGAACGCGCTATGTTAACCGGTATGGTCAAACGCCGGCTCGACGGCGTGCTGCGCCGAATGCACGCCTGATGGCGTTAATCGAAATATTCACGCATCACCATCTCAAAGGTGATGAGCGGGGCGATTTTGCCAATTGTCCAGGGTTCGTGTCCGGCCAGGTGGCGCTCCATTAAGGTGCGAACGAACGTAACATTCCACAGGCCGCGATCCTGCGTGCGCCGGTCGTAGAGCAGGTTTTCCGCCCAGGTGCGCAGATCACCGCGCAGGTAGTTTTCGTAGTCGGCGTACAGCGTGGAGCGGTTGGGGAAAAGCCGCAGCCGCCGGCGCGCGCGCACCGAAAGAGCGTGCAGATTGTGCTGCCAGGCGTTGATGGTGGGCAGATACTCTTTTTTGTCGTAGGGGATAACGGCCAGTTTGGGCATTTCCCGCGTGATGATATGCCGGTACATAAGCTGGTCACGGCGGATTTGCGGCTTCAGAGAGTACATAAAATCAATCAGATTGTAGTCCCAGAAGGGCGAGCGTACCTCCAGATGTGAACGCGCGGTTTTGACCATATTGCCGGTGGAGCGCCAGCAGTGATTGGTGATATAAAAATATTCGGCGGCGTAGTGACGGCGGAAGTTCCAGAACCGCGCGAATTCCTGGCGCATCGAGTCAAAAGCAAGCCCGATGGCCTGTCTGCCAAAGGAATCGGTGTAGAGCAGGCGTTCTTCAGCATCGGCGAGTCCAGGCCAGGTGTAGCCGGAAAGGAATTGTTTGTAGGTTTCCAGCAGTACGGTATCCTGGTCTACGGGTTTATTGTAAATAGGGTTGATGTGATCGGCGTGTCCCATAACAGTGCCGCCGTCCCAGCCGGTCAGGTTATAATCCATAATTTCGCGCAGGGCGGGCAGCATGGTGATGCCGTGCATGTGCATCCAGCTGTGAAAGCCCTCGGTTAGCCTGAGGTGCAGGTTCACATTTTCCAGCACCCAGCGGCCATCCGGCAGATCGAACCAGTGATGGCGGCTGGCCGCCGCCCGCGCAATACGAGCCGCATAATAAACATCCCGGCTGTTATGCTGGCCGAAGCTGGCTGTTACAGGCGGGGTAGGGCGGGGAGGCATCAGTCCGAGCAGCGCGCGCGAGTCCAGCCCGCCGCTTAAAAAGACGCCGGGGCGCAGATCGTCATCGGCCCGTTTTTCGACCGCCAAACGCAGCAGCCGCCCAACCTCGATAACGGCTTCTTCAAATGTCACCTCCGGGCGGTCGGGGATTTGATCCCAATCCCAGTAACGATTGAGTGACCACTGCCGGGATGAAAGATCGAACTGGGCGATGCTGCCGTAGGGAAACAAAAAAATATCTTCGTGAAATGTTTTTTCGCCAAGCACCTGTTGAAAGCGAAAATATTCGGCTGCTGCCGTGTAGTTGAGCCGGCGAGGCACAAACGGCGCGCACAGCACACCTTTTACTTCCGGCGCGAAAGCCAGTTGACCTTCTCGATAGGTATAATAATGGGGATACAGGCCGAAACGGTCATTGGCAAGTATCAGCCGGGATGTGGCGGTGTCGTAGATGGCGATGAAAAACGCTCCGTCAAACGCCTTGACGAAATCCGCGCCATACTGTTCAAAAGCGCGCAGCGCCAGCAAAATATCCGTGTCGGTGGGCTGGCCGCCCAGGCTGCGCTGTAGGTCGGCTGCATTATACAGCTCGCCGCTCATGAATATAATCAGCCGTCCGTCGCTGCTGGCGAGCGGCTGCGGTTCGCGGTTAAAGATGCCGATGCCGCTGCGCCCCAGTCCAACCGGAAGGGTTTCTGCCGACCAGGTATCTGCTATGTACCAGGGGCGGTGGGACATTGCGGCAGATGCGGCGCTCAAAAAAGGTTGTACAATCGTGGTGTCTTTGCCGATGATTCCGAATAAACCTGACATAATTCCTCGATGAAATTGACCGGTTATCTCTGACCTTGTATGTTCCAGAAATGAGCTAAAATGCGCCTTGAATGGCGAAAAGCGCATTTTATGATGAAGCAAAGGGAAAAAAGTACGACTATAATATACACAAATGCCGGGGGATAGGGGTGATCTGTGCGGATTTTGATAGTTGTTCATGGTTTTCCGCCAACACATTCTGCCGGTGCGGAGCGGCGGGCCGAGCGTATGGCGCGGTGGCTGGCCGATCATGAGCATGAGGTTGAGGTTTTTACTGTTGAACGGCTCGACGAAGCAGGCTTCCGCAAAGAGTCCGCCTTACAGGATGGTATCCTGGTTCACCGGCTGTTTTATGATGTTAAAACCGGCGATGACCCGTTTCGTAACCTTTATGATTATCCGCAGGTCGGCGAGGCGTTTCGTGAAGTTGTCTTAAGCCGTCCGTTTGATCTGGTGCATATCATCAGCGGTTATCTACTGGGTAAGCCGGTTGTGGATGTGGCGCGGGAAATCTCGCTGCCGGTTGTGATTACACTGACCGAATTCTGGTTTATGTGCGCGCGCCTCAATCTGATACAGGCCACCGACCAACTATGTTCCGGCCCGGAACGGATTGAGAAATGCACACGCTGTTTGATGGAACATAAACGGCGTTACCGCCTGCCTTCCCAGGCAACCCCTCGGCTGATGGATTTATTCTGGTCTGTGTTTGAGCATACACCCGTTACCAGTTCGATGATGCTGGCGGTTTCGGCGCGCCAGGCCGCTTTACGAAATACGCTGGATGCAATTGATCTGGTGATCTGCCCGTCACACTATCTCATCGGCAAATTCGCCGAGTTTGGGTATAAAACCGACCGCTACCTGTTCGTCCGGCAGGGATTGGCTACCCCAAATACGTCCACACCCTATCACAGCCCGGTGAATGGACATGGCCTGCGCCTGGGGTATGTCGGTCAGATCAAAACCCACAAGGGCGTGGACCTGCTGGTGGATGCCGTTATCGCTTTGTTGGACGAGGGTGAAAAAATCACCCTAGATATATGGGGTACGGAAACGGAATCACCCGCTTATGTTGCTGCGCTTAAAAAACGCAGCGCCCATTATCCTGCGATTCGCTGGAACGGGCGTTATGTAGGCGCGGAAGTATGGAATGTCCTGGCTGATGTGGATGTGCTGGTTGTGCCTTCGCGCTGGTACGAAAACAGCCCAAATTCCATTTTAGAAGCCTTTCATATGGGCATACCGGTGGTTGTGACCAATCTGGGGGGTATGGCGGAATTGGTCAGCCATGAAAAAAGCGGCCTGCTATTTGAACTGAATAATGCCGGAGATTTACGACGCCAGATCAAGCGGCTCATAAACGAACCCGGTCTGCTGGAACGGCTGCGCGCCGGTGTGCCGCCGGTCAAAACGATTGACGAAGAGATGGAAGAAGTTCTGGGCCATTACCGGCAGATGTTAGAGCGCGTGCGATAAAAGCTGGGGACTGTTCTGTTATCAACAGTCCCCAATTTGTTTCACCCGCGAGTGATATTAGTAGCCGACGTTGACAACCTGGGTAATGGTCTTGAACGTGCCGTCGGCCAGCGAGCCAATCGCATAGACAATGTAGGCTCTGCCGCTTTGCAGGTTGGCGCTGAACGGTCCGTACACGATGTCCGACGTGCCGGTGGGAACCAAACCGGCGGTGTAGCTGCCGGGGGTCAGGTCGGCGGCAACCTGCTGGCCGTTCGCCAGCGGGCCAACGCGCAGTTCATCTGACGTGCCGGGGAAGAACAGGGCGTCAACGGCGGGGGCCGCAGCCGTGTGGCGGGCGATCAGGCGGGCGGCGCTGGTCTTGGAAAAATCGTTGTCGAAAATCGAGAGGGTGGGGGCGCCGTTGGCGTCCAGGTGTGCAACCACGCTGAAGTTCGCGCCGGGCGGAAAGCTGACGGTCGCCGCCAGGGCTGGGTTGGCCGGGTCGCCGCCGGCGGGGACAATCGCCACATAGGCCGAACGGTTGGCCGGGCCAACCAGCGGGCCGGCAATCGTCTCAGGGGCGAAGTTCTTCACAAACAGCCGGCCATCCACATACACATCCACCACCAGGCCCGGAATGCCGTGTACGACGTACCCGGTCACTGTGCCGCTGGCCGACGCACTGCCAACAGCCGCGAGGAGCAGCAGAGATACCACCATAATGCTGAACAACTTACGCATAACAATCCTCCTCAATTCCTTCATTTACGCGCAACATTTACGCGTTTCACACTCTGAAAGCTGTACATTACCTGAACATGAACTATTCATTAGTGGTTCGTAAATCCGTGCGGGTGATGCATTGGTGAAAATACGCGGTAGGATAGATGGCTAATTTTAGGTTTGAGCAAGTTAGTGGGTTAATGATGAACAGCGAGGCGCTATTTATTTTGTAATCTAATGATCGGTTGAGATGGTAGAACGCATGACGACGAATATCAAAACCGAGGAGTGGGTCGTTCGTTTTCAACACATCCCGCAGCCTCGGCTGCGGTTATTCTGCTTTGCGAATGCCGGCGGCGGCCCCGCGCAGTTCCGGTCGTGGCGTCAGCTTCTGCCGGAGGGGGTTGAAATCTGCCCGGTTCAGCTGCCGGGGCAGGGCAGCCGTTTTCGTGAAAAGCCTTATACGCAGCTTTTACCCCTGGCGGAGCGGCTGGCCGAAGTTTTAACGCCTTATCTGGATGCGCCGTTTGCCTTCTGGGGTTACAGTATGGGCGCGCTGGTCAGTTTTGAGCTGAGCCGCGTACTGCGCCTGGGTGGTTATCCCGGCCCTCGGCAGATGTTCATCGCCGCGCGGCGCGCGCCCCATGTTCCACCGTCGGATTCGCCCATTCATGATCTGCCGGAACCGGCTTTTATCCGCGAGATGCAGCGCCGCTACAACGGCATTCCGGCTGCCATCCTTGAGGAAGCGGAAATGCTGGCGTTATTCCTGCCCATGCTGCGCGCCAACTTCGAGATGATCGAAACCTATACCTATCTGGACGACAATCCGCTCGATTGTCCGATTTCGGCTTTTGGTGGTCTGCAAGACCCAACGGTCAACACCACCGAGATCGCAGCCTGGGGGGAACTTACCAGCGGCGTTTTTCGTTATTTTATGTTTCCCGGCGATCATTTCTTTTTGCAGAATCACCAGCCGGCAGTTTTGCAGGTGGTTTCCAGAGACCTGACATCCTTTCTGGCATAATCCATACCTAATACGGAGATTGGTCGGCGTGACTGAACACGGTTACGGGTGGAGTCTTGAACCGGCTGCCCTGGCATTGGCACATGACAGGGTAGATGCCTGGTCTGTGCGCCTTGATGTTGGCGCGGGGCAAGCAGCATATCTGGCGAAACTGCTTTCGCCGGATGAGCAGGCGCGCGCCGCGCGGTTTCGCTTTAGCGAGCATCGCCGGCGTTTTATTGTTGCGCGCGGGGTTTTGCGGGCGCTTTTGGGACAGTACCTGAACCGGCCGCCGGAACGCATCCGCTTTGTTTACAGCCCTGCCGGTAAACCCGCATTGGAGATTGATGAGGGCTTGCGCTTTAACGTCTCGCATTCGTATGAGATGGCGGTTTATGCAGTTGCATATGGGCGGGAAGTCGGCGTTGATATGGAGTATATGCGCCCGCTGGAAGATATGGAACGGCTGGCCGCCGGCTGCTTTTCGGCGCGGGAAAATGCCGTCTGGCGGCGGCTGCCCGACGCGCAGAAGCAGGAAGGATTTTTTAACTGCTGGACGCGCAAAGAAGCTTATATCAAGGCGTTAGGGCAAGGGCTGTCGTATCGGCTCGATCAATTTGATGTATCATTAAAACCAGGCGAACCTGCTCGGCTGTTGAGTGTCACCGGCAAACCACACGAGGTCACACGCTGGACTTTCCAGGCTTTTAATCCAGGTAAAAACTATGTCGCCGCTCTGGCCGTTGAGGGGCAAGGATGGCGTTTTGAGTGCTGGCAGTGGAGCCATGCTTCCGTAAATTGGGAGCAAGCTTAAGGGGAGGGAAGGGTGATGCGAGAACCGATTGCGATTATTGGAATAGGCTGCCGCTTTCCCGGTGGGGTGAACTCGCCACAGGAATTATGGGAACTGCTGCACGCGGGAAAGGATGCCATCACCGAAGTCCCGGCAGACCGCTATGACCTCCAGACATTTTATGATCCACGCCCGGCAACACCTGGCAAAGTGATGTCGAAATGGGGCGGTTTTCTGGATGAGATTGATCGCTTCGATCCACTCTTTTTCGGTATTTCCCCACGCGAAGCGGAGCGGATGGACCCGCAGCAGCGCCTGCTCTTAGAGGTCGCTTGGGAAGCTCTGGAGGATGCGGGACAGGTTGCGAATACGCGGGACATTGAGCAGACGGGCGTTTTTGTCGGTATGTGGCTCAACGATTTTGAAGCCCGACTTTTCCGCGATCCAGCCAAAGTGGATTTTTATATGACGACAGGCAGCGGTCGTTATTCGGCGTCTGGACGGCTGTCATATGTGTTTGGTTTTCAGGGGCCGAGTATCACGATTGATACTGCCTGCTCATCGTCACTGGTTGCGGTTCATCTGGCTGTGCAAAGCCTGCGCGTGGGTGAGTGTAATCTGGCGTTAGCCGGCGGGGCGAATGCCATCCTTCAGCCGCATATCACGATTGCCTACTCGCAGTCCCGGATGATGGCACCGGATGGCCGCTGCAAGTTTGGTGACGCCCTTGCGGACGGTTATGTTCGCAGCGAAGGCGCGGGGCTGGTTGTCCTCAAACGGCTGGCGGATGCGTTGGCCGACGGCGACCCGATTTATGCTGTGATTCGTGGCAGTGCCGCCAACAACGATGGCCGCAGCAGCGGTTTCCTGACCACACCCGGCGGTGCAGGACAAGAAGAAATGCTGCGGAAAGCTTATACCAATGCGGGGGTATCTCCTGGCGAGGTGCAGTACATCGAGGCGCACGGCACGGGTACAAAGGCGGGCGATCCGGTTGAGATCGGCGCAATCGGCACAGTTGTGGCGGAAGGCCGCCGCCCTGGGCAGTTCTGTTCAGTTGGATCAATCAAAACGAACCTGGGGCATACGGAGGGCGCGGCGGGCGTGGCCGGATTAATCAAGGTGGCACTGGCGCTTAAACACCGCACTATTCCGGCCAGCCTGAATTTTCAATCTCCGAACCCGCTTATTTCTTGGGAAACGCTGCCGGTGCGGATACAGGTTGAACGAACACCCTGGCCTGCCGAACCAGGACAGGCCATCGGCGGTGTTAGCGCCTTTGGAATTGCAGGGACGAACGCACATGTGGTTTTGCAAGAAGCGCCCGCGCGCAGCTACCCGGACGCGCCGCGCGCCGATGTTTATGTGCTGCCACTTTCGGCACGCGCGCCAGAAGCATTGGCCGATCTGGCCCGCAGGTATGAGCTGGCTGCCGGGCAGTCCGACCTGCATGATCTGTGTTATACGGCCAGTGTCCGGCGGGCGCACCACCCGTTCCGTCTGGCAGCGGTGGCGCATTCGCCGGAAGAACTGGTCGAGCAGCTTGAGGCTTTTGGCAAAAGCGAAACCCGGCGCGGGCTGGTGGCTGGCACGCAGGATCAGGCGGCTGGACGGCGCGTGGTTTTTATCTTCCCCGGCCAGGGCGGACAGTGGTTGGGCATGGGACGCCAGCTTTTTGAGCAGGAACCGGTTTTCCGCGAGATGTTGGAACGCTGCGCGGCGGCTGTGCGGCCTTATGTGAAATGGGATTTGCTGGCCGAACTGCTGCGCGCCGATGAAACCACTTCCCGTATGGATGAAATAGATGTTGTCCAGCCGGCGCTGTTCGCCATCCAGGTGGCGCTGGCGGAACTGTGGCGTTCGTGGGGAATCGCGCCGGATGCGGTGATCGGTCACAGCATGGGCGAGGTAGCCGCCGCATATGTCGCCGGAGTATTGAGCCTGGATGACGCGGCCAGAGTGATCTGCCGCCGCAGCCAGCTGATGAAGCGCGTTAGCGGCATGGGCGCGATGGCGATGGTCGAACTGCCGCTGGAAGAAGCCGAGGCGGCGCTGGGCGAGTATGCCGACAGGGTGGGTGTGGCCGTCACTAACAGCCCGCGCTCGTGCGTGCTGTCCGGCGACCCGGCGGCGCTGGCCGAGATTGTGGCAGCATTGCAAAGCCGAGACGTGTTCTGCCGCCCGGTGAAGGTGGATGTGGCCGCGCACAGCCCGCACATGGACGCCCTGCGCCCGGAACTGGTGCGCGATTTAGCCGGGCTTCAACCGGCTGCTGCCGCTGTGCCGGTGTACTCGACCGTAACCGGCGAACTGCGCGAGGGTGCGGCGCTCGATGCGGATTACTGGGGCGCGAACCTGCGCCAGCCGGTGCTGTTTGCGAAGGCCGTCCGGCACGCGCTGGAGGACGGCTATAACACGTTCATTGAGATTAGCCCGCACCCGGTTTTGCTGCCGGCGATTGAACGCGGCCTGCGGGATTACGGCCTGGATGATGAAACGGCGGCGGACATCGTGACGCTGGCTTCTACCAAACGCGACGAAGACGAGCGCCCGGTGATGCTGGAATCACTGGCGGCGCTGTATACACGCGGCGGCGTGGTGGATTGGCGCTCCCTGTATCCGGCGGGGGGACGCCCTGTCCGGCTGCCGACTTACCCCTGGCAGCGCGACCGTTACTGGTTTGAAGCGCAGCCTGCCCGACAGTCCGCGCGCCACGCCGGCGGCCATCCGCTGCTGGGCCCGCGCTGGCGGTCGGCGGTTCATGCCGGTACGTATTTCTGGGAGACAGAACTTGACGGCGCGGCGCTGCCGTACCTGGCCGATCATCGCGTCGAAGGCAATATCGTGCTGCCGGCGGCAGCTTTTGGCGAAATGGCGCTGGCGGCGCTGGCCGAAACATCTGGCGCGGGGCAGCTTGAAGCGTTAACCATCCAGCAGGCGCTTATCCTCTCGGAAGATCAAGCGCGGGTGGTTCAGGTGGTGCTGACGGCGGAGTCGCTCGAAACGTTCACGTTCCGCTGTCTCAGCCGCCCGGTGGAGGGGGTGGATTCCGAGTGGACGCTGCACGCCAGCGGCATCGCGCGGGCGGGGGCGCCGGCGCAG
This sequence comes from Anaerolineae bacterium, assembly GCA_026645945.1. GTDB lineage: Bacteria > Chloroflexota > Anaerolineae > Aggregatilineales > Phototrophicaceae > CFX2. The sequence continues at coordinate 15,468 of JAPKMO010000029.1, forward strand.
CCGGAGGCATTTTCGCTGGAATCCATCGAGTCGCGCTGCACCGAGCTGGTGTCCAGCGCTGACTATTATCAGGCGATGGCGGCGCGCGGTTTGAACTATGGCGCGAACTTCCAGACGGTGGCGCAGTTCTGGCATGACGAAAAACATCAGGAAGCTTTTGCGCGGTTTCAAGTGGCGGAAGCGGTTCGCACCCAGGCTCAGGCTTATCGGATACATCCGGCGCTGCTGGACGGCTGCTTGCAGCTTCTGGTGACGCTGCTGCCGCCGGGGGACGATACTTATCTGCCGGTCAGCGTGGAGCGGGTCTGCTTTTATGCCGAGCCGGATGTCCAGGCCGATTTATGGGGGTACGCTTATCGTTCATCGCTCTTTGATGATTACGCGGCTGGCGATGTGTTCCTTCTGGATGCTAACGGTGGTGTGATCGCGGGCGTTTATGGCCTGCGTTTGCAGCGCATCGAACGCACAGCCAAAGGCGATTCGCTCGACCGGCTGCTGTACCACATCGATTGGCATGAGAAACCCTTGCTTGGCGGTGTGCTGCCGCAGCCCGATCTGCCAGGAAGCTGGCTGGTGCTGTCCGGCGGGGACGTGGGCGCGGAACTGGCCGCGCGCCTGGAAGCAAAGGGCGAACGCTGCATCGTGGTTTCGGTCGGGGACAGCTATCACCAGATTAAAACCGGGCATTATATGATTGATCTCACCGATGCGGAGAGTTTCAAGCGGCTCGTGCGAGAAGCGTTCGAGGCGGGGAAACCCGCCTGCCGGGGTATTATTCACCTATGGGGACTGGAAAGCGGAGATGCGCTGGCAGAGGCCGAAACACACGGCAGTATCGGCGCGCTGCATCTGGTTCAGGCGCTGGCCGAAGCTGGGTGGGAGACTCCGCCGCGCTTGTGGCTTATCACGCGCGGGTCGCAGGCGGTTGACGGCGCGGTGGAAAACGTTGGGCAGGCTGCCCTGTGGGGATTGGGCGCGGTGATCGCCAACGAACACGCCGAACTGCGCGCTGCCCGCGTAGATTTAAGCCCCGAAGGGCTGCCGGAGGACGTGGATGCGCTGTTCCGTGAACTGTGGCTGAATGACGGCGAAGATCAGATCGCGCTGCGGGGAAGCAAACGTTACGTTGCGCGGCTGGTATTGGGTTTGCCCGCGCGCGAAGGCGAGCGCGTCGAAACACAATGGGTTACGGCGGCGGAGCAGCCGTTCCGCGCCGGCGTATCCACGCCCGGCATTCTGGACAACCTGGAACTGCGGGCGATGGCACGCCGACTGCCCGGCCCCGGTGAGGTCGAAATCGAAGTTCATGCCACCGGGCTGAACTTCATGAACGTGATGGCCGCGCTCGGCGCGCTTCCTGGTTATCCCAACGGCGTTGGCCCGCTGGGAATCGAGTGTGCGGGCATCGTCAGCGCCATCGGGGAAAGGGTGGACGCCTTCCGGGTGGGCGATGAAGTGATCGCCGTCGCGTTCGACAGCCTGGCGACCCACACGCTGGCCGACGAACATCTGGTGGTACGTAAACCGGGACATCTGAGTTTTGCTGAAGCGGCCTCCGTGCCGATTGTTTTTCTGACGGCCTATTACGGCCTGTTCCACCAGGCGCGGCTGGAAGCGGGCGAGCGTGTTTTAATCCACGCGGCAGCCGGGGGCGTTGGCCTGGCGGCGGTGCAGCTTGCACAGCAGATTGGGGCGGAAATCTATGCGACAGCGGGCAGCCCGGAAAAACGCGCGTTCCTGGAATCGCTGGGTGTCGAACATGTCATGGACTCGCGTTCGCTGGCTTTTGCTGATGAGATCATGGCGCGAACCAGCGGCGAAGGCGTGGATGTCATCCTGAACTCGCTGGCGGGGGAAGCGATTCCCAGGGGATTAGCGATTTTACGCCCTTATGGGCGCTTTGTTGAAATCGGCAAGCGGGATATTTACCAGAACAGCCAGGTCGGGCTGATGCCGTTCCAGAGAAACCTATCTTATTTTGCCGTTGATCTGGATAAAATGGCGCGGGAACGCCCGGCGGCGCTGGGCGCGATGCTGCGGCAGCTTATCCGGCGTTTTGAAACCGGCGAACTGACGCCAATCCCGACTCAGGTTTTTTCGATGGCCGAAGTGGTCGGGGCTTTCCGCCATATGGCGCAGGCTAAACATATCGGCAAAATTGTCGTGACGCGAACCGACGAGCCGCTGCCGGTTGTTTTTGCGCGGGAAAGCGCCCCGGTTCGCAGCGATGGTACGTATCTCATCACCGGCGGCCTGGGCGGGCTGGGATTGACGGTCGCTCGCTGGCTGGTGGAGCAGGGGGCGCGGCATGTGGCGCTGACCGGGCGGCGCGGCGCTTCCGAAACCGCGCAAGCGGTCATCCGTGAGCTGGAAGCGGCGGGAGCGGCGGTGCGGGTCGTACAGGCCGACGTGTCCGACGGGGATGCAGTAGCGGAGATGCTGCGGTTGATTGAAATGACGATGCCGCCGCTGCGGGGCGTGGTTCATGCGGCGGGCATCCTGGACGACAGCCTGCTGGCGCAGATGACGCGCGAACAGTTCCGGCGGGTGATGTCGCCCAAGATGGACGGCGCGTGGAATCTGCACACACTGACCGAAGGCCAACCGCTGGATTTCTTCGTCATGTTCTCCTCTGTAACGGCGCTGATTGGCACGCCAGGGCAGGGCAACTATGCAGCGGGCAACGCTTTTCTGGACGCGCTGGCGCACTACCGGCGCGCGCGCGGGCTGCCGGGGTTGAGCATCAACTGGGGCCCCTGGTCGGGGGTTGGTCTGGCGGCGGCTAAGGCGATTCGCGGCGAACGGCTGGCGTCGCGCGGTTTGGGCAGCCTGTCGCCGGAAGAAGGTATGGCTTTGTTCCACCGATTGATGACGGATGATGTTCCGCCGCAGGTGGCGGCTGTGAGCCTGGATGTCGGCGCATGGACGCGGACATACCCGGCCAGCGCGCACGGTTCGCTGCTCAGTTCGCTCCAGCAGGGGGCGGTAGAAACCGCGCAGGCTGCGGGCAAACCAACGGCGGTTGACGGCGATTTTCGGCGGGCGCTTTTGAGTGCCGAGCCAGGACGCCAGCGGCGGTCACTGCTGGAGAACCATATCCGCGAACAGGTGGCGCAGGTGCTTCGGATTGCGCCGGGGCGCATCAGCCTTCAGCAGCCGCTGCGGGAGTTGGGTATTGACTCACTGCTGACGCTGGAACTGCGAAACCGGCTGGAATCCAGCTTCAGGCTCACGCTGTCAGCGACGCTGATCTTCAATTACCCGACGGTGGCGGCCCTGACCGGGCATCTGGCCGATAAAATGAATATCCCGCTGGATGCGGTGGTCGAAAAACCGACCGCGCCGCAGGCCGCCGAACCAGCGGCAGCTGAACTGGATGCGCTTTCGCGCGATGAAATCGAAGCCCTGCTGGCCGAAGAGTTGAAATCCATTGATGATTTGTTGAAAGGAAACTGATGTGAGCGGCGATACCCTGGATCAACTCAAACGCGCGCTGGTGACGCTGAAGGAACTACGCGGGCGGCTGGATGCCGTCGAACGCGCGCGCACCGAGCCAATCGCCATCATCGGCATGGGCTGCCGCTTCCCCGGCGCGAACTCGCCAGAAGCCTTCTGGGAACTGCTCAAAAATGGCGTGGATGCCATCTCAGAAACGCCCGCCGACCGTTGGGATGTGGATGCCTTTTACGATCCCGACCCGACCACGCCCGGCAAAATCACCAGCCGCTGGGGCGGTTATTTGCAGGATGTTGACCGGTTCGACCCTTACTTTTTCGGCATTTCGCCGCGCGAGGCGGCGCGGATGGACCCACAGCAGCGGCTTTTGCTCGAAGTGACATGGGAGGCATTGGAGGATGCCGGTCAGACGAAAGAAGGATTGGCGGGGAGCCAGACGGGGGTGTTTGTCGGCGTTCACAGCCAGAGCGCCGATTATTATCTGATGCAGGTGGGCAACCTGAAAGCCATAGATACCTATACCGGCACAGGCACATCACACAGCGTTGTTTCGGGGCGGCTGTCTTATCTGTTCGACTGGCAGGGGCCGAATATGGCTATGGATACGGCCTGTTCGTCCTCATTGGTGGCTTTACATCTGGCGGTTCAAAGCCTGCGAAATAAAGAGTGTAACATGGCGCTGGCGGGCGGCGTAAACCTGATTTTATCGCCGCATTTTACCGTTGCAGCGTCGCGAATGCACATGCTGTCCAATGCTGGCCGCTGCAAGACATTTGATGCTGATGCCGACGGTTTCGTGCGCGGTGAGGGCTGCGGCGTGATCGTTCTTAAGCGGCTGTCGGATGCGCTGGCGGATGGTGATTCAGTCCTGGCGCTGATTCGCGGCACGGCCATCAACCAGGACGGCAACACCAACGGCCTGACCGCGCCGAATGGGCTGTCCCAGCAGGCCGTCATCCGGCAGGCGCTTGTTAACGCTGGGGTGTCGCCGGAACAGATCGGATATATTGAGGCGCATGGCACGGGTACGTCTCTGGGCGACCCGATTGAAGTCGAGGCGTTGGCGGGGGTTTTCGGCGGCGTCCAGAACCGCGTCTGTATGCTGGGGTCGGCTAAAGCGAACGTGGGGCATCTGGAGGGCGCTGCCGGCGTTGCCGGGGTCATTAAAGCGGTGCTGTCGCTGCGGCATCAGGCCGTGCCGCCGCTGCTGCACTTTAAACAGTTGAATCCGCATATCTCGCTGGAGAACACCCCGTTTGTCATCCCGACTACGCTTACGCCCTGGGAGACGGACGGCGAATCGCGTTTTGCCGGCGTGAGTTCGTTCGGGTGGTCGGGGACGAACGCGCACGTTATCCTGGAAGAAGCGCCGCAGCCGGCGATTTCTGCTCAGGACGAGGGCCAGCCGGAGCGGGTTTATTTACTGCCGCTTTCCGCACATTTGCCGGAGGCGCTGCGCGCCCAGGTAGGAGCGTACCGGGATTTTCTGTCACAGACGGATGCTGCCTTGTCCGACATCGTTTATACTGCCGGGCAGCGGCGCAGCCACCACGAGTACCGGCTGGTTCTTGCCGGGCGTTCGCGCGAAGAACTGGTTGGACAGCTTGATGCTTATGTTAAGGGCGAAAAACGCCCCGGCATGGCCGCCGGGCATAAAAGTCCGAATCGGGAACCGGGGCTGGTTTTTGTTTTCCCCGGCCAGGGCGGGCAGTGGTTGGGCATGGGGCGGCAGCTTCTTGAACGAGAGCCGGCGTTCCGGGAGATGATTGAATACTGCGAGGCGGCCATGCGGCCTTATGTGGATTGGTCGCTGGTGGAGCAGCTCACCGCTGACGAAACAAACTCGCGGTTGGATGAAATTGATGTGGTGCAGCCGGTGCTGTTCGCCATCCAGGTGGCGCTGGCAGCGCTCTGGCGTGATTGGGGCGTTGAGCCTCATGCGGTGATCGGCCACAGCATGGGTGAGGTCGCCGCCGCGTTTGTGGCGGGCGCGCTGAACCTGGATGAAGCCGCGCGCGTCATTTGCCGCCGCAGCCAGCTCATGAAACGAGTCAGCGGGCAGGGCGCGATGGCGGTGGTGGAGTTAAGCCTGGATGAGGCTCAAACGCTGCTGAGGGGTTATGAAAACCGGCTGTCGGTCGCGGTGAACAACGGACCGCGTTCGGTGGTGCTTTCCGGCGACCCGGCGGCGCTCGAAGCGATTATGCAGGTTTTAAAAGAGCGCGATATTTTTTGCCGCCTGGTGAAAGTGGATGTGGCCGCGCACAGCCCGCATATGGACGCGCTGCGCCCGGAGCTGGTGCGCGCCTTGGACGTGGACGGGCTTCAACCGCAGGCTGCCGCCGTGCCGATATATTCGACGGTGACGGGGGGGCCGGTGGATGGACAGGCTCTAAACGCCGACTATTGGGGGCGCAATCTGCGCCAGCCGGTGCGGTTTGCGGCGGCGGTGCAGCAGCTTATCGGTGACGGCTACAACATCTTTCTGGAAATCGGCCCGCATCCGGTGCTGATCCCGGCGATACAGAGCGGCTGGCCGGAGCAGGATATAACCGCGCTGCCTTCACTCCGGCGCGAGGAAGATGAACAGACCGTCCTGCTGGAGGCGTTGGGCGGTCTGCACTGCACGGGCTATCGCCTGGACTGGCGGCGCTGGACTCCGGCGGGGCAGGCGGTGCGACTGCCGATGTATCCCTGGCAGCACGAACGTTTCTGGCTGGATGCCGATACGCGGTCGGTCGGTTCCGGCGAAGGTTTTGGTCGCGTTTATGAAACGCCTCCGCATCATCAACTCGGCTGGCGCTTGCAGGCCGCCGATTCTGCCGACCGTTTTATTTGGGAGAATGTGCTTAGCCAGGCAGCCCATCCTCACTTGTACGAGAGCCGCGTTCAGGGCGCGGCGGCGCTGCCCCCGGCTGTATACCTGGATTGGGCGCTGGCGGCGGCGCGGGAGGCTTTTGGTGAAGGCGCGTACATACTGGCCGATGTCGCCGTTCATCAGGCGTTGGTGCTGCCGGATGATGGCACGACGATAGTTCAAACCGTTGTTTCTGCGGCAGGTGAAACAGCGGCGTTCCGCATCTACAGCCGGGCGGATGACCATTCCTGGACGGTACATGCCAGCGGCAAGATTCGGTCAGATGGCAGCCCCTCCCTTCAAATGTGGGATGCCGCAGCCGCGCTGCAATCACGCGGTGGGCAGGCGCGCGCGGGCGACGATTTTTATGACCAGCTTGCCGGCGGTGGTTTCTGGTTCGGGAATTCGGCGCGCCGGTTGAATGCAGTTTGGCGCGGGGACAACGAAGCTCTGGCGCAGCTTCACCCGCGTGGTGATGTGGGGGAAGCCGAAGCCCTTTTCCATCTGTCGGCGGCAGCGGCGGGCAGCGACGACGTGGTTTATGTGCCGAATTTTATACGCGAAGTTCGCTCACCATCCCCGGCGGTTTCTGCGGCCTGGGCCTATGCCCGGCAGCAGCCGTCCGAAACCGGGAGCATGATACAGGACATGGCGCTCTTTGATGAAATGGGGCGCGTGGTGCTGGAAATCGAGGGCGCGCGGCTGCAGCCGCTGGACGGCGATGTGGTTCGGCTGGAAGACTGGTGTTACGAAATGGCCTGGCAGCTACGCGCGTTTGGCGAGCCATCGCCGGCGCAGGTGGGTGACTGGCTGATTTTTGCCGATCAAGCCGGCGTGGCGGAGGTGCTGGCGGTGCGGCTGCGGGCGGTAGGCGTGGGGGGTATCCTCGTTTACCCCGGCGCTGTGTATGCCCGGCACGACGCGGGACGTTTCCAGATACGCCCCAACCAGCCGGAAGACATACGCCGCCTGTTTCAGGAAGCATTTGCCGAGCGCCCGCCGGCCTGCATCATCCATCTGTGGAGTCTGGATATGCCGGACACCGAGCATCTGGATATAAAAAAGCTGGGCGAAATTCAGGCGTTGGGCTGCGATTCGGCGCTGCACGTGGTTCAACTTGTGGCGCAGTTGGATGAGGCGGAAAAACCGCGTTTATGGCTGGTCACGCGCGGCGCGCAGGCAGTAATCGAAGGAACTGCGCCCCGGTCAGTGATTCAATCGCTGGTATGGGGTTTTGGGCGGGTGGTCGCCGAAGAACAGCGGGAACTGTGGGGTGGGCTGGTTGACCTGTCGCCGGAAATGGCCGCCGAAGAAGCGGCAGACTGGCTGTGGCAGCAGGCGCAGAACCGGGATGGTGAAGATCAGGTGGCCTTTTATGGAGGGCAGCGGTACGTCGCGCGGCTGGCGCGCGCGCCCCGGCCCGTCCAAACGCTGCCGCCCCAACGCTTCCGTCCCGACGCTGGCTATCTGGTGACCGGCGGCCTGGGTGGTATCGCGCTGCGGGTGGCGCGCTGGATGGTCGAAAACGGCGCGCGCCGCTTGATTTTGGCCGGGCGCACGCCGCTGCCCCCACGCGCCGAATGGCTGACGATAGACCCCGGCAGCCTGGCCGGTCGGCGTATCGCTGCCGTGCGAGAGTTGGAGGCGCTGGGGGCAAGCATTCACCTGGTGACGCTGGACGTGGCCGATGAACCCCAACTGCGCGCCTTTCTAGAGCAGTACCGGCGCGAAGGCTGGCCGCCGATTAAAGGCGTGATGCACACCGCCGCCGTTATCGAAGACCGCCTGATCGCGCAATTAGACCGCGAGGCGTTCCCGGCGGTTTTGAAGCCCAAAGTGGTTGGAAGCTGGCTGCTGCACCAATATCTGGACGACCTGGACTTTTTCGTGCTGTTTTCGTCGCTTGGCGCGGTGCTGGGACAAACCGGCCAGGGGAACTACGCGGCGGCCAACGTCTTTCTGGATGCGCTGGCCTATCACCGGCGTGGAGAGGGGCAGCCGGCATTAAGCATTAACTGGGGCGGTTGGGCGGAACTGGGTTTGGCGATGACTTCCGGCGCGCAGCGCACCATTCAGTATCTTGAGCAGCAGGGCATCAACAGTTTTACGCCGGAGCAGGGCATCGCTGCGCTCGAATACCTGATGCGTCGCCAGCTAGACGGTGTGGGTGCGCCGCAGGCTGCTGTCATGCCGGTGAATTGGGCAACTTTCAGCAAGGTTCGTCTGGCGGCCAGCCAGTCCCGGCTGCTGGCCGACCTGACCGCCGTGCCGGGCATTTCGGCAGCGGATGCTGGCTCTGCTTCCGGGGCGATTCGAGCCGATCTGCTGGCCGTCGAACCCGAACAGCGGCGTGAAATACTGGAAACCTACCTGCAAAAACAGGTTGCGCGGGTATTAAAACTTGACCCGTCGCGGATTGAGCCGTCGAAGCCGTTGGGATTGATGGGGGTGGATTCGCTGATGGCGCTGGAACTGCGTAACCGGCTTGAGTCCGACCTGGGCGTAGCTTTTTCTGCTACGCTGGTGTGGAACTATCCGACGATTGTGGAGATGACCCCTTATATCGCCGGGAAAATCGGCATCGCGCTGTCTGTCGAATCTTCAGCAGCGGCGGCGGACGAGTTGCCAAAAGCGAGCCGACCGCTTGATAATGTCCTGGAAGAGCTGGACGATTTGTCAGATGAAGATGCGCTCAACCAACTGCTCGGCAAAGGGTAGCGGGGCATCTACTGGGAGGAAAGCATGGGGACTGAGGCGAAGCGTTTTAAAAACGTTTCTGGCGTAAAACTGGCACTGCTGGCGCGCCAGATGCGCGAGCAGACTGAAGGCATTGCGCTTATCCAATCGGAGCCGATCGCCATCATCGGGATGGGCTGCCGGTTTCCTGCCGGGGCGAATAACCCGGAGAAGTTCTGGGAACTGCTGACCAGCGGCAAAGATGCGATCAGCGAAGTGCCTCCCGACCGCTGGGACATCAACGCGGTGTATGACCCTGACTATACAAGACCGGGCAAAATGAATACCCGCTGGGGTGGATTTGTGGACCAGATAGACCGGTTTGACCCGGAGTTTTTCGGCATCACCCCCCGCGAGGCGGCGAGCATGGACCCGCAGCAGCGGATGGTGATGGAAGTTTCGTATGAAGCGTTAGAAAACGCCGGCCTGCCGCGCGAAAAACTGGCGGGAAGCCAGGTGGGCGTTTTCATCGCCAGCTCGCTGTTTGACTACGGCCACCGGATGCTGGCGGATATCAACCAGATCGAGGCTTATGCGATCACCGGGAATACGCATTGTTTCCTGGCGAACCGGCTTTCTTTTTTGTTTAATTTTCGAGGGCCGAGCCTGGCGGTGGATACAGCCTGTTCTTCATCATTGGTGGCTATTCATCTAGCGGTGAGAAGCCTGCGAAGCCGGGACAGCGACGTGGCTTTAGCGGGGGGTGTTAACGCGATCATCGCGCCGGAAATGACCGTTTCGCTGTCGCAGTGGGGGATGCTTTCACCAGATGGCCGGTGCAAGGCGTTCGACAGCCGGGCGAATGGTTTTGTGCGCTCGGAGGGTTGCGGCATTATCGTACTGAAGCGGTTATCTGATGCGCTGGCCGACGGCGATTCCATTCTGGCACTGATTCGCGGCACGGCGGTCAACCAGGATGGCCGTTCGACGGTCATCACCGCGCCGAACGGCATGGCGCAGCGGGCGGTGCTGCGTCAGGCGCTGGCCGATGGGCTGGTTGAGCCGGAGCAGATCACCTGCATCGAGGCGCATGGAACAGGTACGGTGCTGGGCGACCCGATTGAAGTAGAGGCACTGATGGATGTTGTCGGCCAGCCGAGGCCGGACGGTGAAACGTGTTTTTTGTCATCGGTGAAGACCAATATCGGCCATCTGGAAGCGGCTGCTGGAATCGCTGGTTTGATTAAAACGGTGCTGGCCTTGCAGCACAAGGTTATGCCGCCGCACCTGCACTTTAAAGAACTAAATCCGCATATCTCTCTGGAAAATACACCGTTTGTGATTCCGACCGAAAACCAACCCTGGACGCCGCGCTCTGGTCGTCGTTTTGCCGGCGTGAGTTCATTCGGCTTTGGGGGGACAAACGCGCATATTGTTCTGGAAGAAGCGCCGCAGCTTCCAACTCCGCCGTCCGAGGATGCTGAACAAATCATGCTGCTGCCACTTTCGGCGCACAATCCGCAAACGCTGCGGGCGCTGGCCGAAGCTTATGCGGCTAACCTGCCGGATAACCCGGCACGTTTGCAGGACATTGGTTATACGGCCAGCCTGCGCCGCAGCCACCAGGACTGTCGGCTGACGGTGACGGGCCGCTCGAAAGAGGAACTGGCCGACCGATTGTCCGCTCTGCTGCGCGGGAACTGGCAGCCGACGCCGGTGCTGCGCGGGCAGAAACCCAGGGTAGTTTTCATTTTTTCCGGCCAGGGGCCGCAGTGGTGGGCGATGGGCCGCCAACTGATGGAAAGTGAGCCGGTTTTCCGCGAGAGCATCGAGCGGTGCGAAACGCTGCTGCGAGGTTATGCTGACTGGTCGCTGGTGGAGGAACTGTCCCGAAGCGAGACGGATTCGCGGCTGGATGAGACGGAAATCGCGCAGCCGGCCATTTTTGCGCTGCAAGTGGCGCTGGCCGACCTGTGGCGCTCGTGGGATGTGAAGCCGGACGCGGTGGTCGGCCACAGCATTGGCGAAGTGGCTGCCGCTTATGTGGCCGGCGTGTTGAGCCTGGAAGACGCGATTCGTGTGGTTTATCACCGGGCGCGGCTGATGCAGCAGGCCACCGGCAACGGGAAGATGGCCTCGGTCGAGATTTCGGAGGCGGAGGCCGCCGCGCGCATCGCACCTTACGGTGACCGGCTTTCGATTGCGGCGGTGAACAGCCCGACGACGACCGTGCTGTCCGGGGAAACCGCCGCGCTGGACGCGGTGCTAGATCAGCTTGAGGCCGAGGGGATAAGCTGCCGGATGCTGCGCGTGAATTATGCCTTCCACAGCGTGCAGATGGAGCCTTATGCGCGGGAACTGGCCGCCGCACTGAAAGGATTAAAACCGGGGCGCGCCGCCGTGCCGGTGTATTCGACTGTAACCGGACAGGCTCAGGATGGCGCGGTCTTCGACGCGGCCTACTGGGGGCGCAACGTTCGCCAACCGGTGCGGTTTGCAGCGGCAGTTAATCATCTGATTCAGGATGGTTTTACAACGTTTCTGGAGATCAGCCCGCATCCGGTTCTGGCGGGTATGGTCGTTCAATGCCTGGATGCCGAAGGGCTGGCAGGGGTGGTCACGGCTTCGCTGCGCCGCAATCGGGACGAGCGCGAAACCATGCTGAGCGCGCTGGGCGACCTATACACTGCCGGTTATCCGGTTGCCTGGGAGCAGTTTTACCCATCCGGCGGGCGCGTGGTGTTTACCCTGCCGGCGTATCCCTGGCAGCGCGAACGGTACTGGGTTGACCCGCCGCCGAAAACAGCGCCGCTGCCACAGCGCATCGAAGGCGCGCATCCGCTGTTGGGGCAGCGGGTGAAGTCGCCACTAATCGAGGGCGCGCTTTTTGACGCGCAGATCACGCCGCGCTACCCGGCCTTTCTGGACGATCATCGCGTGTGGGGGACGGTGGTTGTTCCGGCTGCGGCGTACCTGGAGGCTGCTCTGTCGGCTGCGGCGGAGGTTTATGCGCCGCAAGGTATTGTTTCGTTAAACGAGGTGTTCATCCAGGAGGCGCTGATTTTGCCGGAGGAAACGCCCCGGACGGTGCAGTTTCACCTGTCGGCGCACCAGAACGGCGCGGCTGATTTTAAGGTTTACAGCCTCAGCGGCGAAAATGCCTGGACTCTGCATGTCGCCGGACGTTTGAGCCTGATGCAGTCCAACGGCGTGGAGGATTCCGAGCCATTTTCGCCGGAAGCCGTTCAGTCCCGCTGCGCGCCGTTCCCGGCGCAGGAACATTACAACCGCGCCTGGGAGAGCGGCATCGAATTCGGTCTGGCTTTTCATGGCATCGAACAGTTGTGGCGGCAGGATGGCGAGGCGCTGGCGTTCATCTCGCTGCCGAAGCCGCTGGCGGCAGAAGCGAGCATCTACCGGATTCATCCGGCGCTGCTGGACGCTTGCATCCAGACGATGGCTGCCGCGCTGCCCGGTTACGAAGAACATCTCGATACGTATTTGCCCCTCAGCTTCGACTCGCTGCGCTTTTATGCCCGCCCCGGTGAGGGGATATGGAGTCATGCGCGACTGCACCCCGGTATGGCAGGCGGCCAGGACACGGTAACGGGCGATATTCAGGTGTTTGACGCAGCGGGACGGTTGGTACTGGATATGCGCGGCCTGCGTTTAAAACGTGCCAGCCGCGAGGCGCTGCGCCGCACCGTCCACAAGCAGTCCGGCCAGGAACCGGGCGATTGGTTCTACGAAGTGGCCTGGCAGCCTGCTCCGGTTTCTGAGCCGGAAAGCCGGAGCGAACCTGGCGCGTGGTTGATTTTTGCCGACCAGATGGGTATTGGCGAGGCGCTGGCGGCACAGTTGGAAGCGTTGAGCGAGGGTTTCGTGCTGGTTAAACCGGGCGTGGATTATCGCGTGCTGGATGACCGGCTGGTGCAGGTGAACCCCGCAAGCCGGGAAGATTTTCAGCGCCTCATCCGAGATGCTTATGCCAGCAGCGCCTATCGGGGAGTTGTTCACTTGTGGGGGTTGGATGTGCCGCCGCTTGGACGGAACGATCTCTCGCCAGCGGATTCACAGGAAGTGAGTCTGGGCGGCGTGCTGTATCTGCTGCAAGCGTTAGCCGGCGCGAGGTCTGAACTGCCGGGCCTGTGGCTGGTCACGCGCGGCGCGCAGCCGGTGGCCGGCGAACCGCCCACCGCGCCGGAGCAGTCGCCGCTGTGGGGGCTGGCGAACACGATCTTTCTCGAACATCCTGATCTGCGCCCGGTCTGCATAGACCTCGACCCGGCGCAGGATGCTGTCGCTGCGTCGCGGGCGCTCCTGCGCGAAATTCGGTCAGCAGATGCTGAAGACCGGGTGGCACTGCGCGGTGAGGGGCGCTACGCGGCGCGGCTGGTTCGAAGCCAGAGCGGCAGTCGGGAAGGCGCAGACCTAAACGAGCAGCCGATGACGCTGGACATCAGCGCGCGCGGCGTCCTCGACAACCTGGCGCGCGTGCCGATGACACGATCTGTGCCGCAGACCGGAGAAGTTGAGGTTCGCGTGCGGGCGTCGGGGTTGAACTTCCGCGATGTATTGAACGCGCTGGGTATGTATCCCGGCGACCCCGGCCCATTGGGTGATGAATTCGTCGGCGAAATTGTCCGGGTGGGCGAGGGAGTGACGGATTATCAGGTGGGCGATGTTGTGCTGGGCATGTCGCCGGCCAGCTTCAGCAGTTATGTTACCGCCTCGGTGATGAAAATCGTTTCCAAACCGGCGTCCATGAGCGACGAAGAAGCGGCGACCATCCCGATCACCTTCATGACCGCCTATTATGCGCTGCATCATCTGGCGGGGATGTCGGCGGGCGATCGGGTGCTGATTCATGCGGCGGCGGGCGGTGTGGGTATGGCGGCGGTGCAGCTTGCCCAGCGCGCCGGGGCGGAAATCTTCGCCACCGCCGGCAGCCCGGAAAAACGCGCTTTCTTAAAGTCGCTGGGTGTGCAGCACGTAATGGACTCGCGCACGCTGGACTTCGCCGATGAGATTATGCAGATCACCAGCGGTCGAGGGGTGGACGTGGTATTAAATTCGCTGGCGGGCGATTTTATCCCCAAAAGCCTATCGGTGCTGGCGGATGGCGGGTGTTTTCTGGAAATCGGCAAAACCGGCATCTGGACGGTTGAGCAGGTAGCCGAACTGAACCCCACCCTGCGCTACTACACGATTTATCTGGGGGATATGCTGCGGGATGATCCGCCGTTGGGCCAGGCAATGTTCCACGATCTGATACGTATGTTTGAGGAAGGCACACTTCGCCCGCTGCCGCACCGGGTTTTTGCGGTCGAAGATGCGGTCAGCGCCTTCCGTTTTATGGCGCAGGCTAAACACATCGGCAAATTGGTGCTGAAGCAGCCGGGTTACAGCGCGGTCACGATTAGGCCTGACGCGACGTATCTCATCACCGGCGGCTTAGGTGGAATCGGCCTGCATATTGCCGGTTGGCTGGCGGAGCAGGGCGCGCGGCATCTGGTGCTGACCGGACGCAGCGTACCAGACGAGACTGTTCGCGCAGTTATTGAAAATATGGAAAAATTGGGCGCACAGGTGATTGTCGCGTTATCCGATGCCGCCAGCGAGCTGGATACTGCCGAACTGCTGGCTGAAATCGAGCGGACACTGCCGCCGCTGCGCGGTGTCATCCATGCGGCGGGCGCGCTGGATGATGGCGTGCTGCTCCAGCAGGACTGGACACGTTTTACAACGGCGCTCAGGCCGAAACTCAACGGCGCGTGGAATCTGTACCGGCAGGCTGCCGGGCTGCCGCTCGACTTTTTCATCCTCTTTTCGGCGGGCGCGGCGCTGCTGGGCTCGCCGGGGCAGGGGAATTACACCGCCGCCAACGCCTTTTTAGACTCGTTCGCCTATGTCTGCCGCGCGCGGGGACTGCCCGCGCTCAATATCAACTGGGGCGCCTGGGAAGATACCGGCATGATGGCCGGTTTGGGCAGCCTGGAACGCTGGGCGAAAGAAGGCATCGGCGCGCTGACCCCCGAACAAGGCTTGCAGGCTTTTTCGCTGGCGCTTCAGAATCTACAGGCCGCGCAGGTCGCCATCCTGCCGATGGTGTGGGCCGATTTTGCGCGTTCAAGCCGGATGCGGCCATTTTTTGCGGAGGTCGTTCGCGCCCATCAACCGGCTGAAGCAGCGATTAAAACGTCGCAGCGCCAGGCCGAAACTTCTGACCTGCTGCGCCGCTGGGCGGAAACGATCCCCAACCGCCGCCGCCGCCTGCTGTTGGACACTATCCGGGAAGAAGTAATTCGCGTGCTGGGTTTGCGGCCATCCACCACCATTGACCCGCGCCAGCCCCTCAACGAACTGGGGCTGGACTCGCTGATGGCGGTTGAACTGCGGAACACTTTAATCACGATGCTGGACTGCACGCTGCCCGCAACGCTGCTTTTCGACTACCCGACCAGCGACGCGCTGGCGGATTATCTGATGAAAAACGTCCCCGCGCTGGCGCAGACGCAGGCCGAAGCCGAGCCGGAGAAAAAGCCGGCGGCGAAAGCTACCCGGCGCGAAGCGGCAGCTGAACTGCAACACCTGTCGGACGCGGAAGCAGAAGCGTTACTTCTGGCGGAACTGGAAGATCTGAACAAGGGTGAAAACGATGGTTGATACACGGAACGAGGAATTGTCGCCGGTCAAACGTGCGCTGCTGGAGCTGCGCGAAATGCGCGCCCGGCTGGATGAAGTCCAAAGCCGCCAGCACGAGCCGATTGCGATTATCGGCGCCGGTTTACGCTTTCCCGGCGGCGCAAACGACCTGGAGTCGTTCTGGCGGCTGCTGCGGGATGGTGTGGATGCGATCACCGAAGTGCCGCCCGACCGCTGGGACATCAACGCTTATTATGACCCCGACCCGATGAAACCCGGCAAGATGTCCACCCGCTTTGGTGGGTTTCTGGAGGGGATAGACCAGTTCGACCCACAGTTTTTCGGCATTTCCCCGCGCGAGGCGGTGAGCATGGACCCACAGCAGCGGATGCTGCTCGAAGTGACATGGGAGGCGCTGGAAAACGCCGGACAGTCACCCGACCGGCTGTTTGGCAGCCAGACAGGGGTATTCGTCGGCATCAGCCACAGCGACTACCTGCACATGATCTTTAAAGACATCAACCAGATTGATGTTTACTCGACTACCGGCAGCGCGCTCAGTATCGCGGGCGGACGGCTGTCTTATGTGCTGGGGCTTCAGGGGCCGAACATTTCAATAGACACGGCCTGCTCGTCATCGCTGGTAGCGGTGCATCTGGCCGTGCAAAGCCTGCGCTTGGGCGAAAGCAACGTGGCGCTGGCGGGCGGGGTCGGTTTAATCCTGATGCCGGAGATCACCGTCAACTTTTCCAAGTCGCAGATGATGGCCGCTGATGGCCGCTGCAAAACGTTTGACGCGGCGGCAGACGGTTACGTACGCGGCGAGGGCTGCGGCGTGGTCGTCCTCAAGCGGCTGGCCGACGCGCTGGCTGACGGCGATCACATTCTGGCGGTCATTCGTGGGTCGGCGATCAACCAGGATGGCCGCAGCGGTGGGATGACCGCGCCCAACGGTCCATCTCAGGAAAGCGTCATCAGCGCCGCGCTGGCGAACGCCAGGGTTAAGCCCGAAGATGTGACGTTTATCGAAGCGCACGGCACAGGCACATCGCTGGGCGACCCGATTGAAGTGCAGGCGCTTGGCGCGGTGTTTGGCGCGGCGCACTCGGCGGATAATCCGCTGATGATCGGGTCGGTTAAAACCAATATGGGCCACCTGGAGGCGGCAGCCGGAATCGCCGGGCTGCTGAAGGTGGTGCTGGCTTTGCAGCATCAGGAAATTCCCCCGCATTTAAACCTGAAGGAACCCAACCCGTATATTCCCTGGACGCAGTATCCGATCATCGTGCCAACGGCGCGTACGCCCTGGATGCCGCCGGGCGGCAAACGCCTGGCGGGGGTCAGTTCATTCGGCTTCAGCGGCACAAACGCGCACGTCATCCTGGAAGAAGCGCCGGCGGTCGTGCGCGAGTCCGCACCGGCCGAACGCCCGCTGCACCTGCTAACGCTTTCAGCGCGCAGCCCGGAGGCGCTGGCGGCGCTGGCGGGGCGTTATGAAGACTTCTTCGCGCAAAACCCGGACGCGCTTTTCCCGGACGTTTGTTATACGGCAGCCGCCGGACGCGCACATTTTTCGCACCGGCTGGCGCTGGTGGCAGAGTCGGCGCAGGAAGCGTGCGAAAAACTGGCGGCCTATACCGCCGGGGAGTCGCCGCTGGGCCTGTTCAGGGGGCAGGCGGCAGGCCAGCCGGAAGTCGCTTTTCTGTTCACCGGGCATGGGTCGCAGTATCTCCAGATGGGGGGCGAACTGTACGATACACAGCCGGTTTTCCGCGCGGCGATAGACCGCTGCGACGAACTGCTGCGCCCGTATCTGGAACGGTCGTTATTGGAGGCACTTTACCCGGAAGCCGGGCAGCCGTCGCTGATGGATGGCATGGCCTACACACAGCCGGCGCTGTTTGCAATCCAGATCGCGCTGGCCGATCTGTGGCGCTCCTGGGGGGTCGAGCCGACGATGGTTGCAGGACACAGCGTTGGCGAATATGCGGCGGCCTGCGTGGCCGGCGTGTTTAGCCTGGAAGATGGCCTTAAACTGGTGGCGGCGCGGGGCCGGCTGATGGAATCGCTGCCGGAAACCGGGCAGATGGTAGCCGTGTTCGCCGATGAAAATACTGTCGCCCAGGCGATTGCGCCCTATGCCGACCGCGTTTCAATCGCCGTCATTAATGGGCCTCAGAATATCGTCATCTCCGGCGCTGCCGAGGCAGTCGAGGCGGTTGTGGAGGCATTGAAGCGGGAAAAAATCAAGTCCCGGCGGCTGGCGGTGGCGCAGGCTTCTCATTCCCCGCTGATTGACCCGATGCTGGATGAGTTTGAGCGGGTGACGCAGACGGTTACGTATGCTGAGCCGAATATCGCCCTGATTTCCTGCACGACCGGCCATATTGTCGAGCCGGGAGAAGTCACCAACGCTGCTTACTGGCGGCGTCACATCCGCCAGCCAGTGCGGTTTGCGACGGCGATGGAAACGCTGTACGAACAAGGGCTGCGCGTGTTTGTGGAAATCGGCCCGAACCCCACGCTGCTGGCGCTGGGGCAGCGCAACCTGCCGGAAAATGTGGGTCTGTGGCTACCTTCGCTGCGTGAAGGCGTGAGCGACTGGGCGCAGATGCTCGAAAGCGCCGGGCAGCTTTATACTGGGGGTGCGCGGCTGGACTGGGAAGGTTTCGACAGAGCTTATGCGCGCCGCCGGCTGCCGCTGCCAACCTATCCGTTCCAGCGCGCCAGCTATTGGGCGGATGTCGCGCGGGTATCGGCGGCGCCGTCAGCGCCGGTCTGGGAGGCGGTTCTGGATGCCGGACACCACCAGGCGCAGCAGGGGCCGCTTGATCTGGCTGTGCAGACTTATCCGCAGCGGTGGGACTGCCTCGACCGGCTGACGACCGCCCATATCCTGGACACGCTGGGCGAACTGGGCGCTTTTGCCCAGGCGGGCGAAGCCTACACGCTGGATGATTTATTATCTCGGTTCGGGATTCTGCCCATTTACCATAATCTGATGCGGCGCTGGCTGAAAAAACTGGTTTCGCTGGATTTGCTGTCGCAGCGTGACGAGACTTTTTTTTGTTCCCGGCCTCTGCCGACCGCCGATTTAGACACAATCTGGGATGAAGCGCGGCGCGTTTTTGCTGACCTACCGTTTGTGCTGGATTACCTGGGGCGGTGCGGCTCGAAGCTGACCGCCGTGATAACCGGCGTGGAAAGCCCACTGGAGACGCTGTTCCCCGGCGGTTCGTTTGCGCTGGCGGAGGATCTGTACCAGCACTGGTCGCTGTCCCGGTATTATGCCAGCATCGCGCGCGCCGTCCTGGAAGCAGTTGTGCGGACACTACCGCCGAGCAAAACCCTGCGCGTCCTGGAAATCGGCGCCGGCACCGGCGCGACCACCGCTTCTCTGCTGCCGGTGCTGCCGCCGGAGCGGACGGTTTATACTTTCACGGATGTTTCCGATCTGTTCCTGGCGCAGTCGTCGGAGAAGTTTAAAGCCTATCCTTTTGTGCATTATGGTTTGCTGGACATTGAACAGCCGCCGGAGGCACAGGGGTACACGCCGCATGGTTATGATGTGGTCGTGGCGGCCAATGTGCTGCACGCCACCCGCGACCTGAACCAGACGCTGCAAAACGTACAATCGCTGCTCGCGCCCGGCGGCTTGCTGCTGCTGGACGAGACGACCGAACATCTGCCCTGGTTTGACATGACGACCGGGTTGATCGGCGGCTGGCAGCGGTTTGAGGACAACCTGCGCGGCGATAATCCGCTGCTGAAGCCGGCGCAGTGGGCGGCGGTTTTAGAGGCCAACGGCTTCTCGACCGTACAGGCCTGGCCGGAACCAGGGGCGGCAACCGAGATTCTGGCGCAGCATATCATCGTGGCGCAAACCGCGCAAACCGGCTATGCTGAGTACGGCGGGGTGGATGCGGCCTGGCAGCCAGAAAGGGCTTATGACGACGGCCAGCCCGCCGCGCCTGAAAATCTTGCTCAGGAGTTTATGCGCCACCTGCAATCCGTACTGCCGGATGAGCGGCATGACCTGCTGGTGGACTATGTGCGGCAGCGTGTCGCCAGGGTGCTGCGCCTGGATGCAAGCCAGACGCTTGACCGCCACCAGCGGCTGCTCGATATGGGATTGGACTCGCTGATGGCGCTGGAACTGCGGGCGCTTTTAAGCGGCGGGCTTGACCTGAGTGAGGGGCTGCCGGCGACCCTGGTTTTTGATTATCCGACGATTGATCTGGTGGCGACGTACCTTGAAGGCGCGGTTGGATTAACCGGCGAGACAAGCGAAAAAGCCGCCGCTCCGGCGCCCGACCAAACCGCTAAGGCGGCGCGCGCGGCGGAAATTGCTGATTTATCTGATGAAGAAGTGGAAGCCCTTTTACTGAAAAAACTCCGGCGCTAGGAAGATCGCCCGCGAGTACAACATCAGTCCCGGAAAGACAGCGATTAGCCGCGCAATTTTAGGCGTAATTTATGTCTTCCGGGTAGTTTTTGATGTGCATGGATTGGGGGATGGTTTATGACCGGTAAGACGGATGGGACGCAACTCTCGCCATTAAAGCAGGCTTTTCTGGCGCTGGAGGAGATGCAGGCTAGGCTCGATGCAGTCGAGTATGCGCGGACAGAGCCGATAGCTATCGTAGGGATGGGCTGTCGTTTTCCCGGCGGCGCGGATAACCCGTCACTGTTCTGGGATTTGCTGCGGAACGGCGTGGATGCGATCACCGAAATTCCGTCAGATCGCTGGGATGTTGAGGCGTTTTATGACCCTGACCCGGACGTGCCGGGGAAAAGTTCGGTGCGGTACGGGGCGTTCATCCGCCAGCCGGTAGACCACTTCGATCCCCAGTTTTTCAGCATTTCTCCACGGGAGGCGGGCAGCATGGACCCGCAGCAGCGGCTTCTGCTGGAAGTCAGTTGGGAGGCGCTGGAAGACGCCGGCATCGCGCCGGACAAACTTTCGGGTGTTTCGGCGGGGGTATTCGTGGCTGTGACGAGCAGCGACTACGCCCAGCTTTTTATGAAGGCCGGCGACCCCACGCTGCTGGACGCTTATTATGCTTCCGGCATCGCGCACAGCATCGTATCCGGGCGGCTGTCTTATTTCCTGGGGCTGCAAGGGCCAAGCCTGACGATAGATACGGCTTGTTCATCGTCGCTGGTGGCGACCCATCTGGCGGTGCAAAGCCTGCGGAACGGCGAATGCCGGATGGCGCTGGCCGGCGGCGTGAACCTGATGCTCTCGCCCGATAATTACGTGGCGCTGTCGAAGTACGGCATGTTGGCACAGGATGGCCGGTGCAGAACCTTCGACGCAGATGCCGATGGTTTTGTGCGCGGTGAAGGCTGCGGCATGATCGTCATGAAGCGTCTGTCGGACGCGCAGGCCGATGGCGACCGCATCCTGGCGGTGATACGCGGGTCGGCGCTTAACCAGGACGGTCCCAGCAGCGGCTTGACCGCGCCCAACGGCCCGGCGCAGCAGGCGGTTATCCGCGCGGCGCTGGAAAACGCCGGCGTTGAAGCGGGGCAGGTGGGTTACATCGAGACACACGGCACGGGTACATCGCTTGGCGACCCGATTGAAGTGCAGGCCATCGGCGCGGCGCTGTGTGCAGGACGAACTGGCGATAACCCACTCGCCATCGGCTCGGTTAAAACCAACATCGGCCACCTGGAAGCGACGGCGGGAATCGCCGGTCTGATGAAAGCCGTGTTGTGTTTACAGCACCGCGAAATCCCGCCGCACTTGCATTTTCATAATCCCAGCCCGCACATCCCCTGGCAAAAGTGGCCGATCATCGTGCCGACCGAATTAACGCCCTGGTACGGCGTGGATGGCAGGCTGATCGCCGGGGTGAGTTCGTTTGGCTTTAGCGGCACGAACGCGCATATCGTCTTGGAAGCCGCGCCCGCCGTTGAGCCGGTTGAAGCGGCGATAGAACGCCCGCTGCATGTGCTGGCGCTGTCCGCTAGAAATGAAACGGCGCTGCGCGAACTGGCCGGACGTTTGGCCGGTTATCTCGCGAATGAGGCTGCCGCGCCGCTGGCGGATGTGTGTTTTACCGCCAATGCGGGGCGGGCGCATTTTCAGCACCGGATGGCCATCACCGCCGAGTCGCCAGATGATCTGCGCGATAAACTGAATGCTTTCCTGAACGGACGGGAAACCGCCGCACTGGCGCGCGGCGCAGTCGAGCGGGTGGATAAACCCAAAATCGCTTTCCTGTTCACCGGTCAGGGCGCGCAGTATGTAAACATGGGACGGCAGTTATATGAAACGCAGCCTACTTTTCGCGCGGCGCTCGACCGGTGCGCGGAGATTTTAGCGCTGCACCTGGAACACCCGCTGCTTTCGGTTTTATACCCCGAACCGGGCGAGGAATCGACGCTGCTGGATGACACGGCCTATACGCAGCCGGCGCTGTTCGCGCTGGAATATGCCCTGGCGGAACTGTGGCGCTCGTGGGGTGTTGAGCCTTCTGCCGTGATGGGCCACAGCGTGGGGGAATACGTAGCCGCCTGTGTCGCCGGGGTGTTCAGCCTGAAGGATGGACTCCGTCTGATTGCCGCGCGCGGGCGCTTGATGAGCAGCCTGCCGGAAGGTGGGGCGATGGCAGCGGTGTTTGCCAGCGAGGCGCGCGTGACAGAGGCGATTGCCGCTTACGCCGATTCCGTGTCTATAGCGGCGGTGAACGGGCCAGATAATATTGTCATTTCGGGCGACGGGGCCGCCGTGCAGACGATACTCGATGCGCTTAAAAGCGAAGGGGTCAAATCGAAGCGGCTGGTGGTGTCCCATGCGTTCCATTCGCCGCTGATGGACTCCATCCTCGACCCGTTTGAGCGGGAAGCGGCTTCAGTGCGGTATGCGCCGCCGCGTATCCGGCTGCTCTCAAACGTGACCGGACAGGCTGCCGGGGCGGAAGTGATGACACCGGCTTACTGGCGGGGGCATGTGCGCCAGCCGGTGCAGTTCGCACGCACGATTGAGTCCCTACACCGGCAGGGGTACGAGATTTTCCTGGAGATTGGCCCCGGCCCGACGCTGCTGGGTATGGGCCAGCGATGTCTGGCGGATGTCGAAAACTCCGGTTTGTGGCTGCCTTCGCTGCGTCCCGGGCGAAACGACTGGGAGCAGATGCTCGGCAGCCTGGGGGAACTGTATGTCGGGGGCGTGGGTGTGGATTGGGCCGGCTTCGACCGGGATTATCCACGCCGCAAGCTGGCGCTGCCGACTTATCCTTTCCAGCGCAGCAGTTATTGGGTGGCGCAGTTTAAGGCGCAGACCCGCCGGGCCGCCGCGCCGCGTGGGGATGTGCTGCACCCGCTGTTGGGCAGCCGCGTGCGCTCGCCGCTGAAGATCGTCCAATTCGAGAATGTTCTGTCCACCGATACGCTGCCGTTTTTGAACGATCACCGCATTTACGGTACGGCGTTGCTGCCTGCCACCGGCTTTATCGAAGCGGCAGCGGCGGCTGGACAGGTTCTATACGGCGGCGGGCAGGTCGAAGATTTTGTGATCCACGAAACGCTGGTGGTGGGGGATGAAGGGCGCGCGGTTCAGGTCGTCGTGACGCCGCGTGAAGGCGAGCGAGCCGCCTTCGAGTGTTTCAGCCAGGGCGAGGGCGACGAAGACTGGCAGCTTCACGCATCCGGCACGATCACCAGCGAAAAACCCGCCGCGCCGCAGGCGATTTCGCTGGAAGCGGTGCGCGCCCGCTGTACGGAGACGATCGGTGGGGAAGCGCATTATGCGCGCTTGCGCGACAGCGGCCTGGATTTCGGCAGCAGCTTAAAAGGCGTGGTCGAAATCTATCGGCGCGACGGCGAGGCGCTAGGTCTGATACGCCTGCCGGAAACTAACACGCCGGAGCTGTTGGCCTACCACATGCACCCGGCGCTGCTGGATGCCTGCGTACAGGTGATGGCTGCCACCATGCCGGATACCGGCGAGGTCTTTCTGCCGTTGAGCTTCGATTATTTCCGCCTGCACCGGCAGCCGTCGGCGCAGGTGTGGGGATACGCGCAGCTTCACAGCGGGGTGGACGGCCAGCGGGAAACGTTCGGCGGGGATGTGCGCGTGCTGGACGATGGCGGTCAGGTGATTGCGGAAATTCTGGGGATGCGCTTCAAACGCGCCAGCCAGGATATTCTCCTCAGCCTGGCGCAGCCGCAGGTAGATGACTGGCTGTATGAGGCGGCCTGGCTGCCACTCGAAGGTTTGGGGCAGGTGGCCGGCCCGGTAGAAACGCGCGATCTGCCCGCGCCGGCGCAGTTGGCCGAACAGCTTCAGCCGCGATTGGCGGCGCTGGCGGCGCAGCACCGGCTGTCCCGCTACACCGGGGAACTGCTGCCGCAGGTGGAAAAACTGAGCGCCGGTTATGTGGCTCAGGCTTTGCAGCGGTTGGGCTGGAATCCCCACCCCGGCGAACGATTTTCTGCCGAAGAACTGGCCGATGATCTGGGTATACTCCGGCAGCACTGGCGCTTGCTGGGGCGGCTGCTGGAAATTCTGAGCGAAGACGGTTTTCTCAACCGCGCCGGTGATGGGTGGGAAGTCGTGGATGCGCTGCCGTCTGTACAGCAGACTCAGGCGCGTCTGGACGAATTGATCGAGCAGTACCCGGAATATAGCGCCCAGCTGGAAATTACCGGGCGCTGCGGCGAACAGCTTGCAGAGGCGCTGAACGGCCAGGTGGATTATCTGCAACTGCTGTTCCCGGACGGCGGCATCGCTACCGCCGAACGCCTGTACCGCGAACCGCCGGTCGCGCATATCTATAACGGGCTGGTGGGTGAAGCGGTGGCGGCGGCGGTAGAGCGGCTGCCGCAAGATCGCACGATTCGCATCCTAGAGATCGGCGGCGGTACGGGCGGCACGACCTCTTACGTCGCGCCGGTTCTGCCGTCAGATCGGGTGTCGTACCTGTTCACCGATATTTCGCCGCTGTTCATCGCCAGGGCGGAGCAGAAATTTGCCGAATATCCGTTCATACGCTACCAGACGCTTGACATCGAGGCTGACCCGGCGGCGCAGGGGTTGGCCGGGCAGTCGTTCGATCTGGTGATCGCGGCCAATGTCATTCATGCTACTGCCGACCTGCGACAAACTCTTGGGTTTATCCGCCAGCTTCTCGCGCCGGGCGGCCTGCTGCTGATGCTGGAAGTGACCGCGCCGGAGCGCTGGGTGGACATCACCTTTGGGCTGACGGACGGCTGGTGGCGGTTTGTGGACAGTGACCTGCGCCCGGCGTACCCGCTGCTCAAACCGGCGCAGTGGTTTGATGTGCTGCGGAAGGCTGGTTTCGCCGGGGCGGCGGCGCTGCCGGAAAACAGCGCAGACTTCATGGAACAAGCGGTTATCCTGGCGCAGAATGCCGCCCAGGAACGTGGAAACTGGTTGATTTTTGCCGATTCTGGCGGCGCGGGGCAAAAACTGGCGAATGATCTCCAGGCGCGCGGGCAGAACTGCGCGCTGGTCGTTCCCGGTGAGGCTTACGCGGCGTTGGGTGATAACTGCTGGCAGATCAACCCGGCGGAAGCCGCCGATTACCGGCGCGTCCTGCAAGACGCCGGCGGTGCGCCCTATCGCGGCGTGGTGCATCTGTGGAGTCTGGACATCGAACCCGGCGCGCTGGACTGGGCGCTGCCGCTGGGTTATGGCAGCGCGCTGAATCTGGTCAAGGCGCTGGCGGCAGTTGGCGGAGAAGCGCCGCGTTTATGGCTGGTGACGCGCGGGGCGCAGCCTGCCGCATGGGAAACGCAGCCTGTAGCGGTGGAACAGTCGCCGCTGTGGGGACTGGGCAAAGTGATTGCGCTGGAGCATCCCGAACTGCGCGCCGTGCGAGTTGACCTCGACCCGGCAGAGACCGCCGATAACGACCATATGCTGTTGGAAGCAGTTTGGGCGGCAGATGGCGAAGATCAGATCGCGGCGCGTAATGGCGGCTGGTACGCCGCGCGGCTGGTGCGCGGCCAGGGCATTCAGCGCCGACCGGCGGACGCCGAACAGCCGGCGCAGCTTCAGATCACGGCGCGGGGTACGCTGGATAATCTGGTTTTGCGACCGACGGCCCGCCAGCGCCCCGGCCCTGGTCAGATTGAAATCCGCGTCCATGCAGCGGGGCTGAATTTTAAGGATGTTCTGAACACGTTGGGCATGTATCCGGGCGACCCCGGCCCGCTGGGCGGCGAGTGCGCCGGGCGAGTGACTGCGATCGGCGAAGGCGTAACGGCGTTCAAACCGGGCGACGACGTGATCGCCCTAGCTGGGGGATGCTTCGGCACGTTTGTGACCGCCGATGCGGTGCTGGCCGCACCTAAACCGCCGGCGCTCTCGTTCGAGGAGGCTGCCGGCGTGGCAATTCCCTTCATCACCGCTTATTACACGCTGATCTATCTCGGCAAACTGGCGGCAGGCGAGCGCGTGTTAATTCATGCGGCGGCGGGCGGTGTCGGTATGGCGGCGGTGCAGCTTGCCCAGCGCGCCGGGGCGGAAATCTTCGCCACCGCCGGCAGCCCGGAAAAACGCGC
>JAPKMO010000002.1 GCA_026645945.1 Anaerolineae bacterium
GCAAAACCCAGGTCGCTGACTTTACGCCCCCACAGCGCCTTCATGCCTTGCAGGTTCAGGTCTTCAAAGATGAGTATGTCGTAATAATCACACAGATCGTGCGCCAACTGGAAGTGAAAGTCTCGCCGCTTATCGGCAATACGAATGTGCCGCCGCGCGATGTGCCGCTGACCTTCCTTCTGGTTGATGCTGCCGACCTTCTTCATGATGCCCGAAACGTTGATCGCATCATGCAGACGAAAGTCGCGCTTCGAGCGATACAGGCGATACTTGTAGGTTCTGCGAATGTCAACACTTTGGCTCATGCTGGATTTTGTATCACGTGTTTTCGCTACACAGACAGTATACACGAAAAGCGACTCATACAGGCCGCCTTATATCCCGAAACCTGAAGGTTGGGGTTTTACGGCGCTTTTTCGATAAAGAATATGCTCCCAGCGTTCGTCTGTGAGCCGGATTGAGCGTCCCTGAAAATCAGTCAATACGGCAGAATCGGCCATGCTTTCCCGCTCACTTTCCATGATGCGCCTGCAAGCTGCGGACGCGCAGCGGCTTCTGCTTGATGGCCTTGATGCCCTGCACAGCGGCCATCGCCGCGCTCATGGTGGTGATGATCGGCACGCCGTACTGGTGCGCCGCGCCGCGAATCAACGCGCCGTCGGCGTGCGCCTGCCCGCCGCGCGGGGTATTGATGATAAGCTGGATGTCCCCGGCGCGAATCCGGTCTACGACGTGCGGCGAGCCTTCGCTGACCTTGTTCACGGGTATCGCCGGCAGCCCGACGGTTTGCAGCCAGTAGGCCGTGCCGGCGGTCGCCAGCAGCACAAAACCCAGTTTGTGCAGGTCGCGGGCGATTTTGACCACCGCGCCTTTGTCGAAATCGTTGACGCTGATGAACACACCGCCATCCAGCGGTAGTGCCGTACCGGCGGCCATCTCGGCTTTCGCAAACGCATGGCCGAAGCCGGAAGCGTGTCCCATCACCTCGCCGGTAGAACGCATCTCCGGCCCCAGGCGCGCATCCACACCGGGGAACTTCTGGAACGGCAGCACCGCTTCCTTGACGAAAAAGCCGTCCACGCGCGGTTCTTCCAGGAAGCCGATTTCGTCCAGCGTCCTGCCCGCTGTGATCTGTGCCGCGTAACGCGCCAGTGGGTGGCCGGTGGCCTTGCCGACAAACGGCACAGTGCGGCTGGCGCGAGGGTTGACCTCCAGCACGTAAACCACCTCGTCCTTGATGGCGAACTGGATGTTAAACAGCCCCTTCACGCCCAGCGCCCTGCCGATGCGCTGGGTATATTCGCGGATGATTTCGATATGATACATGCTGATTTTGTAGGGCGGCAGCACGCAGGCCGAGTCGCCGCTGTGGACGCCGGCTTCTTCGATGTGCTGCATGATGCCGCCGATGGTGACGCGCTGCCCGTCGCACAAGGCGTCTACGTCCACCTCGAAAGCGTCGTCTAAAAACCGGTCAATCAGCACCGGATGTTCGCCCCAGGTGATCTGTTTATCCAGCCAGCCGGCCAGCATATCGGCGTCGAAGGCCAGCGCCATGCCGCGCCCGCCCAGCACATAGCTGGGGCGCACCAGCACCGGGTAGCCGATGCGATCCGCCGCCGCCAGCGCCTCGTTTTTGTTCATAGCCGTCGCGCCTTCCGGCTGCGGGATGTCCAGTTCGCGCATTAGGGCATTAAAGCGTTCGCGGTCTTCGGCCAGATCAATCGTCTCCACCGACGTTCCCCAGATGGGCGCGCCCGCCGCCGCCAGCGCGTGGGCGATATTCAGCGGCGTCTGCCCGCCGAACTGTACCAGCACGCCGTCCGGCCTTTCCACATCAATGATGTTCAGCACGTCCTCGGCGGTCAGCGGCTCGAAGTACAGCCGGTCGGCGGTATCGTAGTCGGTGCTGACCGTCTCCGGGTTGCAGTTGACCATGATGGTTTCGTAACCCATCTCCCGCAGGGCAAAACAGGCATGAACGCAGCAGGTGTCGAACTCAATGCCCTGCCCAATGCGGTTCGGGCCGCCGCCCAGGATGACCACTTTCGGCCTGCCAGTCGGTTCGGCCTCGTCGCCGTCCTCGTAGGTGGAATACAGGTAAGGCGTGTGTGCCTCGAACTCCGCCGCGCAGGTATCCACGCGGTAATACACGGGTGTGATGCCCAGCGCCTTGCGCCGATCGCGCACCGCCGTTTCGTCCACGCCGACAAGCTGCGCGATATGCGCGTCGCTGAAGCCATAGCGTTTGAGCTTGCGGAAGTCCGCCGCGTCCAGCCGCTCCAGCGTCAGTTTTTTGCCGATGATGGTCCGCTGGATGTGTATGATGTCGGCCATCTGCCGCACAAACCAGGGGTCGAAACCGGTGGTGGCGGCCACCTCTTGCAGCGGCATCCCGTCGAACAACGCCGACGCCACCTGGAACAACCGCTGCGCGGTCGGCAGGCGCAGGGCTTCCGGCGGCGTTGCTTCCAGCTTGCTGCCAAAACCCACCATGCCGATGTCCAGCGCGCGAATGCCCTTTTGCAAGGCTTCTGGGAAGGTGCGGCCAATCGCCATCACCTCGCCGACGGCCTTCATCTGCGGGCCAAGCACTTTGTCCACCCCGGCGAACTTTTCAAAATTCCAGCGCGGGATTTTAACAACCACATAATCCAGCGACGGCTCGAAGCTGGCCGGCGTCACGCGCGTGATGTCGTTGGGGATTTCGTCCAGGCTGAAGCCGACCGCCAGCAGGGCGGCGATTTTGGCGATGGGAAAACCGGTCGCTTTGCTCGCCAGCGCCGACGAACGCGATACGCGCGGGTTCATCTCGATCACGTACACGTCGCCGTCGTCGGGGTTGATGGCGAACTGCACGTTTGCGCCGCCGGTCGCCAGCCCCACCTTGTCCAGGACGGCCCTGGCCGCGTCGCGCAGGCGCTGTAGTTCCTTGTCGGTCAGCGTTTGCGCCGGGGCGACGGTGATGCTGTCGCCAGTGTGCACGCCCATCGGGTCGAGGTTTTCGATGGTGCAGACGACCACAAAATTCCCGCGCGCGTCGCGCATCACTTCCAGTTCATATTCTTTCCAGCCCAGCAGGCTTTTGTCCACCAGAATTTGCCCGATGGGGCTGAGTTTGAGGCCGCGTTCGGCGATTTCGCGCAGTTCGGCCTGGTCGTGCGCCACGCCGCCGCCCGACCCGCCCAGCGTGAACGAAGGCCGCACCAGCGCCGGATACCCCAGGCGCTCGGCGGCGCTGAGGGCGCCCTCCACCGAACCGACCACTTCGCTCGGCGGGGACTTCAGCCCGATGGCGGTCATGGCATCCTTGAACAACTGCCGGTCTTCGGCCAGTTCGATGCTCGGCAGACTCGCGCCGATCAGTTCGATGCCGTATTTTTCCAGCACGCCGCGCTGGTGCAGCGCCAGCGCCAGGTTCAGCGCCGTCTGCCCGCCCACCGTCGGCAGGATGGCGTCCGGGCGCTCCGCCTCGATGATGCGTTCGCATATCTCCGGCGTCAGCGGTTCGATATAGGTGGCGTCGGCAAATTCCGGGTCGGTCATGATGGTGGCGGGGTTGGAGTTCACCAGCACGATACGGTAGCCCTCGCGCCGCAGCACCTTACAGGCTTGCACGCCGGAATAATCAAACTCGCAGCCCTGGCCGATCACAATCGGGCCAGAGCCGATAACCATCACGGTATGGAGATCAGTTCGTCGAGGCATGGCGCGCGCCTATCATTATTCTGAGGTTAAGCTACAGGCATTAAATTCGCCGGCGGCGGTTTTGTCAACCGTTTGTCTGCAACCGCCCCGGTTTCATTCGCCCGGCAGGGGCGCGGCCAGCGGCTGCGGCAGCGTTTCGGCGAGCCTCTGGCGCGGGTCGCGCACCACAAAATAAAGCAGGAAAGCCGTCGCCAGCCCGGCCACCACCGACAGGATAAAAGGAACTCCAAAACCAAAAGCGTCCGCCAGCCCGCCGCCGATCATCGGCGCAAGCAGCGTCACCGGCGCGATCAGCGTATTCGCCAGGCCGATGTAAAGCGGTTTTTCCTGCCCCTCGCCGAACTCCAGCGTAAACGACATAGCAATTGACCAGATCACCGCGTTCGCGCAGCCGGCCAGGGCGAAAGCCGCATACAGCCAGCCCGCTTCCGGGGCCAGCAGGGCAATCGCCGCGCTGGCCGTCATCATCAGCGCGCCCGCCACATAGATCGTCCGGTGTCCCCACCGGTCGCCCATCCAGCCCAGAATCGGGTTGGCGAGCGCCTGGGACAGCATCAGCAGGCCGGTCAAAATCCCGACCGTTTCTTCGCTCATACCGAAGCGCGTCACGGCATACACGGTGTAAAAGCTGATCGCCATCCAGGCCACCTGCGACAGCATCCGCGCCACCAGATACCAGCGGAAGTTTCCGTCCCGCCGCACAATACCCGCCATCTGCGACCAGTCGGCATGGCCGGAATCACCGGTCGGCTGGACGGCATGTTCCGGCTCGCGGGTCATCGCCAGGAAACCGAGCGAGATGGTCATAAACAGCCCGGTCAGCAGAAAACAGAGCGCGAAATTGTAGGGCGCGGCCACGTTAAACAGCAAAAAACCGGCCACCACCGCGCCGCCGCTGGCAAGCAGGTTGGCCGCCGCCGACTGCGTGCCGAAAAACGTGCCGATGCGTTCGGCGGGCATGATTTTGCCGATCATACTCTGCCAGGCGGTCGCCGTCAGGCCGCCGCCCAGCGAATGCCACGTCACCAGCAGGAAGGCCAGCGGCAGGCTCAGTTCCCTGCCCAGCGTTGGAACCAACAGCGCCACCAGCGCCAGCCCCAAAAACGGCCAGCGTTCCTGGATGGTCATCCACATCACCATCGGTTTATAACGCCGCAGCCGCGAAACCCGCCCGGCGGTCAGCAGTTGAGGAAGCTGCCAGCCAATCGTATGCAGCGAGGCGACCAGCCCGATCAAAAGCCGGGAATCGGTCAGCGAATTGATGAACAGGGGGATGACGGTGACGGTCGAGGCGAACCCCAGGCCCAGCCCGAAAAACGCGCCGTCCAGTACATTCACGGTAAAATTATGGCGTGTGTGCTGTCGAATTTCCGTGTGCCACATAAAATCCTCTATCTGCACCCGCCGCATTGTATCATACCAGCGCGCCGCGTGGCACTAGATGGCCTTAGTATCTATCCATAAACCGATTGATCTGATAGCAGAACAGTGGGCTTAAGCCCACTGTCTGGTGGGTTTACGGATAAACTCTTAGAGCGCGTAGGGGCGGGGTTAGAAACCCACCCCATCAGGCAGTTTGTACAAAGGCAAAAGACAATCTATCCGAACTTTTTGCCCCTGCCCCGCTCGCCGATTGACTTGACCGCCGATGTTGCATACACTTCATAAACGAGGGGTGTTTTTGAACAGGTTTTGGCCGATGTTATCCCGCCGCGAACAACCCGACAGCCCGCGTCGTCGCAGCCGCCGCCCGCTGACCTGTGAGGTCGAGGCGGGATTTTTGCGTTAGGCGCAGCGCCACCGAACCGCGAAACCCACCCCCTGGCCTCACAGAATGCAGGCCGGGGGTTTTTGTTTTTATGGAGGAGAGAACAGTCCGATATGAGCGAAAAAATCCGCGTTGGCGTGTATGGAGCATCCGGTTATGCCGGGCAGGACCTGGTGGAAATCCTGACCGGGCATCCGGCAGTCGAACTGGTTTTCGCCACGTCCGGCGGGCAGGCCGGCCAAGCTGTCCCCGGTACGGCGCTGAAGTACATCCCGCCGGGGGATGCCCCGCTGGACGAAGCGGACGCCGTTTTCCTGGCGCTGCCGCACCTAGCCTCCGCGCCGGTGGCCGCGCGCGCGCGCGCGGCGGGGCTGAAGGTGGTTGACCTTTCCGCCGATTTACGGCTGGATACGCCGGAAGCCTACCACCAGTGGTACGGCCACCCGCACCCGAACCCCGAACTGCTGCCCACGCCCTACGGCCTGCCGGAGATCAACCGGGAACGGCTGCGCGGCCAATCGTTAATCGCCGCGCCGGGCTGCTATCCCACCACCACCCTGCTCGGCCTGTACCCGCTGCTGAAGGCGCACGCCATCGCCGAGGATACGCCGGTCATCGTGGACGCTAAATCGGGCGTTTCCGGCGCGGGGCGCGAACCCAAACCGCACCTGCACTTTGTCGAGGTGTTCGGTAATCTGTCGCCCTACAGTCCGGGGCGGTCACACCGGCACGTCGGTGAAATCGAGCAGGAAATCGGTAAACTGAACGGTCGGGTCGGGCCGCTGATTTTCACGCCGCACCTGCTGCCGGTAGATCGCGGCCTGATGGCGAGCATTTATGTCACGCTCCGGCCAGGCTTCGACAGCGCAAACGCCCAAAGCCTGTACGAAGAAATTTATGGCAGCGAACCGCTGGTAAAGGTGCTGCCGACCGGCCAGCAGGCCGCGCTCAAACACGTGGTTCGCACCAATTGCGCGGCCATCAGCCTGACGCCGGTTACGCCGCGCTACCTGCACATCACCAGCGTTACGGACAACCTGCGGAAAGGCGCGTCCGGGCAGGCCGTCCAGTGTTTTAACCTGATGTTCGACCTGCCGGAAACGCTGGGACTGGTATAAACATGACCGGGCTGAGTCCAGAATTAACCGCCGTAACGTTCGGTCTGCTGTCGGCGCTGTCGTGGGGCGCAGGCGACTTTAACGGTGGACTGGCGACCCGCAAAACCAGCGTAATCGGCGTCGTCCTCATCTCGCACGTTTTCGGACTGCTGCTGCTGGTGGCGCTGGCGCTGCTGGCCGCCGAACCCCTGCCCACCCTACAGGATGCCGTCTGGGGCAGCGTGGCCGGGCTGGCCGGCCTGGGCGGTCTGGTGACCCTGTACCGGGCGCTGGCTTCGGGGCGAATGGGCATTGCTGCGCCCGTCTCCGGCGTGCTGACGGCGGGGCTGCCGGTGCTGTTCAGCATCGGTTCGAGCGGGCTGCCAACCGTTTTGCAGATGGCCGGTTTTGGATTGGCGTTCCTCGCCATCTGGCTGGTTTCCGCCGCACCAAACGGCGACGGTAAAGCCGGCAATATCGGCCTGGCGATTCTAGCCGGATTCGGCTTCGGCATTTTCTTCATTCTGATGGATCAAATCCAGACCGGCGCGGTTTTCTGGCCGCTGGTGGCGGCGCGGTGCGCGTCGGCGACGGTGATGCTCGGCTTCGTGCTGTCGAAACACCGGACGAACGCGGTGCTGCCCAACAGCCGCAGCCTGATCGGTCTGGTGCTGCTGTCCAGCGCGCTGGATGTGGCCGGCAACGTCTTTTTCCTGGCCGCGACGCAGGCCGGGCGGCTGGACATCGCGGCGGTGGTGTCGTCGCTGTATCCGGCGTCAACCATCCTGCTCGCCCGCCTGGTCATCAAGGAACACCTCGCGCAGATTCAACTGGCCGGAGTCCTGGCGGCGCTGGCGGCCATCGTATTGATTACTTTATAAAGGAGCGGATAACATGGCGCAGCCTGTAGTCATTAAAATCGGCGGCAACGAAATTGACGACCCGGCCTTTTTGGCCGAACTGG
Organism: Anaerolineae bacterium; assembly: GCA_026645945.1. Lineage (GTDB taxonomy): Bacteria > Chloroflexota > Anaerolineae > Aggregatilineales > Phototrophicaceae > CFX2. The sequence continues at coordinate 7,538 of JAPKMO010000002.1, forward strand.
CCCCGGCGGTGAAGGCGGTCGGCGCGCCGGTCGTGATCGTACACGGCGGCGGGCGCGAAATTTCCGCCATGCAGCAGACGATGGGCATCCAGCCGCGCTACCTGGACGGCATTCGCGTGACGGACGCACCCTCATTGGCGGTGGTCGAAATGGTGCTGGGCGGCCTGGTCAATCAACGTCTGGTGCGTCATCTGCTGGCCGGCGGCGTGGAGGCGATGGGGTTACGCGGTCTTGATCGGGGACTGGTGCGCGCCGAAAAAATGCCGCACCCGACCGAAGACATGGGTTTCACCGGGCGCGTGACCACCGTGCGCGGCGACGTGCTGCTCGACCTGCTGGCGCGCGGCATCACGCCGGTGATCGCGCCGGTGTGCCTGGGGGCAGAAAGCGCCCTCAACGTCAACGCCGACCACGTGGCCGGGGCGGTCGCGGCGGCGGTGGGGGCCGGGCGGGTGATTTTTCTGACCAACGTCGAGGGTGTGCTGGTGGGCGGGCAGCGCATCGAGACGCTCACCCCGGAGCAGACGGAAAGCCTGATCGCCGGCGGCACGATCTTCGGCGGCATGATTCCAAAGGTGCGGACGGCGCTGCAAGCCCTGGACGACGGCGTGCCGGAAGCGGTGATTACCAACCTGGCCGGGCTGAAAAGCGGCGGCGGCACAGCCTTCGCCCGCCGCTTCGCCAGCCGCCTGACGGCGTAAGCGGGAAAAGATAGCACATACATTCTAGCCGCTTTTGCGTTACAATTGAGCCTTTGGGTTCGCGGGTAAGCGGAATGTATGGGCGACATGATGGCAGATTCTCGTGAAAAGGCGCTGGTCGAAGAACTGTACGCGCTCATCCGGTACGTGTACCACAAAAAGCTGGCCGACGAAATCATCCAGGCGTTCGAGGACGCTTTCGCCAGCCGGACGACGCCGGAAGAACGCATCACCATCTGCGAGCAGTGGATTGATTTTTACCGGGCGCACCGCTACCGCAAGGCTATGCGCCGTCGGCGGCCCACCAGCCAGGAACGTCTGACGCCCTGTTCGGCCTGCGGGTATCCGGTTTCGCACCGGCATCACCTGTGGGACGTGGCAACACACGGCGAAAACCGCGTCACGGTGCAGTTGTGCGCCAACTGCCACGAACTGCACCACCTGATGTACAACACCCTGGCGCGCGACTCCGAGCGCAGCCGGAAGCTGGTGCTGCACATCCTGGCGTCGCCGCGCCTGCAGCCTCAAGCCGTTCAGCAAATCCTGGGCTGGTGCCGGGCGATCATGCAGTACGAGGTTGAAAACGGCTGGCTGGAGACGCACAAAGTCTCCGACCGCTGGCTGGAAGAAAAGCTCCACTGGGCGGATTACCTGCGGCGGGTTGAGAGCCGCGTTTGATTTTGATAAAGGGGAACACAATGGGCGAAATCCCGAACAATCAGCAAATCATCGAGCAAGAACACCTGTACCTGGCGCAGACCTACAAACGCGCCCCGTTTGCCCTCATGCACGGCGAAGGCGTGCGCCTGTTCGACGCTAACGGCAAAGCTTACCTGGACTGGGTGGCCGGTATCGCCGTCAACGCCCTGGGTTACGGCGACCCGGAACTGACCCAGGCCATCAAACAGGGTGTGACCAGCGGCCTCATCCACGTCAGCAACCTGTACCACACCGCGCCGCAGGTCGAACTGGCGCGGATGCTGGTAGAAAGTTCCTTCGCCGACCGGGTGTTTTTCACCAACAGCGGCACAGAAGCCAACGAAGGCGCGATCAAGTTCGCCCGCAAGGTAGCCTACGAAAAAGGCCGCCCGGACAAACACGAAATCGTCTGTTTTAGCGGTGCGTTTCATGGCCGGACGATGGGTTCACTGGCACTGACGCCGCGCGACAAATACCAGCAGCCCTTCCAACCCCTGATGCCCGGCGTGGTAGTGGCAGAGTTCAACAACCTGGACAGCGCCGCCGCCGCCATTGGCGACAAAACTGCCGCCGTCATCATCGAGCCGGTGCAGGGCGAAGGCGGCATTTACGTGGCGACGGACGAATTTTTGCGCGGCCTGCGCGACCTGTGCGACCGGCACGAGGCGCTGCTGATTTTCGACGAAATCCAGTGCGGCATGGGGCGCACCGGGACGCTGTGGGCATACGAACACAGCGGCATCACGCCGGACATCCTGACCGCCGCCAAACCGCTGGCGGGCGGCCTGCCCATCGGCGCGATTTTGATGACCGAGGCGGTCGCCGCCGCCATGCACCCCGGCGAACACGGCACGACCTTCGCCGGCGGCCCGCTGGTGACTGCCGCCGCGCGGGTGGTTCTCAGGCGAGTCAGCCGGCCCGAATTTCTGGCGCAGGTGCGGGAGGTGGGCGCGTATCTGCTAGAGCGCCTGTCGGAGATCAACAGCCCGCTGGTGAAGGACGTGCGCGGTCGCGGCCTGATGGTCGGCCTGGAATTAGCAATTGATGCCGCCGCCGTGATCGAAGCCGGTTACGAACACGGGCTGATCCTGGTCAATGCCGGGCCGAATGTCATCCGGTTTGTGCCGCCGCTGATCGTCGAGAAAAAACACGTAGATGAACTGGTGGACAAGCTGACCACGATTCTGGCCGGGATGGCCTGAAATTTATCGGGCATCCGTAACAGCATTTGTTGAGGGTAGAACTTACAATGGTTGACGTTTTACCAACAATCGTGAGTGTGCCGGGTTTTAAGGTCGCGGGCGTACACTGCGGCCTCAAAAAAAACGGCGCGCTCGATTTTGCGCTGGTGTTCAGCGATGCCCCTTGCACGGCAGCGGGCGTGTTCACCACCAACCGGGTGCAGGCCGCGCCGGTGCTGGTGGATATGGAGCGGCTGAAGGCCACCCCCGACCGCATCCGGGCGGTGGCGATTAATGCCGGCTGCGCCAACGCCTGCACCGGCCAGCAGGGGATTGATAACGCCCTGCAAACCGCGCGTTGGGTAGCCGAATATACCGGCTGCGGCGAAGATGAAGTGCTGGTTATGTCCACCGGCGTCATCGGCACACAGCTTCCGATGGACAAAATCAAACGCGGCGTCGAACTGGCGGCGGGCGCGCTGGGTGAAAACCACTGGGAAGCCGCCGCGCGCGCCATCATGACCACCGACACGCGCCCCAAAATGGCCTCGGCGGCGCTGACGGCGGCAAATGGGCAGCCCTACCAGATCGCCGGTATCGCCAAAGGCGCGGGCATGATCGCGCCCAACATGGCGACCATGCTGGGACTGGTGGTGACAAACGCGCGTTTCCCCGCTCCGCTCCAGCCGCTGCTGCACGCCGCCGCCGAACAGTCCTTTAACCGGATCGTCGTGGACGGCGACATGAGTACCAACGATACGGTGCTGCTGCTGTCAAACGGCCAGTCCGGGGCGCTGGAAACGCCGGTCGGCCAGTACCCGGACGCGGTGCGGGCCGTCAGCCGCAAGCTGGCGCTGGATATCGTGCGCGACGGCGAAGGCGCGACTAAGTTCATCAGCATTCTCGTCACCGGCGCGCCGGACGAGGCGGCAGCGCGGTTGATCGCCAATACCATCGCCACTTCGTCACTGGTTAAAACGGCCTTCTTCGGCAGCGACGCCAACTGGGGACGCATCGTGGCGGCGGCGGGGCGTTCCGGTGTTCCGGTCAATCCCGATCAACTGCGGCTGTGGCTGTTCCCCGGCGAAACCACGACCGGGACGGAAGGCGGCCTGCTGCTGTTCGAGAACGGAATGCCAACGGCCTACCGCGAAGAACAGGCCGGCGACATTATGCGTCTGCCGTCGGTCAGCATCCGGCTGGACTGCGGCGCGGGGGACGGCGCGGCGCTGGTGTGGACGTGCGACCTGAGCGCCGAATATGTGGCGATCAACGCCGATTATCGTTCGTGATATTCGTGGGTGGGTTGGGAAACCCGCTCCGCCTGTTTTAAGGGGTAATCCATGCAGGGATGTCTGGCGCTGGAAGACGGCAGCCTATATACGGGTGTGGGGTTCGGCGCGGAAGGTGTGCAGACCGGCGAACTGGTCTTTAATACCTCCATGACTGGCTACCAGGAAATCCTCACCGACCCGTCCTATCACCGGCAGATCGTCACCATGACCGTGCCGCATGTCGGCAATACCGGCATCAACCCGGAAGATGTGGAGTCCGACCGGGTATGGGTGGCGGGTTTTGTGGTGCGGGCGCTCAGCCCGGTGGTGAGCAACTGGCGCACCCAGGGCGACCTGGACGAATACCTTAAGGCGCAGGGTATCATCGGCCTCAGCGACATCTCCACACGGGCGCTGGTGCGGCATATTCGCAGCCGGGGGGTGATGCGGGCGGCCATCGCGCATGGCGAAGCGGCGGACGACCCGGCGGCGCTGGTCGAACGAGCGCGGCAGTCGCCGGATATGTCCGGCTGGAATCTGGTAGACGACGTAACCTGTGCCGAGCCATACAACTGGACGGAACGCAGCGACCCGCAGTGGTATCGCAGCCACCGCTACGACCCCGCCGGCCCGCTGGTGGTGGCCTACGACTTCGGCATCAAACGTAATATTTTACGTATGATGACCGACCGGGGCCTGCGAGTGCGCGTCGTCCCGGCGCACACGCCCGCCGCCGACGTGCTGGCGCTCAACCCGGCGGGTGTATTCCTCAGCAACGGCCCCGGCGACCCGGCAGCCGTGACCTATGCCATCCAGAACGTGCGCGAACTGCTGGGCAAAACGCCGGTGTTCGGCATCTGCCTGGGGCATCAAATCCTGGGGCTGGCGCTGGGCGGGCGCACCGAAAAAATGCGCTTCGGGCATCGCGGTGGCAACCAGCCGGTCAAGAATCTGCTCACCGGCGTGGTGGAGATCAGCAGCCACAATCACGGCTTCGCCGTCACGCCGGACAGCGACCTGAGCGGCGCGGAAATCACCCACATCAACCTGAACGACAACACGGTGGAAGGGCTGCGGCACGTTGGGTTAGGCGCGTTCAGCGTGCAGTACCACCCGGAAGCCTCGCCCGGCCCGCACGATTCGCTCTACCTGTTCGACGAGTTCGTGAACCGGGTGAAGGCGTAATGGATGTATACTGAAATCGCGGATGATGTACCGTGAGGTTATAGTTCTTGGCGCACCTGGCGTGCTTGGCGTTTCAAACCCACTTTTGCCCCCATATGCGAATTGAACGGCTAAAAGCGGAACAGTCGGCAAATAACGTATAATAAAATTACCGATCAGGCGATATGGGGCGAAGAACCATCATGACGGCAAGGGAGACAATACGGATTGACGACCTGCTGGCAGCGCGCCCGATCACAGAAGCGATTGCGGCGGAAGTGCTGGCAGCGCCGGGTTACGAACACCTCGAAATCGTGAACAGCGAGTGGGTCGGCCTGGATAAAAACGAGGAAAAAGTCACCACCGGCGAAGAACACGGCTGGATTGAAGCGTTGTTGATCGTTCTCATCGGCGGTTATGTCGTTAAACACAAACTGGGGCGCGTTTACCCCGGCGATGTAACCTTCGTCCTCGACGGCCAACCGGGAGACATTCGCCGCATGTGCGAACCGGATGTCGCTTTTGTGTCGTTGGAAAACGTCACACCGACGCAGGGGTTTATCTTCCGCGCGCCCGATCTGGCGATAGAGATTATCTCGCCCTCGCAAACCTACTCGGCCATGACCGACAAAATTGACGATTATTTCCGTTTTGGCACGCGGCAGGTGTGGCTGGTGCTGCCGGACAAAAAACAGGTCGAAGTCCATTTCCCGGACAAAAGACCGGAGAAATACCGCATCGGGCAGTCTGTCCCCGGCGGCGACCTCCTGCCCGGCTTCACGCTGGAAGTGGCGCAGGTTTTTGAAGCCTGAACGCAAACGGGGCGAACCGCTTGCGATCCGCCCCGCCCTGACTCGGTACTCCCTACTCAGCACTCGAACTTCAGCACTTCCCTTACGCCACGTTCTCCTCGGCCTGGTGGCCGTTGGCGCTGTGGCCGTTCGCCCGCGCGCCGTTGGCGAAGGGGTCGTACTGCTGTTCCAGTGCCTGCCGGAACTGCGTCGTGTACAGGTTGTAGTAGTGGCCCTTCTGGCGTATCAGTTCGGCATGGTTGCCCATCTCGCTGATGCCGCCGTTTTCGATCACCAGGATGCGGTCGGCACGGCGGATGGTGGACAGCCGGTGCGCGATGACAAAACTGGTGCTGTTTTTCATCACGTTTTCCATGCCCTGCTGGATGAGCGCCTCGGTCAGCGTATCTACCGAGCTGGTGGCCTCGTCCATGATGAAGATGTCCGGCTGCGCCAGGATGGCCCGCGCCAGGCTGATAAGCTGCTTCTGACCAACCGAGAGCAGCACGCCGCCCTCGCCCACCGGCTCGTCGTAGCCGTGTTCCAGCGCGGTGATGAACTCGTGCGCGCCGGCCAGCCGCGCCGCTTCCTCGACCTCCGCGTCGGTGGCGTCCAGCCGCCCGTAGCGAATGTTCTCTCGAATCGTGCCGGAAAACAGGTGCGGCGTTTGCAGCACCACGCCCAGCCGCGCATGAATGGCGTGCAGCGTGTATTCGGTGTAGTCGCGGCCATTGATGCGGATAACCCCGGCCTTCGGCTCGTAAAAGCGGCTGAGCAGGTTGACGATGGTGCTTTTGCCGCCGCCGGTCGGGCCGACCAGCGCAATCGTTTCGCCGGCCTTCACCGTCAGGTTGAAGTTCGTCAGCACCGGCTTTTCCGGCTGGTAGTAAAACGTCACATTGTCGAACTCAATCGTGCCGCGCATGGTATCCGCCTCGACCGCGCCGGGACGGTTGACCACTTCCGGCTTTGAGTCCAGCAGCGAGAAGAACCGCTCGGCAGAGGCGACCGCCTGCTGCATTTCGGCATACACGCGCGCCATTTCCTGCACCGGCCACATCATAAAGGTGATGTAGGCGATGAAGGCCTGAATGCCGCCGATAGTGATGCCGCCAACCTGCGTTTCCAGGCCGCCGAACCAGACCACCGCGCCGACGGCGACCGCGCTGAGAAACTGCACCACCGGCAGGAACAGCGCCGACAGCCAGGCCGCGCGATAGCCCGCGCGGTACATATCACTCGTCAGGCCGTCGAATTCCTTCAGGTTGGCGGCCTCGCGGTTGAGCGCCTTCACCACCCGCACGCCGGTGATATTTTCGTTGTACGTGCCGGTGATCTTGGAATTGAGCTTGCGCGCCTTGCGGTACTCAACCAGAATTTTCTGTTTGAACCACACGGCCACCACTACCAGCACCGGAATAAGCAGCAGCACCACCAGCGTAAGCTGCCAGTGGATGGTTGCCATAAACACCAGCGCCATGACGATATTCGTCACCGACCATACAATGTCCAGCATGTTCCAGGTGATAAGGTCGGCCATGCGCTCGGTGTCGGAACCCACGCGCGACATAATCCAGCCGACCGGCGTGCGGTCGAAGTACGAAAACGACAGGTTTTGCAGGTGGTTAAACACCTTCTTTCGCAGATCGTACATCACCCGCTGGCCCAGGATGCCGCACAGATAGATGAACGTGAACACCGCCGCCGCCTGCAAAAAGATCATGGCAGCGTAAACGACGATCAACCCCACCAGGCGATCGCGGTCGGCGGCCAGAATGCCTTCGTCAATGATGAGTTTGTTCAGATACGTGAAGAAGGCGTCCAGGAACGACACCAGCGCCACCGCCACCACAAAGCCGGCCACCCACTTCCAATGGGGCCGCGCCTGCTGCAAGATGCGGATCAGCGTCCCGCCGTTGAACTGCGACGAGAAATCTTCTTCTTCATAGTGGAAGTCCGACACTGGCGATCTCCTTTTCCAGTTCGTCTTCAATACGCGACTGCAAATCGTAAACGTGACGGTACATGCCGCCCGCTGCCATCAGTTCTTCGTGCGTGCCGCGCTGGATGATGCGGCCCTTGTCAAAAACCAGAATCAGGTCGGCGCGCATGACCGTCTGGATGCGGTGGGCGATGATGAACGAGGTGCGGCCCTGCATCAGGCGCAGCAGCGCCTCGCGGATTGAGTCCTCGGTTTCCGCGTCCACCGACGATGTAGCATCATCCAGGATGAGGATGCGCGGGTCTTTGAGCAGCGTGCGCGCCAGCACCACGCGCTGTTTCTGCCCGCCGGAAAGCGTCACGCCGCGCTCGCCGACCAGGGTGTTATACCCATCCGGGAAGGTTTCGATAACCTCGTGGATGGCTGCCGCCTGCGCCGCCGCGATCACTTCGTCGTCGGAAACCTCGCGCCCAACGCCGTAAGTGATGTTCTCCCGGATGGTACGCGAGAACAGAAACGGCTCCTGCTCCACGATTCCGATCTGCCGGCGAAGGTACTGGCGCGGATAGTCGCGCAGTTCCGCGCCGTCAATGGTAATGCTGCCGCCGGTATACTCGTAAAAACGCGGCAGCAGGCTGACGACCGACGTTTTGCCGGAGCCGGTCGAACCCAGCAGCGCGACCGTCTGCCCTGGCCGGACGGTGAAACTGATGTCCTTCAACACCGGCGCTTCAGGGTCGTACCCGAAGGACACATCCTTAAACACCACTTCGCCCTTCAGGCTGCCTTCCGGCTGGAACGCCCCCTTGGTCAGCGGCTCGCGCTCCTCGCGGATGACGTGCATCACGCGCTCGAACGACACCATGCCGGTAGACATATGCACGATCAACCGCCCCAGGTTGCGGATGGGGTTGATGATGTTGATGAGCAGCCCGGCATACGCCAGGTACGCGCCCAGCGTCAGCGTGCCGTCCATGACCATGATGGCGGCTACGCCATACCCGGCCAGGATTTGCGCGCCGCAGATCACATCCGTGATCGGCCAGAAGCCGCTGTGCATCAGCATAAAATGGCGGCCACGCCGGAACTTTTCGTAGTTGTCGGCCTCGAACTTGTCCTGCTCGTACTGCTGGCGGGCGAAGGCTTTCACCACCCGTACGCCGCTCAGGTTTTCTTGCAGGGTGGTCGAAAGTTTAGCGTCCTGCTGTTCGTACTCGTCCCAGGCTTTCGACACGCGGCGGAAGAAAAACAGCGACATGATGACAATCGGCGGGATGACGATCACCGACAGCAGCGCCAGTCCGACGTGCAGCGACAGCAGCGCGCCGAAGTTGATGCTGAACAGGATGAAAATACGCCCGATACCGATGGCCTGCTCGGAAAAGAAGCGGCGCACGGTGTCCACATCCGATGTGCAGCGTTGGATAAGTTCACCCGTTTTCATGTTGTCATGATAGGTGAATGTCAGATGCTGGATATGGTCGAACATATAGTTCCGCAGCCGCAGCGCCACGCCTTCGGCGGTCTGCGCCGTCAGCTTGCCGCTTAAAAAGCTGAACAGCCCTTGCAGCAGCGCCAGGCCGACGAAGCCCAGCGCCACCGGCGGCAGAATCGCAGCCAGGTCTGGCGCTTGCAGCGCCTCGTCCACGAAGTAGCGAATGAGCAAAAACGACACCATGCTGAACACCGACGCCAGGCCGAGCGTGGCAATCGCGCCGAAATAGCGCCAGCGAAAGCCGGCCATCATGCGCCAGAAACCGAGCAGACGATTATTGGACACGGACTGCTTCAAGTCATATGTATAGGCTTGCGGAAGGGGATTTACGTTCAAGTTCGCACCCTTTCAAGCGAGTCGGAACAGCACCCCGGCGCGTTCTGCCGGGTGGCTTCCCCAAACAGAATAAAGACCAAAAACGAAGCAGGGAGAACTGCCGGGTTAAGAGATGGTCTGACGCGAGATGAAGTCGAGCATTCTACAGCCTTTCGTTCTGTTCCGGTCAAAAAGCAGACGCCGCCACAGCCAGTCATCTAAAGGCCAGCAGAGATCATAACAGGTCAGCAGTTAAATGGCAAGCCCGAACCCGGAACAATTCACAAAATTCAAACAACCCGCTTAAACGGGTACAAGGCTTATTGTAACACAAAAACGGTAGAGATGAGCCAGTCCATTGACGGAGAAACAGCCTGTACAAGTGGACAGGTCGGGCAGGTCAGGCGCGAGGGATGCCGGCTAAGCGCCGGCGGAGCGGAAAAACGCGATCATCTCGTACAACGAGGTATATTTGCTCGTCTGCCCCGCCGCCGTCACGCGCCAGCAGCCCGGCTCGACCGTGACGCGCAGCGGCGTTTCGGTTTCGTTCTGGACGACGCAGAAGCCCTCCCGCTCCAGGGCGCGCGCCGTCCATACGGCGGGAACACCTTCGCCGATCACGCTCACCACGCCGGACGGCCTGGCCGGTATCCGAAACGCGCCGGTATAAGCATCGAAGGTCACGCCCTCGGCGCGAAAGGCCGCCTCAAGCGCGCCGCTGAGGACTAAATCTTCCGGCGCGCCCGCCACCAACCGGCCACCCTTCGGCATCAGCCAGAGCTGGTCAGCAGAGCGCAGCGCCAGGTCAAGATCGTGCGTCGAGAGCAGAATCGCGCGGCGGGTTTCCCGCGCCAGCCGCCGCAAAAGCTGCATGATCTCGGCGCGGCGCGGCAGATCGAGATAGGCGGTCGGCTCGTCCAGCAGCATCACGGCGGGTTCCTGCGCCAGCGCGCGGGCGATCAGGATTTTCTGGCGTTCGCCGTCGCTCAGTTCGTCCACCGAACGCGCCGCCAGATCATCCGCGCCGACGGCGGTGATCGCGCGGCGGACGGCGGCTTCGTCGTCGGGGGTCAGCCGCCCCGTCCAGTCGGTGTACGGGTAGCGCCCCAGGGCGACCAGCGCGTAAGCGGGCAGAATCCCGACCTCAAGCCGTTCGGTCAGCACGATGCTCAAACGCCGCGCCATCTCGCGCGGGGTCAGGGCGCGCACATCCTCGCCCATCACCATCACCCGCCCGGCCAGCGGCGGCTGCATCCCGGCCAGCGTCCGCATCAGTGTGGACTTACCCGCGCCGTTGGGGCCGATCAGGCACACCAGTTCGCCGGGTTTGAGCGTCACCTGAATATCCTCGGCCACCACGCGGGGCGGGCGGCGCGGCTGCCGGTAGCCGATGGACAGGTGCTGCGTGCTGAGGGCTAAAGCGGGCGGATTCGGTTTCATCACTATCCACCAAACGAGACTTGCAGCGAGCGGCGGCGCAGGATGATCCAGATGACGACCGGCGCGCCGATCAAAGCCGTGACAGCGTTTAGCGGCAGGATCACCTGGCTGCCCGGCACCTGCGCGGCCAGATCGGCCAGCAGCGCGACGATGCCGCCCAGCAGCGCCGACGCCGGGACGAGCGTTCCGTGGTCGGACGTGCCGAAGATGCCCCGGCACAGGTGCGGCACGGCGATGCCGAGAAAGCCAATCGGGCCGCAGAAGGCCGTCACCGCGCCCGCCAGCAGCGCCGTGCTGGCAATAATACCCACGCGCACGCGCCGCACGTTCACGCCCATGCTGCGCGCGTAGGACTCTCCCAGCAGCAGCGCGTTCAGCGGTTTGATGAGCAGAAACGCGCCCGCCAGGCCGAGCAAAATCGCCGGCGCAAAAATCGGCATCTGTCCCCAGGTGACGCCGCCAAAACTGCCGAACGTCCAGTTGAGGTAAACCTGCACCCGGTCAGCCAGGCTGAAGTAAACCAGCAGGCTGACCAGCGCGCCGGTCGTATAGCCGAACATCAGCCCCAGGATCAGCAGCGTGACGACGCTCTGCACCCGCCGGGCGACCGCCAACACCAGCGCCAGCACCACCGCCGCGCCCAGGCTGGCCGCCGCCGCCAGGCCAAAATCGCCGAACAGCCCCAGGCCGGCCACCAGCACCGAGCCGGTCGTCCCGGCGCTCATCACCACCAGCGCCACTCCCAGGCTGGCCCCGGAACTGATGCCCAGCACGTAGGGGTCGGCCAGTGGATTGCGGAAAAGCGTCTGCATCTGCAAACCGCCGACCGCCAGTGCCGCCCCCGCCAGCAGCGCCGTGAGCGCCTTCGGCAGCCGGAAGTTCAGCACAATGGTTTCCCAGGTGGCGCGGGAGGCCTGCCCGCCGGCGAGGATGGTCACAATCTCCGGCAGCGGGATATTCACCGACCCCACCGCCAAGCTGAGCAGAAACGCGCCCAGCAGCCCCACCGCCAGCGTTAGCAAAAGCAGCCGCCGCGCCCCCAGCCGGAAGTGGAGGCCGCGCAAAGAGGCCGCCTGTTCCAGCGCATACGGTTTTATATCAGCTTCTCGCATAACATCGTCCAGTTATTTTTGTGCGGGGGCGAGCGAACAGCCCGCCCCTCGGATTCTGTCGTCGTTTGTAATGCTTTTCATCCCACCCCCGTCGCCTTCCCGAATTCAAGGAGGGGTGAAAAACGCGCCCGTCGCTCCCCGCTCCCCTGAACTCGGGGGAGCGGGGTTGGGGGTGAGGGGGTTTGTACTACGCTATCCCTCTGCCGGAACGAGCTGTTTGTAAAAATACAGCTCATGGTCGGGCAGCAGGTCAGGATGAAAGATGCGAATTAGATCGGCCAGGATGATGTCCGGGTTGGCCTGCCCCGCTTCGTAATAGTCGCTGCCGCCGTTGGCATTCTGGCGCGCGTTGTTGGTATACACATTCCCCTTCTGTACGGCGGCGAAACCGGCAAACCGTTCGTCCGCCGCCAGCAGATCGTCCAGCGTCGTCTGGAAGGTATTCACCCAGAAGTCGGCGGCGGCGGCCCGGTCAACCACCGTTTCAAAATCCAGGAACAGGCTGCCGGTGGACTCGTCGTCCGCCCACAGGTAAGCCGCGCCCGCGTCGGCCAGCAGCTGTGCCAGGTAGCTGCGACCGCCCGGCATAAACCAGTTATCGCCAAACGGTGTGGTCGCCAGGACGGTTGGCCGGGCTTCCGCGCCGGCGGCCAGCGCCGCCAGTTCCTGGTAGCGCGACTCGACGCCGGCGAAAGTTTCTTCGGCCAGTGCCTCGGTATTAAAAAACAGGGCGATGAACTTGCCCCACTCGGCCTGGCCGAGCGGTGAGGTATCCAGAAAATCGGCGTTGACGACCACCGGCAGACCGGCCTGTTCCAGCACCGGCAGGTTGGTATCGTCGGCGCTGAACCGCTGCGTCAGCACCAGATCGGGTTCCAGGTCTACCAGCGCCTCGACGTTGGGGGCTGTGCCGCTGCCGCCGCCGCCGATCTCGGCGATGTCGCCGGCCTCAAAACGCGCCAGCACCTCCGGGCTGCTGGTGTACAGGGGCGTATCTATGGCAACCAGCCGGTCGAGCAGCCCCTGCGCCACGATGTGCGGCAGGAACGAGGTGGACATGCTGACGAACCGCGCGCTTGGCACTTCGATCACCGGTGTCTCGCCGTAACCATCCGGCGCGGGCGTGCCGCACTGGACGAGCAGGTATTGCAGCGGCGCGTCCGCGCCCTGCCAGGGCAGCAGCACCGTCACCAGTTTGTAATGGTTGAAGTACTCGACGCTGAAACCCTGGGCATACTCGACGGTGATTTTATCGGGGAAATAATCCACGCCGGGGTCGAACGACTCGACGCACGCGGCAGTTAGATTGGCTTCCTGCGCGCCGACAACCGGGACGACCAGGAAAGCCGCCAGCAGCACGAACAACAAACGGAACTTCATTTTAAGCCTCCTCGGTGCGAGATACGAGCTTTGCCGCCAGCAGCACCCTCGCGCCGAGACAACTGGCCGCACTCTGCCCGCGAACCCGGCGGCCAAACAAAAACCCGCCGGGCGGCGGGGAGCAGGTTGCATAAAATTCCATGCCCGACCCCCTTTGTCCACGAAGGTGGTACTCAAGCGGTGATGAAGGCGGGCATTCGGGCTTCTCCGGCTCAAACCGGAGTTACCGCTGCGGGACAGCGCCGGACTTTCACCGGCTTCCCCCATTATGCGCCTCGCATCCGGGCGGCAGGCGCACCATCATCAGCTCTGTGTTGACGATACAATGAGCCTAACACGCTCATCGCCAAATGTCAATCAGTCGAACGGCGCTAAAACAGCGGCAGTTGGCCGCTTTCGGGCCGGGTTTTGAGCGGGCGCGGCGGCAGCAGGCCGCGCGCCTCCAGCCAGCCGGCGTTCGGGCCGTCCCAACCCAGGCGCTGCAAGTTCACGCGCCCGTTTTTGTCGAAAGTCGCGCCCTCGCGCTCCAGGCGTGCGCGCTGCTCAAGGGCGGCGCGGCTGCCTTCCGGCAGGCTGATGCCGCCCTGCCCGTTAACGACCCGCTGCCAGGGGATGTCTGGCGCATCGGCGGCGGAAACAGCGTTCAGCGCCTTGCCCACCCATACCGGCGCAAGGCGCGCATAATCGTCCGGGTCTGCACCCTCCGGCGGCGGAATCATCGAGGCGATCTGCCCGTAGGTGCTGACCGCGCCAGACGGAATCTGCCGCACGATGTCCCAAACAATACGGCTGTAGGCTTCAGGATCGGGCGGGGTTAACACCATGTTCGTATCTCCCTTCTGTCCGGCACAGTTTCATCTCATCGAGCCTGAATTTTATGACCGGCCATCCGGCTGTTTTTGGTTCTGAAAAAACACAACAGACCATTCCATTTCGTCTTTTGACTAACGACTACAGACTAACGACGGCATCATCGTACCTGGATGCCGGTCGCCAGCGTCACGGCATCCAATCCGGGCTGGATTTCGATACGCTGGCCCGATGCCGCATCGTACAAGCCGGCGATCAGCGCCGCCGGGCCGGGCGCAGCATCAGCATGGAACTTCAGCCGGTGCGCGTCGAGCAGGTATTCGCCGGGACGCCAGCCGGTCGTCGGGCGGCTGCCATCCACCGGCAGCGAGTCGCTCTGGGCGATCACGCGGCCATCCGCGTCGACAAGCTGCACAAAAACGGTATAACTACGTTCGGCGGCCTGACCTGCCCGCCAAACCAGCGCCACCGGCACATCCCGGCTGCGGTCGAACGAATCGCCGTCCAGCGAAAAACCCGCCAGCATCCCCACGCCGGGGAAGTCCACCCCTACCGTTTCGTCAAATTCCGGCTCGTCGTACAGCGCCGGTAAAACTTCGACCATGTACGATGCCAGCGCACGGCCATCCGGCAGCAGCAGCCGGGCTTCTCCGGCTTTTGCATCCACCGGGACGAGGATTTCGCGCCAATCGAGAATCGCGCTAAAAGCCCCTCTCCCTGAGGGAGAAGGCTTGGGGGTGAGGGCCGAACTGACCACCTGCCAGCCGTCCCCGGCCAGCGTTAAACCGGGCAGCGCGCCCTGCCCCGACCACAGCAGCGCCAGCCGCAAGATGCCGCCGTTTTGAAGTATGCCGCTGGTCTGGTTGTGCGCCAGCAGGCGCAGGCCGTCGAGCGTTAAATCCACCGTCACCGGCAGCCCGTGTTCGCGGTTCGCCCGCGCCCAGTCCGCGCCCGGCACAATTTCCCACACGCCCAACGGCAGGTCAAGAACGGCACGCGCGCCCGGCGCGGGCGACAGTTCGTAGCCGGACGGCCTGGCCTGTTCGTCGTACAGCCGCAGCAGCACCGGATACTGACCCGGCGGCGCGCCGTAAGGCAGCCGCAGCAGCGGGTAAGCCGCCAGCGCCGAACCCACCGGCAGCGCCGAACCGGTGCGCTGGGCGGCATCGGCGAAAATCGCGTCGGCGCGCGCCACTTCCCAGCCCAGGCCGTTCTGGACGATGATTGCGGCCTTGAGATCGGCGTCCAGGTCTTGCAACAGCGTGATCTGCACCGGCAGGCACAGGGCGCGGTCGGCAGTCGTGGATGGCAGGCCGCCAACGGCCACCACACGCGCCGGGCCGGAAATCGCCTCGAATGGGCGTAATTCCGGCAGATTGAGCGCCGACGCGCGGTAAAGCTGGCTGCTCATACCGTATACCGTGAATACCTCCGGCGGGTTGATCGTGCCATTCGCCAGCAGGCAGCCCATCATGCCGCGATAATCGGCGCGCTGCGCGTACCAGATGTTAAGCGCCACATCGCCGCTTTCCGGCAGCAGCGGCAGAACAGTCTCTAAATCTGCGCCTTCCGGCAGTGTCACGCGCCGCGCTTTTACGCCCAGGCGCTCCCAGTAGTACCACAGGTCGTAGCGGTCGGCGTAAGACCAGGCCAGGACGGTATCATCTTCGGCCAGCGCATCGGCGTAATACCGCACCATGCCGCGCACGTCGTCGTGCTGGTAGGCCGGGCCAGTAGTGACGAAAAAGACAGCGGCCACAAATGCGGCCAGGAAAAACCCGGCAGCCCGCGCCGCCCAGCGCAGCCGCAGCCGCCCCAACCCCGCGCCGATAGCGACCAGCAGCAGCGGCGTTACCATCACCAGATAGCGCCCGTGCAGGTCGTTGCCCAGAATCGCCAGCCCCAGCAGCAGGCCGCCGGACAGCAGCGCCGCATGGCCGACCAGCCAGCGTGCGGCGGGTTTGCGCCAGGGAATCAGCAGCAGCGCCAGCACCAGCAGCGCGGCAGCCAGCGCCGAAACCACCGTCTCCTGCCCGACCAGACTCCACGAACCCGCCCACAGCGATTCCCACATGCGGGCCAACAGCGCGGCATCCAGGAGCGGCGCGCTCGTCACGGCGCTGTTGGCCTCTTGCAGCAGCAGAAAGCGGGTGATAAACCAGGGCAGCCACAGCAGCCCAACGACCACCTGCCCAGCCAGCCAAAGCCGCCAGTTCGGGCGACGGTATAATGCCCAAGCCAGCAGCGCGGCGGCGTTCAGCCACAGGGCGGCCACCGGGCCGGTGTTGTGCGCGTACAGCAGCGCCACTTCAGCGGCCCACAGTGCCGCCCACACCCACCGTGCCGGGCGCTCCAGCAGCCGGTGAAAGGCCAGCGCCGCCGCCGTCACCAGGACGGCCAGCAGCGTATACATGCGCGCTTCCTGCGATGCCCACCACAGCAGCGGCGAAAACCCGGCCAAAAACGCCGACCAGACGCCAGCGCGTGTGTCAAATAGGCGGCGGCCCAGCCGGTAAACCAGCGGCATCACCAGCAGGCCGACCAGCGCGGAAAACCACCGTAGCGCAAAAGTGCTATCGCCAAAACCACGCGCGGCGATGTTCAATAGAAGATAGTACAAAGGGGGATTAGTCGGGTCGGCTGCGATTGCTGCCACCAGCGTCGGCTGAACGGCTGCATAGGCCGACCAGCCTTCGTCGAACCAGATGCTTTGCGTTTGAATACGATATAAACGCGCCGCCGCCGCCAGGACGATCAGCGCGATCAGCAGCCAGAGGGGACGCGACAGACGGCGCAGGCGCATGAGAACGCTCTATAACAAAATCCGTACACCATTTGGGACGGCGGGCAGCATACTTGCATCAAGTCTCTACAACACTGTAGAATAGTACCATAAATCTCATCCAACTAGGCAAACCGGCATGACTGACCAACCGGATAAGCAACCTAACAAACTTCCAGTCCCTGCGGACAAAGCCGAAGCGCCGGAGAACAAACCGGCGGCGGATAAAAAACCGGACGAAGCGGCTGTCAAACCGCCGGAATCCGCACAAACCCCCGGTGAAACGGCGGATAAAAAACCGCCCGCCAACGGTGGCGAACTGGCGCACCTGCCGTCCGCCGCCGCGCCCAGGACTGAAAGCCCTGCCCCGGAGGTGAAAAAACCGGAAACCGACCAGAGCGCGGTTAAACCGGTTGAAAAAGCCGAGTCCAGACCGGCAGCCGACCAAACCGCCCCCGCGCCGCAGGCCGAAAAACCTGCCGCCAAACCCGCACCCGACGATACCATCGCGCCGGGAATTACAACCGCGCCCGTTACCGGCGCGCCGGCAGCGCCGCCCAAACCTGCTGCTTCCGCCGGGCAGATCTGCCCGAACTGCGGCCACCGCAACCGCCCCGGCGTGCTGCTGTGCGAAAACTGCGGCACTAACCTGGCGACTGGCAAACAGACCGGCGTCGGCACGCGCGACCTGAAGCGCGAGCAAGAAAGCACCGAACAGGAAGGCGCAAAACTGCTGGATACCGGCCAGACCAAAGCGATTGAGAGCGCGGGGGGCAGCGTTTTTACCGAAAATATGGTGCTGCGCGTGGAAATCGAAGGCGCGGCCATGCCGATGCTGGTTTATCCCAAAGCCGAAATCATCCTGGGGCGGCGCGACCCAAACACCGGCGCGATGCCGGACGTGGATCTAACCGCCTATGCCGGCTACCGGATGGGCGTCAGCCGCCGCCATGCCGCCATTCGTTTCCAGGAACGGCAGCTTAACGTCTCCGACCTGGGCAGCAGCAATGGCACGTTCCTCAACGGCACGCGCCTAAACGCGCACCGGCCTTACCAACTGCGCGACGGCGATGAAGTCCGCCTGGGGCAAATGGTTCTGCGGCTGTTTTTCCAGTCTTCCGGTCGCAAATAACTCAGGTTAATAACCCAGGATTTCCGCTACTTCGGAGGCAGCTTTTTTGGTCGCAAACAGGACGTGCGACATCCGCGCTTCTTTTTGCACCAGCACCGCCAGTGAGGCCCGTCCCGCCGGGTAGACCACCATGACGCCCTCTTCGCCTTCCATTAACAGCCGTTCCAGGTCGCCCTGGGCCAGCCGCCCCAGCGTCCGCTCAGCTAGGCCGATCAGGGTGGCGGACATGGCGGCCACCTGAGGGCTGCTGGTCGGGTTTTTGTGCGGGTTTTCTTCATCTCCCGGCGGGAAGGCGGCCACCAGCAGGCCGTCAATATTCACGATGACGGTCGCTTTGATCCCTTCAACCGCGTAATGCAGCGTTTTGAGCGCGTCTTCCAACCGTTTTTCGCGTGTTTCCTGAGCCATAGCCTCGCTCGAACCCTCTCTGGTGCGTGCGGGTGCGTTGATCGAACACCCCACACAGTATAACCGAAAGCCTCTGCCGCCTCAACCGGGGCTACAGCCTTCTCAACGACCGCGCCCGAATCATTTCCTCGGCAAACTGCGCCAGCAGGTAGCGTTCATCTTCGGTCAAATCGGCCTTAAGCAGTAAATCCGGGCGATTCAACCAGGTGCGCCGCAGTCCCTGTTCGCGCCGCCAGCGCAGAATTTTACCATGATCGCCCTGCTGAAGAATACCAGGCACTTCCAGCCCCCGGAATACCGGCGGGCGGGTATAATGCGGCCCTTCCAGAATGCCGTCGGCGTGGCTGTCCTCGTCGGCGGCCCAGCAGGCCCCCAGCACACCGGGGATATGCCGCACCACCGCGTCAATCACCACCATCGCGGCCAGTTCGCCGCCCGTCAGCACGTAGTCCCCGATGCTGATTTCGTCGGTGATAACGAGCTGGCGCACCCGGTCGTCTATGCCTTCGTAGCGCCCGCATACCAGCGCCAGGCGCGGGTGCGCCGCCAGCTCCTTCGCTATCCGGTGAGAAAAAACGCGCCCCTGCGGCGTCATCAGGATCACCGGCGTCCCCGGCGGCGCGTCCGCCAGCGCGTGTTCCACCGCGCCCACCACCGGCTCGGCCTTCATAATCATACCGCCGCCGCCGCCGTAAGGGATGTCGTCGGCGGTGCGGTGTTTGTCGGCGCAAAAGTCGCGGATGTCGTGCAGGCGCAGTTCCAGCAGGCCGCGATCGCGCGCCTTCCACAGCATACTTTCGGTCATCGGCCCCTGGAACATGGCCGGGAACAGGGTCAGTACATCAATTCGCATGGCGGCGCGCAGCCCTCCGTTTGCCCAAACGCCCCTACCCTATTGTAGCTTGCATCCCTGCCGACTGAACAGGATAATAGTCGTGTTTGAGATTATGCGCCGGATTAAGATTGAGTAGGCAGGTTAAACATTAAACGGGACGAAAAACCGATGAAAACCAACATTTATACCATCTGGGTCAAAACCGGCGAAGCGCCCCTGGGCGGGACGGACTCGAACGTGTTCATCCAGCTTTTTGGGACGGGCGGGCGTACCGAAGTGCTGCACCTGCCGCCGGAGGACATTTTCGCCTTTGAATCCGGCAGCGTGGATCGTTTCATCCTGGAAGTGCCGGACCTGGGCGACCTGACGCGCTGCTGCATCGGCCAGGACGCCAGCGCCGACTCCGGCTGGTATGTAGAAACGGTGCGCGTCAAGGACGACGAAACCGACCGCGAATGGTTGTTCACCTTCAATCAGTGGCTTGGCAAAGAAGAATCAGGGCGGCTGTCGGCGTGCGTCGAGTGTTAATCATCCTGATAAGCCTGTTTTTAGGCGCGTGCAATTTACAGCGTGGCGCGCCGACGCCTCTGCCAACGCCGGACATCCCGCGCGTTGAGTTCCGTTTTCCGGTTAACGGCAGCACCATCCTCGAAGGCGCAGAACTGACTATCGAACTGCTGGCCGCCGACGCCGGCGACGGCGTGGCGCGGATCGAACTGCTGGTGGACGATGTGTTTCATCAGGAAGGCAAGCCGGAAATCAGCCCCTCCGTGCCGACCTTTGCCGTCACGATGAACTGGCTGGCGCAGGGTGTGGGGCAGCACGCCCTCACGGCGCTGGCCTACCGGCTGGACGGTGTTTCCAGCGCGCCGGAGACGATTATCATCGAAGTGCTGCCCGACGGCACATCCTGAGGAGCGATTTTTTGACCGTTTATTTGCAGCGCCTCAACGTTCTGCCCGACCTGGATGAACTGACAGGGGGCGAAGCCTTTTACATTCGCGCGCACTTCGACCCCTACGCCGGGGAAGTGGTGGTGAATGGGCAGCCGATCCCCTGGGGGGACATCAGCGCCGTCGAAGTGGCGCGCGCGGCGCGGGCGAGCGGGCCGGCGGGTTGGGTGGTGCGGCATCTGATTCATGGCGGCGAGCGGTATCACGTTGGCCTGTACTTCGGCCCGCTGGAAGCCGTGCTGCCGAACATCACTCTGAACGCAGCGCGTTATATCGTTCAGACGGTCGCTTATTATGCGCCATCCCCGGTCATTTACACCGGGCCGGACGGGCTTTCGCCGCTGAAGGAAAGCTGAGTCATGCGCTGGATGTTGCGCGCGCTGCTGGCGCTGGCGGCGGGCTGCGCGGCGGCGCCCCCTTCGACGACCGCCTGGCCGGCTTTGACGGTCGGGCAGGCGGAACAGAGCGCCGCGCCCGCCATGTGGGCCGGCGTGGATGGGCTGATGCTGGCCTGGGTTGGCGCAGACGAAACCGGCGTCCACCAGGATGCCCGCGCGATTACCCCCGGCGGCGTGACGGCGGTGGTCGTTTTGCCGCTGCCCCCGGCGCGTCCTTACGGCCAGCAGCTTGCCCCGGCGGCGGGCAGCGACCGGCATTTGTTATGGCTGGATGCCGACGAGGAGGGCCAAAACCGACTCTACGGAGCGGTCATCACGGCTGATCTGGCGCTCAAACGCGGACCAACGCCGGTTTCCGCCGAAGCCGCCCGGCGTTATGCCGTCCTCTCCAACGATAACGGCTCGCTGTGGGTTGTGTCCAGCGGCGGGCTGCCGGCTGAACCCCGCCTGCGCGCGCATTATATAGACCCGGCAGGACGCCCGCGCCAGGGGAACCCCGCGTCGCTGGCCGCCGACGCTGACTGGCCGTCGTTCGTCCGCCGGGACGGCGGCGCAGCTGACCTGTTCTGGTGGCAGCCTTCGGACGGGACGATCAAACGCGCGTCTTTTGATGCAGAAAGCGGCACATTGAGCAGCCCTGTACCCGTGACTACCCTCCATCTTGCTCCCGGCGACCGGTTGGAAACCCTGAGCGCCGCCCATGACCGCACGCGCGGTTATCTGTTTGCCAACCTCACCCGCGCGGACGGCGAGCGCGAAACCTGGTTTAGCAGCGGCCAGGCTGGAGCGGCCGCCTGGGAGGACATGCGGCGGCTGGGCATCGAAGTTCAGGCAGGCCGCACTTTCGAGGCGGGCTTCAACGCCGGGGACGCGCTGGCCGCCGGGCCGGGCGAGCTGTGGTTGAGCCTGGCCGCGCCGGCACAAGGAGACTTTGAGCGCCTGCCGGCGGCGGCGCTGGCCGGGGATGATCTGAGCATCGTCTACTTTGAGGACGGCCAACCCGCCGGTTTTCAGGTCATCGTGCCGGACGCCGGGCTGATCGGCCCCCCGGCGTTCCAGACCGATGGAGAGCGTTTTTTGTATCTGGCCTGGGCGCAGCCGGCCCGCTCCGGCAATGCCGCCCTGCGCGTTGCTTCGCTGCGGCTGGCGGCGTGGCCCCCGGCTGAACGCCTGTTACATGAAAATTGAATGAGGTTTTATTAAGAAACCGCTCATAAACCTTATCAGAAAATCCTTACCGCACTACAATAATCAACGAACCTTTTTACAATCCACGCGGTTTTCACCCAATCTATAACCTTCCCAAAGGTTGGTCTAATTTTTTGAAAGGCATCTGTAAGGGCGGGCGTACTAGGATACGCTAGGTTAAATTTGGTGAGTGGTCATGGCAAGCATAGCGCAGGCGAAATTTCAGGCAATCCCACAGGTACACTCTCGCATCAGCCTGGAAGTAGGGCTGGCTGTGCTGTTGTTGGGTTTGACGCTCGCCGTGCGCGTCACCAACCTGAACTACAACTCCCTGTTTGTGGACGAAGCGATTTACGCCACCGTCGGACGGGAAGTCCTGGCGGGGAAGGATTTGCAGGCCGCCTCGGCCTGGATGTTCGGGTCATATTTTTATCCCGCCGCCGCCGCGCTCAGCAACAATATCGCCGGCGTCATCGGGATGCGCGGCCTCAGCGCCATCCTCAGCACGACGGCGGCGCTGTTCGTTTTCATCACCACGCGGCAGTTGTTTGGCATTAAACCGGCGCTGTGGGCGCTGCTCTTATTCGGCCTGTCGGGGGCCAGCATCAGCGTCGGGCAGTTCGCCACCTACGACGTAATGGGGCTGCCGTTTCTGGCGATTGCCCTGTTCTGCATCGTCTCCGCCGCGCTCACCCGTCACCAGACGACCTATCTGCTGGCAGCGGGGGCGGCTTTCAGCCTGTCTTTTTTAGGCAAATATATCGCCATCCTCTACCTGCCGACTCTCGTTTATATCGGTTTCGTGCTGTTCGTCGCTCAGCGTAAACCCATCCGCCCACTGGCGAGCCGTTTCCTGCCGGTGGTCATCGCGGTGATCGGCGCTTACGTGCTGTATTTCCTGTTCGACCTGGGCGAAGTATTCAGCGGCAAACACTCGACCGACATAGTAGATCGTCTGGTCGTCTTGCGCGTGATTCTCGAAGAAATCGGGCCGGCTATCCTGGCCGCCGGTTTCGGCGCGTTTTTTATTCCCCGGCGGCTGCTGGGCAGTTTCCCCGGCAGGATGGCACGCGCGCTGACGATCGCGGCCCTTGTAGGTGTTTTGCTGTCGGCGCTGGCGCTGCCCGCCTATCATCTGGTTTCGTCAAATTTCCGCGCGCTGGAAAAACACGCCGTTTACGCGCTCATCTTCCTGGCCCCCCTGGCCGGGAACGGTATCGCGGCGGTGGTGGCGCGTTTGCAGCGCACCGGGCGCAGCCGCGTTTTCGGGGCGGTTGTGACGGTCGCCGGGTTAATCTGGTTCGTTAACTATTCCCTCGACCGCAACTGGAGCTTTCAGAACGGCTGGCCGGACGTAAGCGGAGCCATCGAGTACCTGCGGCAGAAGGGCGTCAGCCCGGACGATCTGGTGCTGGCTTCTGGCTCGGCCATTTACGAATATGCCTTCAACTTCGACATCTGGAGCAGCCGTAATGTCTGGTTCAGCACGTGGTACATGGAATACAAAGAATTTGAAGGCGTGGATGCCATGAAACTGGCAATCCTGGAACACGCCGTAGATTATGTGGTTCTGGACGATTATTACACGCCGGAGATGAATCAGGTTCTGGAGCCGGTGCTGGAAGCCGCCGGATATTGGCAGGACTTCCAGCAGACAGTTGAACTGGGCAACGGTGATCCGATTCGGATTCGCGTCTTCCTGCCACCAGTAGAAAGCGTGCAGCGATGATAAAACTGATACGCAAACATCCGTTGATAACTATCGCGGTGATCGTAATCGTTGTAGCGAACTTCTTTTTGCAGCGTTATTTAAACACCCTGGTTTGGCCGTACCTGTGGCCGCGCCCGGCGATTTTTATCCTGATGGCGCTGTTCGGGCTGGCAGTCTGGTTTCCCAGGCTTTTTTCCGGCACGTGGGCGCTGCGAATCAGCGGCCTGTGGATGATATTCATCGGGCAAAGCTACCTGCTGCACAGTTTCGAGGTGCTGGTAACGCAGTTTTCGCCGATCGCGCTTATTCATTTCCTGGGCATCGCCGGCACGTATTCGGTGATGGTGGTTAGCTACATCAACCAGGCTTTGCCGAAAGATGTTCGGGAAGCGCCTGCGCTGCCGGACGATCTGCCCTACGTAGCGGTAGTCATCCCCACCTACGGTGAGCCGGTAGACATCCTGGAAGAAACCGCCCTGTCGCTAAAAGAGCTGGACTACCCGCAAGACCGGCTGTATATCTTCATCTCCGACGACGGCCACCGGGAAGAAGTACAGCGTATGGCCGAATATCACGGCATCGGCTACAACCCCGGCGCGCGCAAGGACGCCAAAGCCGGGAACCTCAACTCTGCGCTAAAACACCTGGATGAGGTTTTCCCCCAGGCCACGCTGATCTTGACGCAAGATGCCGACGAGGTAATTGACCCCACTTTCTTGAAAAAGACGGTCGGCTACTTCACCGACCCGGAAATCGCCTTCGTGCAAACGCCCAAAGAAGCGATTGCTCCCCCCGGCGACCCGTTCGGCGTGCGCGACCGTATCTTCTACGATGTGATTCAGCCGGGGCGCAACGGCAGCGGCGCGGCCTTTTCATGCGGCAGCGGCGTGCTGTGGCGCATCGAAGCGGTTAAATCCATCGGCGGTTATGCCACCTGGAACGTGGTGGAAGACCTGACGACCTCGTATTTTCTCCACTGCGCGGGCTGGCGCTCCGCCTATCATAACGAAGTGCTGACGCTCGGCCTGGCCCCGGACGACCTGCCAGGGCTGCTGAAGCAGCGCGGCACGTGGGCGGTAGACACCTGGCGGCTGTTTTTGTTCAAAAATCCGCTGGTCATGCCGGGGCTAAAACCGCGCCAGCGGCTTCAATATCTGGAACTGGGGCTGTTTTACACCACCTCAACCTTTTTTATGCCGCTGCTGATGCTCACGCCGCTGCTGTCGCTGCTGACGGGTCAATTTGTGCCGATTGAAGGTTCGGCGCTGTTCCCCTGGCTGGTCATCAGCGTGCTGTATTACGCTTCGCTGGCGCGCGGTTTCCACGAATTTTTCAAACGTATGTGGCAGTATTGGGTCAGCCACTGCCCAACGTATGCCAAAGCGTTCTGGATTGCCATCCGCTCGAAGAACAAAAAACCGAGCTACAAAGTGACGCGCAAAACGCGGCAGGCCGGTTTTTACGGCCAGATGATCTGGCCGCAGTACCTTTATTTGCTGATGGGCATCATCGCCATCGTCAACGCGCTGTTTTTTATGCCGGCGGTTGACCTGGGCGCGCGGCTGACCAATATCGGGATTCTGCTGTTTTTTATGTACATGGTCAGCGGCATTGTGGAGGCCTCGCTGTACGGCGTAAAGATCGTCGCGCCGCGCCGGGCGCTGAGTAAAACGCGGCAGCGTTTCGCCCTTGCTTTCGCCGGGCTGCGCGGCATCCGGGTCGCCGGCGACTCGGTGCAGTCTCCCAGCGGCGCAGACTAACGACCAGCCCACCGGAGCATCTGGTTTTCATAACAAGAGCGGGCGCAGATGCCCGCTCTTTTGTTTGCAAGGGAACAGAAATCAACGGTTTCTAGCCCTTCTCCCCGGAGTTCGGCGCCCCGAATGGGGACGTATTGTCCCCTGAGGGGAGAAGGGTTGGGATGAGGGGGTCTATCCATTTACCCCGGACGGAAGAACACACGGTACGAACTGATGGCCTCGTCGCCGCCTTCGGTTACACACGGCGCGGCTACCAGCGGCTGCGAAGTCGGGTCGGAACGCCCCGGCATTTCGACGATGTACCCCTTGCCGGCCTCCATCTGGAAATCAGCGTAACCGGGGCCGCGCTCCGGCTTCAGCCCGGTGAAGAAGGTATCGCTGCCTTCATCCCAACGCGCGCGCACCGCCTGTCCCGGCACGCCCTGGCCGTTAAAATCCTGCACGAAAACCTCAATCACGCCGGAACTGCCGGTCGCGCAAAAGGTGTTGATGGCGGCGATGATATAATCGCTCTGCGGCTGGACGGTGGGCGCGATCACGCGCGGCGGAGTCGGGGAGGGCCGCACGACGCTTTCCGGCGTGGGGGTTTTGCTGGCCGGGGGCAGCGGTGTGGGCGTGGGCAGGTCAATCACCACCTGCGGCGTGGCCTGGTCTTCAAACGGAATCAGCGAATCGGCGCAGCCGGAGCGCCCTTGCAGCCGGTAAAACTGCATCATGCTGCGGATGGCGCGCAGGCCGCTGCTGGTGCTGGCATAGCCGGTGGTCGCCAGGTCGCAAGCCACGTCGGCCACTTCCTGAATCGGGTCTACCTGCGGGCGCAGTTCGACCAGCCGTTGAATGGCGCGGCTCAGATTGCTGTCGTAAGAAAAACCGAGCGCAACGGCAGCGATATACTGGGCGCGGTCGGACGGTTTAAGCTGCCAGGGTTCGGTATCGTACTCGACGCGGGTATCCACCGCCCAGGCGTAAAACAAACCCGCGCCGATCCCCAGCGCGACGCCGATCAGCAGGCCAACCCAGGAAATGTCGCGGCGCGGGCGGCGGTATTTGCTGCGGCGGGGGACGCCGTTTTCGGTTTCGTAATCGCCCATCTAGCCCCCCGTTTCGGTGATGCGCCGGTAAGGCTGCATGATGGGCGTCAGCCGACCCAAGTTTTCGGAAAGCGCTACCAGCACGCTGATGTCATCGGCATCCTGCGAATTGCTGATGTACCGCTCGGTGACTTCCTGCACAAAAGCCGGGATATTCGCCACCCCCAGCAGGCGCAGGCGCTCGACCGCCCCGCCCAGATCGCCATCCTTCAGATAACCGGAAGCGACCATGACGATAAAATCGTCTTTATACCGCTGCGACAGGCTGCTGGCAGGGCTGTTTACAAACTCCACCGGGAAACGCACCCACCCCAGGTACAGGCCGATGCCCAGCCCGACGACCAGGCCGATGATTAAAGAAACCCAAAAACGAAGCATAATATCCTTCTGGTACGTTGTAGTTCAGCCCCATTATTATACCGCGCTCTGAATCGGCGCGAGTCCCGGCGGGGGGAGCCGGGACTCGCATTGAGGGAAAAACACATCATTATTTGCACATGATGGTTATTTAGAAAGACCGTTAAAAGCAGCCAAAAGTTCGGCTCTGGCCGGTCGCTTTAATCCAATTCTCACCTAACCTGCCGGGAGCGGCGGTTTGGTGTTAAACTTTCGCCGGTAAAAAGCAGCCGACTCAGGAGAAGATACGATGATTTTTGAATTCGCTACCGCCGGGCAGATATTATTCGGCGCGGGTGTGATGCGCGAAGCCGGCCCGCTGGCCGCCCGCATGGGCAAACGCCCGCTGGTCGTCACCACCGACACGCCGGAACGCGCCGCCGGGCTGTTCGAGGCGCTCCAGGCCAGCGGCCTGACCTACGACGTGTTCCCGATTCTGGAAGAACCCACCGTCGAGCGCATTCAAGAAGGCGTGGCGCTGGCGCGCGCGGCGGCCTGCGACGTGGTGCTGGGCATCGGCGGCGGCAGCGTGCTGGACTCCGGCAAAGCCATCGCCGCGCTGGTGACGAATCCCGGCGACCCGCTGGATTATCTGGAAGTGATCGGCGCCGGCAAAACCCTGGCCGCCCCGCCGCTGCCGTATATCGCCATCCCAACCACCGCCGGAACGGGCGCGGAAGTCACCCGCAACGCGGTGCTGGCCTCCACTGAACATCGGGTTAAGGTCAGCCTCCGCAGCCCACTGATGCTGCCCCGCGCGGCGCTGGTAGACCCGGAACTGACCTACAGCCTGCCGCCGAATGTCACCGCCAGCACCGGCATGGACGCGCTCACCCAATGCCTGGAGCCGTTTGTTTCCCACGCCGCCAGCCCGCTGACCGACCCCCTGTGCACGGACGGCCTGAAACGCGCCGCGCGGTCGCTGCGCCGTGCCTGCGAAAACGGCAGCGATGCCGAAGCCCGCGCCGACATGTCCCTGGTCAGCCTGTTCGGCGGGTTGGCGCTGGCAAACGCCAAACTGGGCGCAGTGCATGGTTTCGCCGGGCCGCTGGGGGGCATGTTCCCCATTCCACACGGCGTCGCCTGTGCCGCGCTGCTGCCGCACGTCATGGCGGCCAACATTAACGCGCTCAAAAAACGCCAGCCGGACAGCCCATCGCTGCGCCGTTATACCGAAGCGGCGCGCCTGCTAACCGGGCGCGCCGACGCCACCGCCGAAGACGGCGCGGCCTGGGCGCGCGACCTGGGCGCGGCGCTGGCGATTCCGCCGCTGTCCGCTTTTGGCATCCGGGCTGAACATTTTCCCGAAATCGTGGATAAATCGGCGCGCGCCAGCAGCATGAAGGGCAACCCCATCCCGCTGACGCCAGACGAGCTGGCCGCCATCCTGGATGCGGCGCTGTAGCCGAACGGGCGCAGAGCAGCTTTTATACCGGCGGCCAGGGGTAATTGGGGCCGCTGCCCGGCTGCGGATAACGTTTCGTCCGCAGCAGGTGGCGCACGCGCGACTGAAACGCCCGAATCTCGGCCTCGGACAGCAGATCATGAAGCGCCCGGCGGTAGGGATAATTGAGGTCATCCAGCTTGCCGCACAGCCGGTCAACATCCGCCAGCAGGTTATCCGGCACCGGCTGGCCGGCAAAATCCCAGATCACCGTCCGCAGTTTGTGCTGGCTGTGAAAGGTGATGCCATGATCTATCCCCCACAGATGCCCCTGGCCGTCTACCAGGCAGTGGCCGCCTTTGCGGTCGGCGTTGTTGACCAGATAGTCGAAGGCCGCCATAACGCGCAGTTGGGGTATCATAATCGGGTCGAAGGAGAAGTAGTTCAATTCCGGGTCGTGTGCGATGAAAAACTGCACCGACCCCAGGCCGCGCGGCCCTTCCCGCAGCACCGTCGGCGGCACCAACTGCCAGCCCAACTCCTGCGAGGTGAGGAAGGCCGCCACTTCCCGGTAACAGAGCGTGCCTTCCGGGAAATCCCACAGCGGACGCTCGCCCCGCTGCGGTTTATAAACCGAGGGCAGGATGAGTCCCTCATACGCCACCGAAATAAGGAATGTGTAGTTGGAACTGTAGCGCATGATGCCGTGTTCGGCGTGAATGTCGCCTTTTTCCAGCACTTCCACAACCCGTTCCAGCGTGACCGGTTTCGAGGGTGGTTTTTGTGGCGTTTCGTGTTCGCTCATGTCCAGTAGTAAATCAACCGCCCATTCTGTTTGGGGTCTGGGCGTCCGGCCTTCACCACATCCAGGGCGTGGCGGCTTAACAGGCGCATCTGTCCCCGGCTGCACCACATACGGACGACCCCCGGCTCGATCAGGTCGGGGTCCGTTTCTTCGTCCACGACAATCGCCTCCTGGGCTACCAGGACGACCATATCGCGGTCTTCGTCATACCCCAGCCCCATCTGCGCCACTCGGAAAAGCGGCTCGATAGGCTCGCGCAAATCCATATCCACGCTGGCGGGTTCGACCGACGGCTCGGCAGGCGGATACCGTTTATCCAGATCATCAAGCATTTCGCCGATAGCTTCGCTCAAGGCCCAGGCCTGCTCTTTTTCAATGATGAGGGAAACCAGTTGTTTTCCCTGGCCGCCCTGCAAATGGAAAATGCGCTGACCTTTGGGGCCAATCGTGCCAACGGTAATAAAATCTACAGGATTTAATTCAATTTGTTGACCAGGCATGGTTCGCCTTTATCGTAAAACGCCGCTCAAAGAACTTCCTGCTTCGCCTGCCGGCGCTCGCGCTCCAGTTGCAGCACATGGGCAATATCATTCATGGCCGCCACATACGGACGCCCATACCCCAACGAAAGCGTGCTGATCGAAGCCGGGGAAACCACAATCCGCTGGAATGCATCCAGATGCATCCCCAGGTAATGCGCCAGAATCATTTTAATCAAATCGGCATGAGAAACCACCGCCACCATATCGCGCGGGTGCGCCGCCACCAGTTCCTCAATCGCGTTCACAGCGCGTTCCTGAACGCCGCGCATCGTCTCGCCGTTGGGGAAGCTGGCGCGCGAGGGATAATGTTGGACGACGTGCCACATCTTACGCTGGCTCAGTTTGCTAATCTCCTGCCCTTCCCAGTCGCCGTAACGCACCTCGCCGATGCCGGCATGATGCCGGATGGTCAGATGGGGATGGTATTTCTGGATCGCCTGCGCCGTTTCCATCGTGCGCTCCAACGGGCTGGAATACAGGTGCTGGATGGGCGCATCGGTCAGCCGCTGCCCCAGAGCTTCGGCCTGCGCCAAACCTTCTTCGTTCAGATGCACACCGGGTGTCCAGCCGGCCAGTTTGCCCGTCTTTACATAATCGTTTACCGCATGTCGAATGAGCAGGATGTGAGTCATGAATGCCTTTTGTCACCGTCTGCGCTTATGTGCGATAATAGCATATCCGCCCGTCAATTGCATATCAGAGCTTGATGAGCCGGTCATCCTGCGCGTCAGATGCGCCGCCGGGCAGTGCGGGCAAACGGGAAATACTACACTCATGGATAAACCTATTAGACTGTGCCTGATCCTGAGTGAACAGTGGGCTAAAGCTAACAGCGGGCTTCAGCTCGTTGCCAATGGGCTAAAGCCAAGACA
This sequence comes from Anaerolineae bacterium, assembly GCA_026645945.1. Taxonomy (GTDB): domain Bacteria; phylum Chloroflexota; class Anaerolineae; order Aggregatilineales; family Phototrophicaceae; genus CFX2. Next base: position 38,099 of record JAPKMO010000002.1, read on the forward strand.
GCGGGCTTCAGCCCGCTGCCAGTGGGTTTAAGTGACGACAGTGGTCTTAAGCCCACTGTCTCCATCAACTGGGCTTTTTCTGGTCTTGAAAGGATCGGCAGAATTTTATGACGACATTGATTACGGGTGGAGCAGGGTTTATCGGCAGCCAGCTCGCCGCGCGCCTGCTCCAACAAGGGCAGCCGGTCGTAATTCTGGACAACTTCGATGCTTATTACGACCCGGCCATCAAACGCGCCAACGTGGCGGCGCTGGGCAAAACGCCGGTGGTCATCGAGGGCGACATCCGAGATCGGGCGCTGGTGGAGCGGCTTTTCGACCAGTATGGCATCACCCGCGTCGCGCATATGGCGGCGCTGGCCGGTGTGCGGAACTCGGTCGAACAGGGGCCGCTGTATGCCGAGGTGAATACAGTCGGCAGCACCACGCTGATGGACATCGCCCGGCGGTACGGCCTGCAAGTGTTCGTCCAGGCTTCCACCTCGTCGGTTTATGGACAGGCCAAACGGCTACCCTTTTCGGAAGACGACGCGCCGGATTTCCCGCTGGCCCCCTACCCTGCCAGCAAACGCGCCGCCGAACTGTTCGCCTACACCTATCACCAACTGTTCGGCCTCAACGTTACCGTGCTGCGCTTTTTTAACGTCTATGGCCCGTCGGGACGCCCGGACATGATGCCGATCAAAGTAATCGAGTCCATCCTTAACGACCGGGTTATCACCGTCTATGATGAAGGCCGCCTGGAGCGCGACTGGACGTACATTGACGACATCATCAACGGCGTGGCGGCGGCGCTGGAACGCCCGATGGGCTACCAGATTATCAACCTGGGCTGCGGCGCGCCCATCCCCCTGACCGAGTTCATCCACATTTACGAACGGTTGATCGGCAAAAAAGCCCTCACCCGCCCCGCCCCCGCCCCGGTTAGCGAGCCGCGCGTGACCTACTGCGATAATACTCGCGCCCGCGCGCTGCTGGGCTTCGAGCCGAAAACACGTATCGAAGAAGGGCTGGCGCGCACCTGGGAATGGTATCGGAGCTATCACAGCGTTCTCACCGATCTTTAATGTCCAATCCCAAACAGATGCGCTAATCCGCCGCTGTATCACGGTGATTTTGGCATATAATAGGACGCATATTCTGTCTGTTTTAGGGTTGAGGGATGGATATTGGGATCATCGCGGACATTCATGGAGACTATGCCGCGTTAACAACCGCTTTGGATCGCCTGGACAATTTTCATCATGTCGAGCATATCCTGTGCGCCGGAGACCTGATCGGTCGCGGGCCGGAGCAGGATCAGGTCGTCAGCCTGATTCGACGACGAGGGATTGTCACCGTCAAGGGCAACCATGACGAATGGAGCCACAACCTGTCGCACGATAACGCGATCTTCCTGGATGACCTGCCGATCAACTGGCAGGGGAAGTTTATGGGTTATAAGGTGTTCATGTGTCATGGCAAGCCGGGCAATAACATCTGGGGGCTGTACCGCGATCATATCTCGGACACGCTGCTGAATATGATGCTCGGCTCGCTGGAGGCGGATATTCTGATCGTCGGCCATACCCACGTGCCGATGTATATCCGGGTTGCCAACGGCTGCGTCATCAATCCGGGGTCGCTGTATATGTTCAACAGTATGCGGATTTCGTCGCATACCTACGGCGTGCTGCACCTGCCGGACATGAGTTTCGACCTGTACGACCTGGCCGCCGAGCCGATTCACCCACTAGAGACGCCATGAGCGAAAAACCCGGCGTCCCCGCCGAACACTACACCCGCGAATATTTCCAGAAGTGGAACTACGCCGACCGGGGGCTGGGCAAATTCAGCATGTACTGGTTTGCCCGGCGCTATTATGCCGCGCTGGTGCGGCGTTACGCCCCCCCGGAACGCCCGCGCTTGCGGACGGCTGCCGCCGGGGGGAGCAGCGCGCCGCCGGAACGCACCCTGCTGGAGATGGGCTGCGGGCTGGGGCATCTGCTCGGCCTGCTGCAAGACGACTTTCGCTGCACCGGCATTGACCTGATTGATTACAGCATCGAACAAACCCACCTGAACGCGCCCAAAGTCCAGGCCATCCAGATGAGCGCCGACGACCTGAGCGCCTTCGACGACGGCGCGTTCAGCGTGGTGGTGGCGCTGCACCTGGTCGAACACCTGCCCGACCCGGCCCGCACGATACGCGAAGTCAGCCGCATCCTGGAACCGGGCGGCCTGTGGCTGTTCGCCACGCCGCACCCGGACTACAGCCTGCGCCGCTTCAAAGACCGCGACAGCGACGCCATCGGCAAGGACAAAACGCATATCAATGTCCACCCGCCGGCCACCTGGCGGGCATGGTGCGAAGCCGCCGGGCTGAAGATGCTGCGGCACTTCGGTGACGGCCTATGGGATGTGCCGTACCTGCCGCTCATCCCCAAAGCCGTCCAGTTCGGGCTGTTCGGCCTGCCGGCGCTGGCGCAGGTGGTCACGCGGACGACCTTCACTCCGCTCGCCCTGGGCGTCAACCAGATCGGCATCGCGCGGAAGTTGTAAACGAACCCCGTCCCCCCGCACTGCGTATAATAAAGCAGTGCCGTTAACGCGCATTAAAACGCGCGTGCCGGCGCTGTTTACCAGGGGGATTCACCCATGAGCATCCGCCAGATGCCGCGTGACCTGCTGCTGCTCACGCTGGCAATGATTATCGCCAATACCGCTACGTTTATGTATATGCCGCTGCTGCCGCTGTACTTGGCGTCGCTGGACGCCAGCGTCGAGCAGATCGGCCTGTTTTTTACGCTGCAAGTGATTATGTCGGTCTGTTTCCGCATCCTGGGCGGCTGGATTTCCGACCACCTGGGGCGCTTGCAGACCATCGCCATCGGCGGCATGATGGGGATGGCATCGCTGCTGGGTTTCGCGCTGGCCCCCACCTGGGGCTGGGCGGTGATCGGCGCGCTGTTAAGCGAGATCGGCGGTTCGCTGGTTGGGCCGAGCTTCCAGGCGTTCACCGCCGAAAAAGCGCCGGAGGGCAGCACCAGCAGCACTTTTGGGCTGGTTAATGCGCTGTTTTTCATCTGCGTCATCATCGGCCCGCTGCTGGGCGGCTTCCTGGCGCAAAACTACGGCTACCGCCCCATGCTGTGGGTCGCCACCGGCATTTTTGCCATCGCCACCGTCATTCGCATCCTCATGGCGCGCGGCTCGGCTTTCGCTATGCGGGCGCTCCACCCCGCCGAACTCGTTCGGGACGTGCGCGGCCTGCTGGCGCTGCTGGTTTCCGGCGGCCTGCTGATGTGGCTGTTTGTTGCCGACGGCCTAGTGGACGCAGGAACGCAGCTTGCAATCCCGTTTTTGCCGAAGTTCGTGACCGAAGTCGGCGGCGTCAGCACCTTCACCTATACCGCCCTGTACGCCTGGACATCTTTCGTCAGTATGCTGGCGATGTGGCCGGGCGGTATGGTTGCCGACCGCTTTGGCGAACGGCGCAGCATCGCTTTTGGCGCACTGCTGTTCGGAATAATCTGGTGCGTGACCGTTTTAAAACCCAACCTGACCATTTTTGTGATCGTGTTCACGCTGGCCGGCGTGGCGCAGTCGTTCATTGTGCCGGCATTTTCGTCGCTGGTTAGCAAGGCCGTGCCGCGCCAATCGCTCGGCATGACCTGGGGCGTGTATATGACGGCGCTCGGCCTGCTGGCGGTGCCGGCGCCGTACATCGGCGGCCTGCTGTACAACAACATCGCCCCGGCAGCGGCTTTTATCCTGGCCGGCGCGTGTATGATCGCCGCTGCGCCGCTGGCGCTGTGGAAGCTGCGCCTACCCGCGCCGGCGGTGGCAGTCGAGCCGGTGCTGGAGGGGGGTGAGGATTGAAAATCAAAATATCACGCGCTTAAAGCGCGCAGCAGCAGGAAAGCGCCCATGCCGACCACGATGGTCAGCAGCAGGTTTTTGGTGCGCCACGCGACCAGCGCGGCCACGATTGAACCGGACAGATGGGCGTTTTCGAGCCGCAGATCAGGCGCGCCATCCGGCATCAGCACCACCGGGACGACGATGGCCGTCAGCACTGCCGCCGGCACGTAGCGCAGCGCCCGCAGCACCGTATCCGGCAGGCGCAGCCGCCCGATCACGGCCAGCATGGGGTAGCGCACACCGAACGTAACCAGCGCCATGCCCAAAATCAACAGCCATTCGTCCATCACGCGCCCTTTACCTCAACGGCGGCCTGTGTTTCCTGAGCCGGTTCGCGGCGGCCCGCCAGCCGCTCCGCCGCCAGCCCCGCCGCGATGCCCGCCAGCGCGGCGGCCATCAGCCCCAGTTTGTGCGGCAGATCATTCGCCAGCGCCGCCACCCCGCCCGCCGTGATCGCGCAAACCAGCATCGGGCGCGTGACCACCAGCGGCACGACGATGCCGATAAACGTCACCACCATCGCAAAATCCAGGCCCAGGTCGGCCAGCCCTTTAAACTGCTGACCGGCCACCACGCCGACCAGCGTGCTGAGCTGCCAGTCGCTGTACATCGCCACCGACGATCCCAGATGATACCAGTGTTTGTAGGGCGACTCGTCCGGCTGCTGGTAGCGCCGGATGACGATGGCGTAGGTTTCGTCGGTTAACCAGAAGCCCAACGGCAGCAGCCAGCGGTGCGACAGCCGGCGCACATAGGGCGCAAGCGACGCGCCATAAAGCGCATGGCGCAGGTTGACGACGAAGGTCGTCAGCACGATGACCGCCGTCCCCACCCCCTGCGCGAATAACCCCGCGCCGATGAACTGCGCCGACCCGGCGAACACCAGCAGCGACATTCCCAGCGTGGCCGCCGGGGACAGCCCCGACGTGACGGCCACCGCGCCGAAAATGATGCCGAACGGAATCCCGCCGACAATCATCGGCAGCGTATCTTTGACGCCTGACCAGAACTCACCCCGGCGCGTAAACGATGTTCCCATGCCCCGCATCTCATGTATCTATCTGTAGAGACAGATTTCTAAACCTGTCCCTACTACTTTTACTTTTCAAACAGATACTTCATCTTAGGGAAAATCGGTTCGCCTGTGGATGACCCTTGCGAACCAATCAGAACTCGCCCGCCGCCCAGGCATGGATGAGCCGTTCGGTCGGCAGGAAGGCCAGCGGCGGAACATCATCCCGCCCGAACCACGCAACCGCTTCGGCATCGTCGGCGGCCAGCGCCGCGCCGCCGGTCACACCGGCGTCGTAAGCGATCACAATGTCCGCCAGGCCGCCGTCGTCTGGCGTGTAAAAAACGTCCAGCAGGCGGTTGATCTGCACCTGGAGCGTGGTTTCTTCTTCGACTTCGCGGCTGGCGGCGGCGCGCGGGTCTTCGCCGGCGTCCACAAAACCGCCTGGCAGCGTCCAAAAGCCTTTTTTCGGCTCGTTAGCGCGTTTGACCAGCAGCACCCGATCGGCCTGCATGACCAGCACCACTACCGCCACTTTCGGGTCAAAATATACGGTGTGTCCGCAAGCCGGGCAGACCGGGCGTAACGCCCCATCACGCCGGCGCTGTTCCAGGCGCGCGCCGCACAGCGGGCAGAAGTTGGCCGCGCGCGGGGCGCTCACGACCGCCTCCGTATCACGGTCGTCGCCAGCGCCAGTGCCAGCAGCAGCCCGCCGGCCAGCAGCAGAACAATACCCAGGCCGTCCGGCGCGGCCAGTGCCGGGGCAGGCGGCGGCAGAGGCGTCGGCTGCGGTGTGGGCGAAGGTGACGGCCGCGGCGTCCGCGTAAGTGTCGCCGTCGGAAGCGAGGTGGGCGTCATGGTCGCCTGCGCCGCGAGGCTCGCGGCGCCCGGCGTGAAGGTAAGCGCAGCGGGTTGGGCGAGCAAGGCCGCTGGCGGCGAGGGTGTCCGGGTCAGGCCGGCATCGAACGCTTCTTCGGCTTGCGCGCCGAACACGCGCCCCAGCGTCCCAGCCGGGGGGGGAGCTTCCGGCAGCGCGCCTGCCGGGGCCGGCGCCAGCATGGCATCCGCCGGGGCAGCCTGATCTTCCCCCTGAAGCGTGGAATCCTGGGCGGCGCTGGCAGCGGCTTCGGCAAATTCGAGCGCCATCTCGGCAAGCGGCGTGGCGGCAGCCAGCGTGGCCGTCATGTTCTGCTTGGTGGTTTCCTGCTCAGCGGGCATGGTCATCTGCAAGGCGACCGCCGGTTCGTCCAGCATCGGCGGCGGGGCGGCAGCCGGACTGCCGCTGCGGGACAGCAGCAACACCAGCCCCAGAGCGACCAACAGCGTGGCGGCGGCGGCGCTGACGGCGCTGAAGGCCGCCGTCGTGGGCAGGAACAGCAGCCGGGGCGGGCGCGCCATCTGCGCGGTCAGCGTAAAATCGCGCGGGGCTTTGACGGGCGGCAGGCCGTGTATCAAAACCACCGTCGCTCGCAGGGCTTCCAGTTCACGGCGCAGATCCGGTTCGTCCAGCAGGCGCGCTTCCAGCGCCCGGCGTTCTGCTTCGCTCAAAACGCCGTCCAGATAGGCGGAAAGCTGTTCGTAGTCGTGTGGGGTCAAGTCGCGCGCCATGATAATCCGAAAATTACGTTATTCACGTTCACTGTTAAGACGATAAACCGACGGCAAAAGTTCCTGGACGGCTTGCAGACAGGCGCGCACGCCGGCCCGCGCCCGGCTGAGGCGGGATTTGACCGTCCCCAGGTTAAGCCCCGTGCTGTCGGCGATCTCCTGATAGTTCAGGCCCTCGATGTCGCTCAACACCAGTACCAGCCGTTGGTCGGATTGCAGCGCCCGGATGCAGCGTTCAATCGCCCGGTTCAGTTCGGCCTGCTGCGCGGCCTGCTCCGGCGTGGGCGCATCGGCGGCCAGGGCCGGGCCGTCATCGGCCTCTGCGCCAGGCAGATCATCAAACAGGGTGGCCGGTCGGCGCTTGCGGCGGCGCAGTTCGTCGTAGCAGGCGTTGGTGGCGATGCGAAATACCCAGGCGCGGAAGCTGCCGCCCCGATAGTCGCGCAGGTGACGGTAGGCAATAATGAAGGCGTCCTGCGCCACGTCGGCGGCAGCAGCCGGCTCGCCCAGGATGCGATAAACCAGCGCGTACACGCCGTCCTGGTAGTGCAGCACCAGGGTATTGAAGGCTTCTAGGTCGCCGCGCCGCGCGGCCTGAATGAGCGCCGGTTCGTTTTCGAGACGGCTCGCCATTGACAATCCCGCCGAAAGATTCTACTATAAGATAAGGCTGTGCTTCTTAGTCAGATCAAAACCGAGCAGCAAGTCTGTCACGCCGATGTGGTGGAATGGCTTACACGATCGCCTCAAAAGCGATTGGGCTTCACGCCCATGTGGGTTCGACTCCCACCATCGGCACACAGAGAAAGTCAGGCCATCGCCTGGCTTTTTCTTTTCACAACCCCTACGGGGCAGTTTATCCCTTCCGCCCCGGAAAATCAACCGCGCCGCTCAACATAACAGCAGGGCAATCGCATATGAAAGCTTAATGGGTTTTCAAAAGGTCATTGTGGTTCGATAAAGACCGCTTCGCGGGTAGGGGCGCAAGGCCTTGCGCCCCTACGAACCACCATAACCCTTTATGGCTCCGAACCTGGCATGATATGCAATTGCCCTGACATAACAGAACAACCCCCTTCATCTGCCGCAAACCGGCGTTATAATAAAAAGGTTCATCGAAAGCAAGCGAAAGAGAACAAACCATCATGGATCAAGCCGTAAACGATATGCGCGCCCGCATCGCCCAGTTAGGCGCGTGGCTGTATGACCGCCACCTGACCGACGCCGCTGGCGGCAACATCAGCGCGCTGGTGGGGGACAAGGTGTGCATCACGCCGCGTTACAGCGGCAGCAAACGCCAGTGGCAGCTCGCGCCGGAAGATGTGCTGGTGGCCGACCTGGACATGAACATCCTAGACGGCGCAGGGCAGATTTCCCGCGAGGCTAAAGCGCACTTCAGCCTGTATAAAACCTTCGGTCACATCGGCACCAGCGTCATCCACGCCCACCCGCGCAACCTGCTGGTATTCGCTGCCCTCTCACAGCCGATGCCGCCAGTGCTGGAAGCCACCCGCAAGTTCGGCGTGACGCCGGTAGTGGAATACGCCCCGGCGCACAGCAAAACGCTGGCCGAAAATATCGTCGAATCCATACGCGGGCGGGAAGAACGCATCAAAGTCCAGGCCGTCGGCACGATTGCGCCCTGGCACGGCCTGTTTGTGATGGGCAAAGACCTGGACGCCGCTTTCGACGCGGTGGAACGGTTCGACACCAATGCTTATATTATCCTGATGTCGCGGCTGCTGGGCAGCGCGGAAACCCTTGAGTCGCAGCGCCAGTTGATGGATACCACCATCGCTAACTTTAAAGAAGCCTGAGATGATCGTCACCGTTACCGCCAATACAACTCTGGACTATACGCTGTTCGTGCCGAAGTTCGAGATGAACCGCACCATGCGCGCCACCGGCACGACCTACAGCATGGGCGGCAAACCGACCGACGCTTCGTGGATTCTGGGCGAAATCGGCATACCCAGCCTGGCACTGGGTTTCGCCGCCGGACACAGCGGCGCGCGCGCCAAAGCTATGTTAGAGGCGCGCGGCGTCACCACCGATTTTATCGAAGTCGGCGGGGAAACGCGCATCAACGTCGTCATCATCTCGGAGGATAACAAGGGACATTCCACCATTACCACCTCATCGCTGGAAATCGAGGAACAGCACATCAACGCCCTGCGCGAAAAATTCCTGGCGGCGCTGGACGGCGCTTCCTGCGTCATCCTCGGCGGCACGCTGCCGCGTATGATGCGGCCTGAGTTTTATACCGAGTTCGTGGCGCTGGGGCGCGAACGCGGCCTGCCGGTGATCTTCGACGCCGACGAGCCGAACCTGAGCGCCGGTTTAAAATCCCGGCCAACCTACATCAAACCGAACCGGGACGAACTCTCCCGGCTGACCGGCCAGCCGGTGCAGTCGGTGGATGATGCTTACCGCGCCGGGCGGGACATTTTCGAGCGCACCGGAACCTGCCCGATCATCACCCTGGGCGGCGACGGCGCGCTGGCCGTGCTGCCCAACCGTGCTTACCGCATCCCGCCGCTGGCGGTGGAGGCCGTCAGCCCGGCGGGGGCCGGCGACGCCGTATTGGCCGGATTAGCCGCCTCCATCGAGCGCGGGCAGCCAGTTGAAGAAGGGCTGCGCCTGGGCATCGCCGCCGCAACTGCCGTCTGCCTGATGCCCGGCACGGCGGACTGCCGCCGCGCGGACGTGGAGCGTTTTCTGCCACAGGTAGAACTGCTGCCCTATCCAGGGTAAGATTCAACTCCAGGGGCATATGTTAGGTAGGGGCGCAAGGCCTTGCGCCCCTACTTTGCGCCTTCGCGTCAGGCTTTTAATTATGGAGCGAGAACATGCCGATTGAAGCGGTAATTTTTGACATGGACGGCGTGCTGGTTGATTCGGAGATCTACTGGCTGCTGTCCCGTGAGGAGTTCGCCCGCGACCAGGGCAAAGTGTGGACGGACGCCGACCAGCGGCTGGCGATGGGACGCAACACGATTGAATGGGCGCAGGTGATGCGCGAGCGCCTGCACCTGGACTGGCCGGTCGAAACGGTGATGGCGGACGTAATCGCGCGGGTGAAAGCCCACTATGACGAACGGATGCCGCTGCGCCCCGGCGCGCTGGAGGCCGCGCATCTGGCGGCGGAACACTTCCGCGTGGGGCTGGCGTCGGGGTCGCCCACCGAAATCATCAACCATGTGCTGCGGCTGACCGGCCTGGACAAAATTTTTGAGACGGTCGTTTATGGCGACGACATGCCCAACGGCAAACCCGCGCCGGACATCTACCTGGAGACGCTGCGGCGGCTGGGCGTTCCCGCCGAACGCGCCGTCGGCATCGAAGATTCCGGCAACGGCATCCGGTCGCTGCATAATGCCGGCATGTGGATTATCGCCGCGCCCAGCCCGGCCTTCCCGCTCGCCCCGGAAGTAGCGGTGCTGGCGCACCGGCAGATCGCCTCGCTGGAAGATTTTTCGGTAGAGCTGGTACAAAACATAACCCAGAGGCTCTAAGACCCAGAGACACAGAGAAAGATTTTTGCTCCGTACCTCTGTGTCTCCGAAACTCTGTGTGACGCTTTTTCAACTACCCGATTGCGCCGCCGGACGTAACGGCCAGCCCGCGTTCGTCGGCCACTTTTTTGGCATAACCGTCGGCGCGGTAGGCCGCGATGGGGTCGAGCGGCAGCCCTTTTTCCTCGCGCACCTGCATCAGCAGGGGGCGCACATCGGTTTCAAACGCATCTACCAGCACGCGATGCGCGCCCAGCACATCCCCGGCCAGCTGGCGCTCGCGCAGCGTTTTAAAGTCCACGATCAGGGCTTTGGCATAGGCCGTCTGGCAGTTCAGCACGCTCACCAGCATGGCCTCCAGTTTCGGCTCGATGTTGTGGCTCTGGTCAATCATGTAGGCCACGTCGCGCGCGGCGTCGCCCGCCGCCGCCAGTTCGACGTAAATTTCAAACAGTTCAAACGGGTTGTTCGTCCCCACGATCAGATCATCATCGGCGTACCGCCGCGCGTTGAGGTGGAAGCCGCCCAACCGCCCCTCGTCCAGCAAAAAGGCCACGATGTGCGCGATGTTCGTCCCCTGGGCGTGGTGGCCGGTGTCCACCAGCACCTGGGCCTGCGGGCCGAGTTTAAGCGCGGTGGCATACGACATGCCCCAATCCGCCAGATCGGTATGGTAAAAAGCCGGCTCAAAAAATTTGTATTCGATCAACATGCGCGAACCGGCGGGCAGGTGCGCGTAAACCTGCCGGAGCGCGTCCTCCATGCGGTGTTTGCGCTCGCGGATGCTGTCCTGTCCGGCATAGTTCGTGCCGTCGGCAAACCATAGGCTTAGCAGGCCGCTGTTCACCTTGCCCATAATCTCGCAGCATTCGACCATGTGGGCGATAGCTTCCTCCCGCACGCCGGCGGACGGGTGCGTGATGCTGCCCAGTTTATACCGGTCGTCCTGGAACAGATTCGGGTTGACCGCGCCGATCTTGATGCCGCGCTCGGCAGCGTGCTGCTGCATGGCGTTATAATCGTCCACCTTATCCCAGGGGATATGAATGGCGATGGAGGGGGCAATGCCGGACAGTTTATGAATGTAAGCAGCGTCATCTATTCGTTCCCAGATGTTGCGCGCTGCCCCCGGCCAGGCGAACACTTTAAAGCGCGTGCCGCTGTTGCCATATCCCCAGGACGGTGTTTCGATGTGCTGCTGTTTAAGTTTTGTTTTTACCGCCTCGACATCCACGTTATTCTGCGCCAGGCGTTCGGCCAAACGCGCATATTCGGCCTTAAAGTCCATGAAAAGTTTATCCTTTGCTGAAAAATCAGTACAATAGAGACAAGTTTTGGTTTCATTATCCTTCAGTTTATGTCTAAGCGAAAGTGATGTCAAGCATGACGGAACCCCTGTTCCTCGAAGAGCGGCGGCGCAGCATCCTGGAGATGCTGAAACAGCACGGGCGCGTGTCGGTCAACGCGCTCAGCGAAAAACTCAACGTCAGTACGGTGACGATTCGCCAGGATTTACGGGCGCTGGAAGAAGAAGGCCTGCTGGAACGCACCTACGGCGGCGCGGTACTGCGTTCATCCCCACCCCCGGTGGCGGAGCTTTCTTTTGAAACGCGGCGGGAAAAACATCGCGCCGAAAAAGACGCCATCGGCCAGGCGGCGGCGGCGCTGGTGCAGGATGGTTTTGGCATCGCCCTGGACGCCAGTTCGACCGCCTACGCCATTACGCCCTACCTCAAACGTTTCGACAGCCTGACGGTCGTCACCAACAGCCTGATCGTCGCCCAGCAGTTTTTACACACGCCGCGCATCCGGGTGCTGCTGCCCGCCGGGCGGCTGCGGCGCGACTCGATTTCGGTGGTCGGCAATTCGGCCAGCCTGCCGGACATCAACCTGAATATCGGCTTTTTCGGCGCGCGCGGCCTGTCGCCGGATGCCGGCGCGACCGAGATCAGCCAGGAAGAAGCCGAGATGAAACGCGCCATCATCGCGCGCTGCATCGCGCCGGTGCTGGTGGTGGACGGCAGCAAGTGGGGACAGATCGCGCCCTATACCTTCATGGAAACCGACACCATCACCCACATCATCACCACCGACAACGCCCCCCTGCAAGCGTTCGAGCCGTTCCGCGCCAGAGGCGCGACTGTAGACATGGTGAGCGTGGAGGAATAAACGCTGTGCTTTGCGCTTTTTTTCTAGAGTTGACAAAACTCTGGCGGCGCGATATAAATCAGATAAACAATGAAAGAAAACGAAACGATTTAACAATCGGCTGTGCTGAATTTGCGGTTGGTTTTTTTGAAAAGCATGGATTTTTAAGGAAATGCCGCAGAATTTATGGAACCCTGATGAGGCCAACCGCCTGCCCGATCTGGATGGGTTGGTTTACCGAAGCAGCCTGATGGGTCTTGACCGCGCCATCACCGGCGGTTTTGGCAGCGCCAGCGCCAAACTCAACCGCCGCGATCATCTGGGGCGCGAAACCCGCCTGCTGGCGGTTAAGGGTTCCGGTCTGGATGCAGCCGCCATCACCGAAAACGGCTTCGCTCTTTTGCGGCTGGACGAAATTGAGCCGCTGTTCGCCCGCGAAACACTGTCCGACGCTGAGATGGACGATTATCTGCCGCGCACGGCTTTCGAGCCGGGACGCCCACGCCCGCACCGCGAAACGCTGCTGCACGCCTTCATCCCCTATGCCCATGTAGACCACACCTGCCCGGACGCGATCCTCAGCCTGGCCTGCGCGCCGGACGCCGCACGCCTGACGAGTGCCATTTACGGCTCGCGGCTGGCTTTCGTGCCGTACCAACGCCCCGGCTTCACCCTCAGCCGGCTGGTCGGGCAGATGGTTCGGGAAAATCCGTCGCTCGAAGGGGTCATCCTGGGCAAAAACGGCCTGCTGACCTGGGGCGACGATGCCAGAACGTGTTATGAAAAAACCATCGGCATCGTTCAGGAAACCGAGATTTACGTTCAGGAGCAGCGCAAGGATAAACAGGTTTTCGGCGTGCCGGCCTTCCCGGCCATAAACGCCGCCAACCGGCAGGAAATCCTGGCGCAAACGCTGCCGGTTTTGCGGGGCGCGCTGTCCGGCGGCATCCTGTCTTACGACGACAGTGCGGCGGCGCTGGAACTGGCCGGCGGCGCGGCTGCCGGGACGGTCGGCCAATTGGCCGCGCCCTGCCCCGATTATCTGTTTCGCCTCCAGCGCCTGCCGCTGTATGTGGATTGGCAGCCGGCGGAGGGCGTTCCGGCGCTGTGCCACAAACTACGCGGCGGCATCGGCGACCCTGCGCCATGTATTGTCCTCATCCCTGGCCTGGGAATCATCAGCGCCGGGGCAAACGCTCACAACGCCGATGAAAATCGCCGCCTTTACCGGCAAACCATCAACATCATCGGCGGCAGCCTGGCGCTGGGGGGCTTCGAGGGGCTGACCGAGGCGGAAGCTTTCGACCTGGAATACGAAACGCCGCCTGCCGCGACCGGCGAACTGGAAGGCCGTGTAGCGCTGATTACCGGCGGCACGAGCGGCATCGGCCTGGCCGCAGCCGAGCGGCTGGCGCGTGATGGCGCGCATGTCGTCATCTTGGGCCGCAGCCGCGAAAAGGGCAAAGCCGTCGCCGCTGGCATCAACCAGCGTTATGGCCCCCGCCGCGCCCTGATGATTGAGGCCGACGTGCGCGATGAATCCGCCGTAGAAGCGGCCTTCCGGCAGACGGTTCTAACCTACGGCGGGCTGGACATCCTGGTGAACAACGCCGGCAGCGCCGGGGGCGCGCCGGTCGAGGAAACCACGCTGGAGATGTGGCAGCATAATCTGGATGTGCTGGCTACCGGCTACTTTTTGGCCGCCCGCGCCGCCTTCCGGGTGATGAAAACGCAGGGAACGGGCGGGGCGATGGTGTTCGTGGCAAGCAAAAACAGCATCGCGCCGGGCAAGGGCGCAGCCGCCTACAGCGCGGCCAAAGCCGCCGAACTGCATCTGGCGCGCTGCCTGGCCGAAGAAGGCGGCGCTTACGGCATCCGCGTCAACTCGGTGCTGCCGGATGCGGTGATTCGCGGCAGCGGCATCTGGGACAGCGCCTGGAAGGAAGCCCGCGCCAGGCAGTACGGCGTCGCAGTGGATGATTTGTACGAGTTTTACCGGCAGCGCAATACGCTAAAGGTGGAAATTCTGCCGGAGGATGTGGCCGAGGCGGTCGCTTTCCTGGCCGGGCCGCGCAGCGCCAAAACGACGGCGGCAGTGCTGACGGTAGACGGCGGCGTGCCTACAGCTTATGTGCGGTAGAATGGATAACAAAAATCGAAACGTCAAATAAGGTTCATTTTGAATGGCTTCAAAACACGTTATTGCAGTTGACCTGGGCGCAGAGTCCGGGCGGGTGATGCAGGTCAGCCTGGACGGCGAACGCCTGCACATTGAAGAAATTCACCGTTTTCCCAGCGTGTCCGTCACCATTCACGGCACGCTGTACTGGGACGTGCTGCGGATGTGGCACGAAATCACCACCGGCATCAAAATGGTCGCCCCCGGCGCGGCTTCAATTGGCGTGGACACCTGGGGGGTGGACTTCGGCCTGCTTGACCGGGACGGCAATCTGCTGGCGAATCCGGTTCATTACCGCGATAACCGCACCGACGGCATGATGGAGTGGGTTTTCGAGCGCGTGCCGCGCCGCGAGATTTTTGAGCGCACCGGCATCCAGTTCCTTCAACTCAATACGCTCTACCAGATCGCCAGCCTGGTGAAAGCCAACAGCCCGGTGCTGCAAAACGCGGCCACGTTTTTAACCATGCCCGATCTGCTCAACTACTGGTTAAGCGGCGTTAAGGCCAGCGAGTTCACCATCGCCACTACCACCCAGTTTTACAACCCGCGCAGCGGCGGCTGGGATGCCGACCTGCTGGCGAAAATCGGCGCGCCCACCCACATCCTGCCGGAGATCGTGCCGTCGGGGACGAAACTAGGCGTGTATAACGGCATTCCGGTCATCGCGCCGGCCTGCCACGACACCGGCAGCGCCGTCGCCGCCGTACCGACCACCACCACCAACTACGCTTACCTCAGCAGCGGCACATGGAGCCTGCTGGGGCTGGAACTGGACAGGCCGGTCATCAACGACGACGCTTACGCGGCCAACGTCACCAATGAAGGCGGGGTCGGCGGCAAGTTCCGCTTTTTGCGGAACATCACCGGCCTGTGGCTGATACAACAAAGCCGCCGCGTCTGGCAGGAGCAGACCGGCAAGTTATACGAATATGCAGAACTGGCGGAACTGGCGCAGGCCGCCGCCCCGTTCCGGTCGCTGTTCGACCCCGATCATAAAGACTTCCTGACCCCTGGTGACATCCCCGCCCGCCTGTGCGCCCTGTGCGCGCGCACCGGCCAGTCCCAGCCGGAAACGCCGGGCCAAATCGTGCGGGCGATTTACGAAAGCCTGGCTTTTAAGTACCGCTATTATCTCGAAAAGCTGGCGGCAGTATCCGGCCAGCGTGTGGACCGGCTGCATATCATCGGCGGCGGCTCGCGCAATACGCTGCTGTGCCAGATGGTCGCCAACGCCATCGGTCGCCCGGTAGTGGCCGGGCCGGCGGAGGCGACCGCCCTGGGTAACGCGCTGGTGCAGTTTATCGCCCTGGGCGAGTTCGCCGACCTGTCGCAGGCGCGCGAACTGATGAGCCGCAGCGCGGAAACCGCCACCTACGAACCTGCCGCTACCGCCGATTGGGACGCGCAGTACGCGCGCTTCCAATCGCTGCTGGTTGAGTAAAAGAGGGTTTGAAGGGAGTCCATCATGACGCTGCGTTTGCGATGGCCGACCCAATATCCGCTGATCCGGCAGCCGTTCGGCGTCAACTGGACGGGCGACCCGGACTTTTATACCCGCGCGAACCTATCCGGCCATGAAGGGCTGGACATCGAAGCGCCGGAAGGCAGCGAGGTTTACGCCTGCGCCGACGGCGTGGTATCGCGCATTTCGCTGGACGGCGACAGCAGCCCGGACGAAAAACCCTACGGCAATCAGATTCGCATCACCCACGCTGTTGAAGGCGGCGATGTAGAGTACATCACCACTTACGGCCACTTGCAGCGTGTGCGGGACGGCTTGCAGGTCGGCAGCCGCGTGCTGGCCGGGGAACTCATCGGCTATGCAGGCAGCACCGGCAGTTCTCATGGCGGCGCGCACCTGCACCTGATGCTCAAAAAACGCGGCGCCAGCGCCGCCGGCGAAACGCCCTTCCCCAAAGACATCATAGACCCGACGCCGTTTCTGGAACCGCTGGCCTTCAGCGCCCAGTTTGCAACCGGCGGCGATAGACCAGACACTCCTGCGCCCGCCCCGCGTAAGCTGGGGCCGCCGCCCCTGCCGAAAGCCTTTAACGGGCGCTACCGCCTCCAGGCCAACGAGGCACAGTTCCGGGCGCGCTGGGGCTGGGTTTCGCTGGTGGATGGCAAACGCTACCTGAACGTGATCGCCACGCCCAACGCGCCGTACAGCAGCCCGCAGCAGCGCAAGGACGCCAGCAGCACGTTGTTGATCGAAAATGCCATTCGTTACCTGAACCCGAAAAACGAACCCGACGGCACACCGCGCTACTGGCCGATTCCAGGTCGCTTTTACTTCTGCAATATTTTCGTCGGCGATGTAACGCGCCTGCTGCACTGCGAAATCCCCAACAACCCCGCCGTGACCACCGTCGGGCAGGTGTTGAACTGGCTGCAAACATCCGGCCCGGCGGCGGGCTGGCGGCGCGCGAAGGACGGCAAAGAAGCGCAGGACTGGGCCAACACCGGGCGCGTGGCGGTTATGCTGTGGCAGCAGGGCAAAACCAGCGATCATTCCGCGCTGGTGAGGCCGGGCAAAGGTTTCGTGGACTCGAAGGGTTTCTTCTGGCCGCGCGTGGCGCAGGCCGGCGCCGTCGTCACCGGCGATGGCGATTCTTATGTGACGTTTCGCGGCAGCTCAGACAAGCCGCGCGACCGGATATTCTGGTTTTTACACGATTAAGGCTGGGCGGCCAGCAGCGAGGTCGGCAGCAGACATCAGGCTGTAGGCCGGCAGAAAGCATCGGTAAATGGGCGCAATTCTTGAACTTGAAAACATCAGCAAGCAGTTCCCCGGCGTCAAGGCGCTCGACGACGTGCGCTTTGATATGGCGGCGGGCGAAGTCCACGCCCTGTTGGGCGAAAACGGCGCGGGTAAATCCACGCTCATCAAAATCATCTCCGGCGTATACAAACAGGACGGCGGTACGATCAGGCTGGACGGCGAAACGGTGTCGTTCAACACCCCGCGCGAGGCACAGCAGCGCGGCATCGCCACCATCTACCAGGAACTGAGCCTCTACCCCGAACTGACGGTGGCGGAAAATATCTTTATGGGCCACGCGCCGCGCCGAAAACTGGGGCCTATCGAAGTGCTGGACTGGGGCGCGGCCAACCGGCGCGCCCAGGAAATTCTGGCTTCGCTGAATATTCATGATTTGGATGTAACGCGCAAAATCGGCACGCTGACGGTCGGCAATCGCCAGCGGGTCGAAATCGCCAAAGCACTGTCGCTGAACGCGCGCATCCTCATCATGGACGAGCCGACGGCGGCGCTCACCGAAGCCGACGTGGAACGGCTGTTTAACATCGTGCGGCTGCTGCGCGAACGCGGCGTGGGCATCATTTACATCAGCCACCGCCTGCACGAAGTATTTGAACTGGCCGACCGCGTGACGGTGCTGCGCGATGGGCAGTACGTCGGCACCAAGCCGGTCAGCGAAACCAGCGAAGACGACCTGGTGAGCATGATGGTCGGGCGCACGATTGACAACCTCTTCCCGAAGCTGGAAACCGAAGTCGGCAAACCGGTGCTGGAAATCCGCAGCCTGTGGCGCAAACCCCTGACACGGGGTGTCAGCTTCCAGCTTCGCGCCGGCGAAATCGTCGGGCTGGCCGGCCTGGTCGGTTCGGGGCGCAGCGAAGTCGCGCAGGTGATTTTTGGCATCAACCCGGCTGAAAGCGGCGAAATCCTGATTGACGGCAAACCGGTGACGATCAAACACCCCGGCCAGGCCATGAATCACGGCATCGCCTACGTGCCGGAAGATCGCGGCACGCAGGGACTGGTGCGGCAGATGCGTATCCGCGAAAATGTCTCCCTGTCGGTGTTAAAGGCCATCCGTTCGGGGCTGTTCATCAACCGCAAACAGGAACGCAGTCTGGCAACCAGCATGATTAAACAGCTTAATATCCGCGCCTACAGCACCGAACAGGTTGTCAACAAACTGTCCGGCGGCAACCAGCAAAAAGTGGTGGTCAGCAAGTGGCTCGCCAGCAAGCCTCGCATTCTGATTATGGACGAGCCGACGCGGGGCATTGACGTAGGCGCAAAGGCCGAAATTCACCGGCTGATGAGCGAACTGGCGCGCGAAGGGCTGGCCGTCCTGATGATTTCCAGCGAGCTGCCGGAAATCCTGGGCATGAGCGACCGCATCCTGGTGATGCGCGGCGGCCAGGTGGTGGCGGAATTTTCGCGCCAGGAAGCCACCCAGGAACGCATCGCCGCCGCCATGATGAGCGAAACCGCCGGAAACGGCGCTGCGAAGTCGGAAACCATGATGATAGGTGAAAGCGAAACAGCATGACAGCAACAACCGTTTCAGCCGCCCGGCAGTCCGCCCCAGGCTGGTTCAAAAACCTTCGGATGCTGGTCAGCGGTCAGGAAGGCGCGCTGACGCTGAGTCTGGCGCTGCTGGTGATCGTGGTCGGGACGGCCAACCCGCGCTTCCTGGCCCAGCAGAACATCTCCGATATTCTGCTCAACAGCTCCTATATCGCCGTCGCCGCCATCGGCATGAGTGCGGTCATTATCTCCGGCAACATTGATATTTCGGTCGGCGCGATGATCGGTGTACTGGCGACCATCAGCGGGCAGCTCTCCATCGTGCCGGGGATGCCGGTATGGATTTCGTGGCTCGTGCCGCTGATCGTCGGCCCGATGATCGGCGCGGTGACGGGTTTTCTGGTGGCGTATTTACGCATCCCGGCCATCGTGGTTTCGCTGGGTATGATGAGCATCCTCAAGGGCGGCCTGATTTTAGCGACCGGCGGGGTGTGGATTTACAACATGCCGCCGGAATATAAGCTGGCGCAGCAAAGTTTCCTCGGCCTGCCCGTGCCGGTTTATTTTATGCTCGCGCTGACCATCCTGGCGGCGCTGTGGATGCGTTATTCCCCCTCCGGGCGCGCCATTTACGCCGTCGGCGGCAATAAAGAGGCCGCTTTGCTCTCCGGCATTTCGCCGCGCGTGGTGCTGATGCGAGTGTTTATGTTCAACGGCCTGATGGTCGGCATCTCCAGCGTGCTGTTTGCCACCCAGTTCAGTTCAATCCAATCCACCGTTCCAAGCGGGCTGGAGCTGACCATCATCACATCGGCGGTTGTCGGGGGTGTCAGCATCCTGGGCGGTACGGGTACGGTCATCGGCGCGACACTGGCGACCATTCTGCTGCGGGCCATCGGCAACGGCATGATTTTTATTAACGTTTCGGCCTACTGGCTGCAAGCGGTACAAGGCACGCTCATCCTGGTGACGGTGCTGATCGACCTGCTGCGCCGTCGCCGCCAGGCCGCGCAAATTCGAGGGTAAACATCATGGCAGTTACCGAAAGACCATCCCAACTGACCGAACAGTCCAACCCCATCGTCAGCCGTTTGCGGGCCGTTGTGCTGAGCAAAGAAGGCATCCTGTTTCTAATTATGATCGCGGCGATGCTTATCCTGTCGCTGCTGACCGACAAGTTCCTGACCACCAACAACCTGCTCAACCAGCTTCGTCTGGTGACGGAAATCGGGCTGATGGCGCTGCCGATGACCTTCATTATCATCACCGGCGGCATTGACCTGTCGGTCGGCTCGATCTTCGGCCTCAGCGCCATCGTCATGGGCTTCCTCTGGCAGGATTCGGGCTGGCCGCTGGAGCTTGCTATCATCATGTGTATGGTGGTGGGGACGACAGCCGGCTTCATGAACGGCCTGTTTATTGTCCGGGTGGGCGTGCCGCCGCTCATCATGACGCTGGCGACACTGGCGCTGTACCGGGGCATGGCGCTGGGCGTCAGCGAGGCGCGTTCCGCGCGCGGTTTCCCGGATTGGTTTTTTGACCTGGGACAGCGGCAGTTCCTCGGCATCCCATCCCAGCTGTGGATTTTGCTGATCGCGGCCATCATCGCCGGCATCGTGCTGGCGCGGACGCCCTTTGGGCGCGGCATTTACGCGATGGGCAACAACGAACTGGGCGCACGTTTTTCCGGCATTCCGGTCAGGCTGTACAAACTGGCTATTTACACCTTTTCGGGTTTTATGGCCGGGCTGGCGGGTTACATCTTCACCTCGCGCATCAGCACCACGCGCGCAGACATGGGTACGGGGCTGGAACTGGACGTAATCGCCGCCGTCGTGCTGGGGGGAACAAGCATTAACGGCGGCAGCGGCAGCATCGTCGGCACGATGATCGGCCTGATCCTGATTCAACTTCTTAAAAACGGGCTGCTGTTGGGCGGGATCAAAGGCGACGCGACCATTGTCATCATCGGCGCGATTCTGATTCTGGCGATCCTCATCAACAACCTGGTGCAGCGCCGCACCGGCGGGGACTGAGGCGGCGGCAGGGGCGCGGACGCCGCGCCTTCTTGCCAAAACCTGGGAAATGAGGTAAGCTAAGTACCAACTTTTGGAAATAACATGGTAATTTTTCCATGTTATTCTACTTAGTGTATCGGAAAGTTAAGGAGGATTTTGCATGTCTAAGAAAGTATTTTCAGCTATCTTAATGGTCGCCCTGGCGCTGTCGGTGGCGTTCGTGCCTGCCGTTGCGCAGGATGAGGTGCGGTGGGTCGGTGCCGATGACCTGCCGGTTTCGCCGCTGGAATGCCCCGAAGGCGCTCCGGGCGCGGCTATGGCGGAAGAACCGATGGAAGAGCCGGAAGCGGCGGCGCTGGAATACAACGGCGGGCAGCCGGTAGGCGCGCCTGACCTGGCCGGCCAGGAAATCGTCCTGGTAGACGTGCCGAAGCTGATCGGCATCGGTTACTTCAACGCCACGTCGCTGGGTATGCAGCAGGCTGCCGAAGAACTGGGCAACGTCAAGGTGACGACCGACGGCCCGACCCAGGGTGACATCGTGCAGCAGGTGGCCTTCATCGAGCAGTACATCACCCAGGGCGTGAACGGCATTCTGTTCGCTGCCAACGACCCGGTGGGCATTTCGCCCGTGCTGCGCCGCGCGCTGGAATCCGGCATTCACGTGGTTGGTTATGACGCCAACAGCGAACCGGATGCTCGCGAGTGGTTCGTGAACCAGGCCGAGTTTAACGGCATCGCCAAAGCCAAGATTGACAGCATGGTGGCGGAAATCGGGCCGGAAGGTTCGTTCGCCATCGTCACCAGCTCCTTCACCGCTCCCAACCAGTCGCGCTGGATTTCGGAAATGTGGGCCTATGCCCAGAAGTGCTACCCCGATCTGAAGTGGCTGGAGACGGTTGAGTCGGCTGAAGATCAGAACCTGGCCTTCCAGCAGACCCAGACGCTGCTGAACAAATACGGCCCGGACATGGACGGCGTCTTCGGTATGTCGAGCGTGGCGTTCCCCGGCGCAGCTGACGCGGTAGCGCAGGCCGGCCTGTGTTCGCCCGATGACGCTGCCGCCGATGTGGCCGCGCCCGACGAAGAATCGGCTGTCGCCATTGTCGGCCTCAGCACCCCCAACCAGATGCGCCCGTTTGTTGAAAACGGCTGCGTCGAGTCGGTTGTGCTGTGGAACCCAGTTGACCTGGGTTATGCCGCCGTGTACGTGATGCGCGCGGTCGTGGACGGCACGCTGACGCCTGAATCGACCGAGGTCGAGGCAGGGCGACTGGGTAAGCTGCAAGTTGTCAACGGCAGCGAAATCCTGCTTGGGCCGCCCTTCGTCTACACGCAGGATAACATCGCGGACTTCGATTTTTAGTTCTAAGCGAGGCATCGGGGGCGTGGTTCGCCGCGCCCCCAGACCCATCTACATCTAATGGATAAACCCAATTAGACGGTGACTGATCCTGAGTAGATAGCGAGCTTCGGCCCGCTGCCAGTGGGCTAAGGCCAGTGAGCTAAGGACAGTGAGCTAAGGACAGTGGGCTAAGGCCAGTGAGCTAAGGCCAGTGAGCTAAGGACAGTGAGCTAAGGACAGTGGGCTAAGGACAGTGGGCTTAAGCCCACTGTCTCTAGCAGGTTTATTTTCTCCGTTTATTCATTAGATTGCAGGGATGTGAAGGAGAGGGCCCCAGGCTCCTCCCCTACCAAAACTTGATGCATAAACATAAGCAAGAAAGTAGCACCATGAGTGACGCCCCTACCCCTTTGGTTGAACTTACCCGCACTCTGGGACAACCACACCTCGATTACGTAATCATCGGCGAAGGCAACACCTCCTGCCGCGCCGACGACGAGTCGTTCTGGATTAAAGCCAGCGGCCAGCAGATGCACAACATCTCGCCCGGCGGATTCGTGCAGGTGCGCTTTGATCCCATCCTTGCCATGCTGGATAAATCGCCCGGTGACCTGGACGCGCAAAAAGCCGTCATGCAGGCGGCCAAAGTTGACCCCGCTTCGCCCTTGCAGCCTTCGGTGGAAGTGGGCTTCCACGCCATGCTGCTGCGCGAGTGCAGCGTGTCGTACATCGGCCACACCCATGCAATGGCGGTCAACCGTATCATGTGCAGCCCGCGCGCGGCGGATTTTGCCCATCATCGTATGTTCCCGGACGAAGCCGTGTTATGCGGCCCGGAATCGGTCTTTTTGCCTTATGTAGACCCCGGCCTGCCGCTGGCAGTGGTGATGCGCGAGCAGGTTCGCCGCTACCTGGACAAATGGGGCGACGCGCCTAAAGTCATCCTGATGGCGAATCACGGCCTAATCGCCCTGGGGCAGACACCGACCGAGGTTTTGAACGTCACGGCCATGTGCGTCAAAGCGGCGCATATTTTCATCGGCGCGTGTGCTGCCGGCGGGCCGGTTTTTATGGAGCCGGCTGAAGTGCTGCACATCTGCCGCAGGCCGGACGAAATCTACCGGCGGCAGCAGTTTGTCGAGCGTTAAACTGGTCTTATTCCCCTCTTGACCGCTGCGCGCGGTTGGAACAAGATAGTTTCAGGTATCGGTTTCCGACTGCCGGTTTTTGTTAGCTAATGGATAAACCGATTAGACGGTGCTTGATCCTGAGTGGACAGTGGGCTAAAGCCGAGACAGTGGGCTAAAGCCCACTGTCTATCAGGCTCATTTTTTCCGTTTATCCATAAGGACGCCAGAGCTTCCTTATATATATGCTGGCGGCAGACGACCGGTGATTCTCGCTGTCTTGTAAGTAGGTATTGGGCGAAAGAACCATGAAAATCGGCGTGCTGGCGCTGCAAGGCGCTTTTATCGAACATATCAAAACGCTGCGAACCCTGGGTATTGAGGCCTTAGAGGTTCGCCTGCCGGACGACCTGGAAGGGCTGGACGGCCTTATCATCCCCGGCGGGGAAAGCACCACCATCGGCAAGCTGGCGGTTGAGTACGGCTTGATCGAACCGCTGCGCCGCTTCGCCCAGGCCAAACCGACCTGGGGAACCTGTGCCGGGATGATCTTCCTGGCGAAAGACATCGGCCACGACCGGCAGCCAATCCTGGGTCTGATGGACATCACCGTCAGCCGAAACGCCTTCGGGCGGCAGATAGACAGTTTTGAAGTAGACCTACCCATCCCTGTGCTGGGCGACGAGCCGTTCCACGCCGTTTTCATCCGCGCCCCGGTGGTAACGGCGGTACGCGGCAGCGCGCAGGTGCTGGCGCGCCTAGAGGATGGGCGAATCGTGGCCGTCCAGGAAGGCCGCTGGCTGGCGACGGCCTTCCATCCAGAGCTGACCGCCGACAGCCGACTGCACCGATTTTTCGTGCATCTGGTGGCCCAACAAGCGGGCAAAAAAGGCTGATTTTGCCGTTCACAATTGCCGATAACGTGCTACAATACGCCCGCGTTAACGGATAACTGCCCAGCATGGTGCGAGGTGCGCATGAGCATTTACGATGCGTTGATTTTAAGTCAAAACGGCGGCCCCTACGAAGACGAAGACCTGAACGAAGACGAAGACCTGGACTTCGAGGACGAAGAGCTGGAAGATGTCGAATTCGAGGACGAGGAACTGGTCGAGGAAGACATCGAAGAAGATGATGAGGACTTCCTCGACGACGATGGGTATGATATTTCCGAGTTCGAGGAAGACGACTACCTGTACGACGATGACGAGGACGACCTGCTCGATGACGAGGAAGACGAAGACTACTACGAAGACGAGGACGAGTTTTAGGTCTCGCTAGGCCGCTGACACAAACAACACATTCACTGCTGCGGTCGCCGGTTGGGAAGCGATGGAACGTCCTGTTCGGCGGCCCGTCTTGATTCCCCGCCCAGGCGGGTACTTCCGGCCCGTTTTTGTTTAGGCATTTGTTAGTTACCCCCTCTAGATTATACAATAGGTTCATCATCGGCTGCGTTTAGCGAGGTACCGACGCTGTGAAGCAAGCATCTTCCCCTGTTACTGCCGTGTTTCGGCTGCTGCTGAAGTGGTGGTGGCTGATCGCACTATCGGTCGCGCTCGGCGTCGGCGTCGGGTTTTTTATCCGCACCCAGCAGCCGAACATCTATTTTGCCAAAACCACCATTCTCTTTGGTCAGAACTTCGCCAGCAGCACAACGGGTTCGGCCACTTCGCTAAAACAGCTTACCGACATGATTACGATTTATTCCGGCCTGGTGCGCCGGCCCACGATTCTGGAGCCAGTCATCGAAGAACTGGGGCTGGGCATCAGCGTGGATACGCTTAACGGCGTGATGGCCGTTACCCAGGTTGAGGACCTGCCGCTGCTGGAAATCACCATCGCCGACATCCGGCCAGACCGCGCTGCCGACATCGCCAACCGGGTCGCGCAGGAACTCATCAAACAAAGCCCGACCGAACAGATTTCGCAGGAAGCCGAATTCAAGCGCGAACAGCTCCGCAGCCTGCAAGCGCAGATCGAAGAACTACAAAGCGCCTACGACACCAATATTGCCGTCGGGGCGAATCTTAACTCCGCCTTCGAGATCGCCCAGAATTTGCAGGAACGCTCCGGCATCCTCCAGAATTTGCAGCAGCTTCGCGCCCTGTATGCCGAAATGAGCGGCGGGCTGGCCGAGCAAGTCAACCTGATGCGGATTTTTGAATATGCGAATCCCGAAACCGCGCCGCTCGTCACCAGTTCAATCATCGGGGTGGCGCTGGCGGGCGGCGCCGGCCTGCTGCTTTCGGTGGCGACCATCGTGCTGATCGGTTATTTCGATGACCGACTGCTGTGGCAGGAAGGGATGGAAACCATTCAAGGCGTCAAGGTGCTGGGGCCGCTGGGGGTCGTGCCGCGCAGCAAACTGCCGCTGTACGTGTTAACCATGCCCGACGCCATCGAAAGCGAGGTGCTGCGCCAGCTGCGGGCCAAACTGGTGCTGGCCGCCGGCGGCGACGTGCCGAAAATGCTCACCGTCACCAGCTATGACTCCGGCGATGGCAAAACCGTCACGGCTTCCAACCTGGCGCTGGTTTTCGCTCAGTCTGGGCTGCGGACGCTGCTGGTAGACGGCGACATCCGCAAGGGCGACCTGCACGAACTGTTCCGCCTGCCCAATGTGATGGGCTTCTCGGACATCCTCGCCAGCCACGAGGACATCGGCGTGATGGTTTCGCGCGCTTTGCTCGACAGCACCTACGACAACCTGACTATCCTCCCGTCGGGGCGTTCCAACGCCGACCCGGCAGCCCTCTTGAGCGCCGCGCGTTTTACCCGGCTGATTACGCTGCTGAAGGCGCAGTTTGATATTGTCGTCATGGACTCGGTCCCCACCATTGGCGGGCCGGATTCGGCCTTCATGGCGGAAGTCAGCGACGGCGTGTTGGTCATCGTGGATTCGCGCCGCACGACCGAAAAGGCCCTCAAACGCACCCTCCAGGCGCTCCAGCAGGCGCGCCGGGCGAACATCTTCGGCGTGGCGTTTAACCGGGTGCATTTGCAGGTGACGGCTACGCACAACCAGCCTTACTACCGGCGCACCCTGGCGCTTAGCCCGGAACGGCTGAACCGTGAGCTAATGACCGCCAACAAACGTAAACTGGGCTTCAACCGCCACGTTATTACCGACAAAAAAGGCGAACGGCTGTACTCCTTGAAGGCGTGCGCCATTCACCTGGGCGTCACCGTGGAAACCATCCAGAACTGGACAAAAACCGGCTATCTGAACGCAGTGCGGGTGGGGCGCCGCCGCTGGGTACGGGAAAGTGAAATTCAAGCCCTGCTGGAACGTCTGCCGCGCAGCGAGGTCAGCCTGGGCGGTAAAAGCGATCATCTGCCGGAAGCCAACGGCTTAAAAGCCCCTGCCGAACCGTCGCTGCCGGCGCGGCTGCGCGACCAGCGAAACGCTCTGCTGGATTACATGCGCGACCCGCAGGCCATCGAGGAAACCGGCGACGAAACCGACCTGCCGCCCGGCGATTAGGTCAGGATTTAAAACGCCAACTATGCTGGTTCAACTATTTGGCCGAAAAACGCTGATCGGCAAACTGCGCTACTACTTTCTGGAGCGTCATTACAGCCAGACTATTCGCTACAGCCTGATTTTCCTGTGTGTGGCGCTGACGCTGGCTTCCACCCTGCTGTTCCGGGGCGTGATCTTTTTCGGCATGGATTTTCTGCCGGGATTAATCCCGGTCCTGGCGATGGTGGGGCTGGCGGCAGTGGTCGTCCTGTATGTCCATTTCACCGCAGCCATACCGTTGATCGTGGTGATTTCAACCATCATGGCCGAAGGCATAGGCACCGGCACCGGCACTAAAATCACGTTTACATTCATCACGGCCTGGGCGCTGGTCGGCATCTGGGTATTTAAGATGCTGGTCGTCGAAAAAAACGTGCGCCTGCGCGCCTCCCCGGCCAACCTGCCGGCGCTGATTTTTGTCATCGTGGTGGTCATTTCGCTGGTCTGGAGCAGCGGCTTCGCCGACCCCGACACCAAACACATTCTGGACAACAAAATGATGCCCCGGCTGATGACCGCCGCCGTCCTCATTATATCGCCGCTCACCTATATGCTGTTCGCCAACAATATCAAATCCACCAGCACCATACGGTTCATCGTCTGGTGGTTCATCGTGGTGGGCGCGGCTTTTATGGCTTTGCGGCTGGTCACCGGCAGCGTGCCGAACCCGTTCAACGACGAAGGGCAGTTCCCAACCTGGGTGGGCGCTTTTGCGGTCGGCCAGATGCTGCTTAACAAAAAACTGCGCCCAATCGTGCGGCTTGGCCTGGGAGGAGTTGCAGCCGGCTGGTTCTACATCACACTGGGGCTGGGTATATCCTGGTTGAGCGGGTGGTTGCCGTTAGCCGCCGCAGCGGCGATCATCCTGCTGTTTTATTCCCGCCCGCTTTTTATTATCGCCCTCCTCATCGGCGCTGTATTCATCGTTTCCCAGTGGGATGCCGTCAAAGACATTTTTTCGGCGGAAAGCGAGGAGTCCGGCGAGTCGCGCGTGGGGGCATGGCAGCAAGCCCTGACCGTCGCAAACGACCATTTAATGTTCGGCACCGGGCCGGCAGGTTACGCTTTTTACTTCCAGGCGCGGCTGCGCGGGTTTTACCAGCTTTCGCACAACAATTATGTGGACATCATCTCGCAAACCGGTCTGGTGGGGTTCTTTTTTTTCGTCTGGTTCTGGCTGGGGGTTAACTGGGTCAGCCTCAGAACCTACCGTCTGGTGCCAAAAGGGGGCTTCGAACACGGGCTGGCGACGACGCTGCTGGCCGCCAATTTATCCACCCTGGGCGTTATGATGCTCGGTGATTGGGTCACACCCTTCACCTATACCCAGGGTTTAGGGGGCATTGACTACACCATCTGGGCGTGGATATGGGCGGGGTTGAGCGTGGCGTATTACCACATCTGTCGTGAGCGAGTTCACGAGGTCGAGAAATCGTGATGGTATTCAAACGCGCCTGGATAGGCATCCTGTTGATTCTGGTCTTAAGCCTGACCCTGCCATCACCATCCGCCGGGCAGCAGGCCGTTGACAGCGGTTGGACGCCCCCCAAACTGCTTGGTGGAGGCTGGTGGCAGAGCGTTGCCATAGATCAGGAAGGTCGGCTGCATGTCGGCTGGTTCGGCGGCGTTGAGGTGAACGACGGCGGTATGCACGACGCTCTGATGTATGCCGTCCGCGAACCCGACGGCACCTGGAAACCCACAAACGATGCCATCTATACCGGGGACGGCGGTTACACCGTCCGCAATGCGCTGGCCGTCACCAGCGACGGGATTCTCCATGCCGTTTTTCGCGCCGTAACCCGCCACCAGTACGCCCGCGCGCCCGCACGCGCCGCCGACTCGGCGGCGAACTGGACGACACCGATAGAGATGAACTCCTTCGGCTACTATGTGGATATGACCAAAGACCGCAACGATGTGCTGCACCTGATGTACAGCGGCGGCCAGGGTATTATCAGCCGTGGCGGCACAATCACAATGGCGGAACTCAGCCCGTGCGCGTTTTGTAACGATATGTTCTACCGCCGCTCAACCGATGGCGGCCGAACCTGGAGTTCCGACGTTCCGATCTCGTTTGAGGCCGAGTCCGGTTCCGACCGCATGGACATTTTTGAGGGCCTCAGCGGACGCCTGTACACCGTCTGGGATGAGGGACTCGACTGGTATCAGGGGCGCGGCACGGCCCTTGACGTGCGGATAATTTACTCCGAAGACGGCGGCCTGTCCTGGAGCGATAAAATCATCCTGGACGGGGGCGGCCATGCCGACCGCCGGCCAATCCAGATCGGAGCGGTCGAGATGCTGGACGGCGCGCTGATGGTGGTGTGGCGCTATTCGACCGATATAGACCGCAACATCTACTACCAGATTACGGACGATCTCGGCCAGACCTGGACGCCCCCCCAACCCATCCCCGGTTTTGTCGCCCGCAGCATCAACGACTCGCCACTGGACGACTACGAACTGCTGCTCGACCGCCTGGGTACGGTATGGCTGTTCGCCACCGGGCAGCCGAACTTGCAGCGGCAGGCCAACGCGGGGCTTTACGCGGTTCAGTACCGCAACGGCAGTTGGTTAACTCCGCAGCGGCTTTTTTACAGCCCGGAGTACCGCCCCGAATGGCCGAAAGCCGCGTTGGGTATCAACAACGATATTCACCTGACATTTTTCCTGCGCGGGTGGAAAGAGTATGTGACGACCTACCAGGACGCCACCGCCGACCTGACGGTTTATTACACCTACTATCCGGGCAATCTGCCCTCAACGGCAGTGGCGTTTAACCCCACGCAAACGCCCCGCCCCACGCCGACGATTGTCCAGGAGCTGCGGCCCACCCAGACGCCCTTTATGCTTCAGGAGCCGATGGAACAGCCACCCGGCCTGGTGACTGCCGATACCTATGCTGCCCAGACGATTCTGGGCGGCACGATCGCGGTCGGGGTCCTTTGCGCCTTCATTTTAAGCCTGGTGCAGTTTATCATCCGGCGGCGTTAAACGGTCCGGTTTGATTATCCTGCCGAGCAGCGGGCGAACGTTAGGCTTTTGTAAGGCCGGTTCGCTACGCTTTTTTGTAGTTCCCATTTAACGATCAAATACGGATTAATCTATCATGGCTGTCCTGAAAACTGACCACCCCTTTACCATCCCGGAAAACCCGAAAACGACCAGTGCCAACCTGCAATCGGTGGGATTGGTGCTGGCAAGCGTGGCCTGCGGCGCGGTCGGGCAGCTTGTCCTCAAGGCCGCTATGAACGGCCTGGGGCAGCTCCAGCCGTCACTCGAAACGCTGGTGGCGATGGCGACCAGCCCGCTGCTCCTGGTAGGAATCGGCATCTTCTGCATCAGCACGCTGCTGTGGCTGCTGGCGCTGACCAAAGCCGACCTCAGCTTCGCTTATCCCTTCCTCAGCCTAACGTATATCGCAGTTCTGATCGGCGGGGCGGTGCTGTTCCACGAGCAGGTAACGCTTGACCGCGTTCTGGGTTTTGCGGTGATCGTCACGGGCGTATGGATTGTCGCGCGCAGCGAAAAACGGTCGGCCTGAAATGCGTATCGGTATCATCGGCGGCGGTTTGATGGGCATCGCCCTGGCTTATTTTTTAACCGAAGCCGGGGAGCAGGTGACTGTCCTGGAACAGAGCGCCGAGTTGGGCGGCCTTAACGGGCGGCTGGCGTTCGGCGAAGGGCTGGCAGTCGCGCGTTATCAGCACGCCATCCTGCCCAATGACGAAACTACCCGCCGCCTGTGCGCCCGCATGGGATTGGAAAACGAACTGGTTTTTGACGATGTAAAAACCGGCTTCGTCCACGACAACCGGATTTATCCGATGTCCACCCTGCAGGACTTTTTATCGTTCGGCCCGCTCAGTTTCGGCAGCCGGCTTCAACTGGGCAGTATGCTGGTGCGGGCGCGCCGCCACCGCGACTGGCAGGCGCTCGACCGGCTTCCGGTTAAAAACTGGTTAGTGAAGATGAGCGGCCAGGAAACCTTCGAGCGCATCTGGCAGCCGCTGCTGGAAACCAAATTCGACGGCGCTTACGAAACCATCCCGGCCACTTACGTGTGGGCATGGCTGAACCGAATGCTGGCCGTCCGCCGCATCCCCAACTTCAAAAGCCGTGTAGGCTACCTGCGGCGCGGGCATTATTCGCTCATTCAAGCCCTGGCGGACGACCTGATCGCGCGCGGCGGGCGGGTGGAAACGCAGGTGCGCGTGCGCGAAATCATCGTGGCGGACGGGCATTTGCAGCAGGTTCGCACCCACAGCGGCCGGCTGGAATTTGACGCCGTAGTGGCAGCCATCGCCACCCCGGTTTTTGCAAGGCTCATCCCCGGCGCGGACAAAACTTACCTAGAACGCCTGAGCCGCGAGAAATACCTCGGCCTCATCTGCCCGGTAATGGTGCTGGACAGGCCGCTTTCCGGCTATTGGACGCTCAACCTGACCGACCCGAACAGTCCGTTTTCCAGTATCATCGAAACGCCGCACCCGGAGTACAACGGGTATTACATCGTTTATCTGCCCCGCTATACCGCGCCGGATAACGATTGGATGGGGGTTTCTGACGACGACATCCGGGAGGCGTGGCTTTCGCATCTGCGGCAGCTTTTCCCACAGATGGCTTTAAAAGACCCGCTCCATTTTTCGGTCAGCCGATCGCGTTATGTGGAGCCGGTCTATTCGATTCATGACACCGAAAAGGCCGCCCCCGCGCAAACCCCCTACCAGGGGTTGTATCTGGCGAACACCGGCCAGGTTTACCCGCAGCTTCCGACCAGCGAGGCCGTCATCGTCCAGGCGCAGCGCGTCAGCCGGCTGGTTCGCCAGCAGCGGCTGACGCCGGCTGCCGTTTTGAGCTGAACAGACCCGGAGGGAAACGGTTTTCTCTCCGCCAACGGATGAACAAATAACCATGCGCGTTCTTTTGCTCACTCAGGTGCTTCCCTACCCGCCGGACAGCGGGCCGAAGGTTAAGACCTATTATGTCCTCAAATATCTGGCGCGGCAGCACGCCGTGACGCTGGTTTCATTCGTGCGGGATGGCGACAGGCCGGAACACGTTCGCCACCTGGAAAGCCTGTGCGAGCGGGTCATCACCGTGCCGATCAGCCGCTCACCCATCCGCGACCTGGGCTTCCTGTTCAAAAGCCTGGCCGGCGGCCAGCCCTGGATGATGTTACGCGACGAGCGCCCGGAGATGCGCGCCGCCCTGCGCGATCTGGCTGCCACCGCGCGCTTCGACGTGGTACATGCCGACCAGCTCAACATGGGACAGTACGCCCTGCCCTTCACCGGCAGCCGCAAGGTTCTCGACCTGCACAACGCCTTGTGGGTGCTGTACAAACGGCTGGCCGAAACCCTGCCGCCGACCAAACCGATGAAATATATCCTGCTGCGGGACTGGCGGCTGCTGAAACATTATGAGGGCGCGCTGTGCCGCGCTTTCGACGCCGTGACGGCCGTCAGCCAGGAAGACCGCGCCGCCTTGATCGAAGCCGGCGCGCGCGCCGACATCGAGGTAATCCCCATCGCCATTGATACCGACGAACAGGCTTTCATCGAGCGTCAGCCCGCCGGCCCGCACATCGTCCACATCGGCACCATGTACTGGCCGCCCAATATTGACGGCATCACCTGGTTTCTGGACGAAATTTACCCGCTCATCAAACAGCAGGTGCCGGACGTTCGCTGCACGCTGATCGGCGCGCGCCCCCCGGCCAGCATTGTGGAACGCGCCCAGAACGATCCATCGCTGACCGTCACCGGCTATGTTGAAGACCCGCTGCCGTATCTGCGCGACTCCAGCATGATGATCGTGCCGCTGCGCGCCGGCGGCGGGATGCGCGTGAAAATCCTCAACGCGCTTTCGCAGGGCATCCCGATGGTCAGCACCACCGTCGGCTGCGAGGGCATCGCCGTACAGGACGGCCAGGATATTCTGATCGCCGACGAGCCGCAGCCGTTCGCTGCCGCCTGCGTTCGCCTGCTGGCGGACGCGGAGTTAAATGCGCGCATCACCCGCGCCGGACGCCAGACCGCCGAGCAGCAGTACGATTACCGGCAGGCCTGCCGCCCGCTGGATGCCATTTACGCGCCGGAAGTCCGGCAGCGGGTGTAAAGTTTATGCGCTTATTATTCGTGTCCCCCTACCTGCCCTCGCTCATCCGCGTGCGCCCCTACAACTTCCTGCGCGCCCTGGTTCGGCGCGGCAATCAGGTTACGCTGATGGCTTTGCAGCCGCCGGGCGACGAGGGCGAAGCCCTGCCAGAACTGCGCGACTGGTGCGAGGCGGTACACGTCGTCCCGCACAGCCGGGTATTAACGCTGGTCAATGGGCTGGCGGCGCTGCCGACGCGCTTTCCGGTTCAGGCAGCCTATTCGCGTTCGCCGACCTTCGCGCAGTCAGCCCGCCGCGTGCTGGCGGAAAACCGTTTTGACGCCGCGCACATCGAACATCTGCGCGGGGCGGTTTTGGCCGAATCGCTGAACGGCCTGCCGACGGTATATGATTCGGTGGACAGCATTTCGCTGCTGTTCGGCAAAGTGCTGCAAGATGCGCCGGGCTTAAAAAGTCGCCTGATAGCGCTGCTCGACCTGGAGCGCACCCGGCGCTTCGAGGGCGCGCTCACCTGGCGTTTTGACCAGGTGACTGTCACCAGCGAAGCCGACCGACAGGCGCTCATCGAACTGGGCAGCGACGCAGCGCGTATCACCACTATCCCGAATGGTGTTGACCTGGACTACTTCCGGCCAACCGCTGCCGAGCGTGACCCGCTGCGGCTGGTTTTTACCGGCAAAATGAGCTACCACGCCAACATCGCCGCTGTCGAAGACCTGGCGCAGAAGATCATGCCGCTGGTGTGGGCAGAGCAGCCGGACGCGCATCTGATGATCGTCGGCAAAGACCCATCTCCGGCGGTGCAGGCGCTCGGTCAGCATCCCAACATCACCGTGACCGGCTTCGTGCCGGACATCCGCCCCTATCTGTCCGGGGCCGCCATCGCCGTCAGCACTGTGCGCTACGGGGTGGGCATTCAAAACAAAGTGCTGGAAGCGATGGCGATGGGTACGCCGGTGGTGTGTTCGGCGCAGGCCAGCTCCGCGCTTAAAACCGAAAATGGCCGCGACCTGCTGGTCGGCGATACACCGGAAGCCATCGCGCAGCACATTCTGGGACTGCTGGCTTCGCCGGAGCAGCGCGCGTTGATAGGCGCGAACGGGCGGCAATATGTGGAAAACCATCATTCGTGGGACAGTGCTGCCGCGCATCTTGAAAACCTGTATATGGCGGCGGTACAGCACCATCGAAACCGTAGGGGGTTTATAAGTAAGGGGAACGATTGATTATGGGAACAGGAGTCATCGAGCCAAAATTGGAAACAGGTTATCCGGCATTTAATCCGGCTGATCTGATTAATGCCATTCGCCAGAACAACACCACCAAACTGCGTACCGTGCGGATCGGCTTGGTCATCGCAGATTTTCTCGCCATCGGTCTGGCTTTTTTGATCGCCTATAACATCCGCTTCACCGGGCCAACGGCGGCCTTTTTCGATCCTGCCGGGTTAACTAATTCTGACTATTATTCGGGTTTTGCCTATATTCTGATCCCCCTGTGGCTGATTTTGTTCGCTTTATTCCGGCTGTACGACCCCAGTATCCTGTTCGGCGGCCACCAGGAATACATGAATGTATTTAATGCCTGTACGGCCGGCATTATGGCCGTCATTGTCGCCACCTATCTCGACCCAACGCTGCTGGTCGCGCGCGCCTGGCTGCTGATTGCCTGGCTGTCGGCCATCCTCCTGGTGAATACGGAACGGTTCGCCGTCCGGCGCATCGTGTACGCGCTGCGCCGCCGGGGGCATTTTATGGCCCCGGCTTACGTCGTCGGCGCGAACTCGGAAGGTATCGCCATCACCGAGCAGTTGATGAGCGCGCCGGTCGCGGGGGTGAATATCATCGGCTTCCTGGACGATAACATCCGCCCCGGCGAGGAAGTGCTGCCGGGCGTGGTGGTTCATGGCCCTACCAGCCGCGCCGAGGAGTTGGTGGCGCGGTTCGGCATCGAGCGGCTGATCGTCGCCACCAGCGGCGTCCAGCGCGAAAAACTGCTGGAGCTGTTTGGGCGTTTTGTCAACTCCGAGGCTGTTTCGGTGTGGCTGTCGTCCGGCATGTACGAAATTTTGACCACCGGCGTGCGTGTGCAGGATGTCGGCTCGGTGCCGATGGTCAGCGTCAACCGTGTGCGGCTGACCGGCCTGAACGTGGTGTCCAAAGCCATCCTGGATTACGTGGGCGCGGCACTCGGTTTAATCGCCCTCTCACCGCTGTTTCTGGTCATCATCATCATCATGAAACTGACCGACCCCGGCCCAATCGTCTACCGCCGCCGCGTGGTGGGCGTGGGCGGCAAGGAGTTCGACGCCTTCAAGTTCCGCACAATGGTCGTTAATTCCCAGGAAGTGCTGGAAGAACTGCTGGCGCGCGACCCCGAAGCCCGCGCCGAATACGAACAGTATTACAAGCTGAAAAATGACCCGCGCATCACCAAAATCGGCGCGTTCCTGCGTAAAACCAGCATTGATGAACTGCCGCAGCTCCTCAACGTCCTGCGCGGCGAGATGAGCCTGGTCGGGCCGCGTATGATTACGATGGCCGAGGTTGAAAAATATGGCAAATGGGGGCTGAACCTACACACCGTCAAACCCGGCATCACCGGGCTGTGGCAGGTGGCCGGGCGCAGCGACATCACCTATGAAGAACGGGTGCGGCTGGACATGCGTTACATCCGCAACTATTCGATCTGGCTTGACCTGCAAATTTTATTCCAGACCATCCCGGCAGTATTGATGAGCAAAGGGGCGTACTAAGCCGGACAGTCTACGCCTGAATTTCCACCACGACGCCTTCTTCCGCCCAGGTGTACAGCGCCTGGGCGTTTTCGTTGCTCAGCAGGATGCAGCCGTAAGTGACGCGCGTCCCCAGGCTGTTTGTCCACAAAAGCTGGCTGCCCCCGCGCGTGGGGAAGCCGTGAAAGCCGTTTGTGAAGTCCGCGCCGGGGATGGGCCGGTAAACACCCATAAAATTGGGCATCCACAGGTTCCAGTTGGCGGCGTAGGCGTTGTCCACATGCGAGATGATCTGGTAAATGCCCGGCCAGGTGGGGCTGGAGTTGATGCCGGTGCTGACCGGCCATTCCCACTTGAGCGCGGCGTTTTCGTACACCCAGGCGCGCTGGCGGCTGATGCTGACCACGATGCGTTTGTCCGGGTTGACCGGATACGGCAAAAACGTATCCGGCGATGGGATGGTGATGCTCTGGCCGGGAGTCAGGCTCTCCACGCCGCCGTTGGCCTGCTGGATGTACGGGTACGGCACGCCGTAATCCCAGGCGATGCTGATGATCGTCTCGCCCGGCCTGACGATATGCTGCCGGTCGTGATGGTAAACGCGAATGTACGGGTCGATGCGCTCCTGCCGGATGGCCGCCTGAACGCCGGCGACGGCTTCATCCAGCTTGAGGTAGCGGCTGCCGTCCAGCGCCGCGCCTGCTTCGGCCTCCAGGTAAGCGCGAACCTGCTGCGCATCGGCAGAAAGCGCCAGCCCGGTCGGGCTGTCCGGGTCCGGCTCGGCGGCCAGCCATTCGCCCCAGGCGGCTGGCGGTAGCGACCAGTACACCGAATCGCCCGTAATGGGGTCGAACACGCGAATATCGAGAAAGCCAGACAGCAGGCGCGCGGCACGCTCCACCATCGGGCTGGCGTCGGTGACGGCGGGCAGTACCGGCTGCATGACCAGTTCCAGCACGCCATCGGCCAGCGCCGCACCGGCGTTCTGCCGCAGTCGCGCCAGCGTACCGGCTACATCCAGCGCGCGCCCGGCCACCGGCGCGGTCGGCTGCGCCTGGCCGTTTATCAGCCGCACGCCCGCGTTAACCGGCGGCTGCTCGAACTGCGCCGCAAATTCGCGCAGGTTGGCCTCGGCGGTCGCCAGATCAACCGCCACCACCGGCGGCACATCCACCCGCCCGATCAAACCCGGCAGCAGCGCGCCGAACTGCGCCCGCCCCTGGGCATAAGCCGCCCTGGCCGTCGCTTCGGCATCCAGCGAAATGCCGAACATGCCGGGATGAAAAACCCAGGCACGGTCGCTATCCCGCACTGTGATGGCCTGCCAGCCGGCTTGCAGCGCCGAAACCGCCTCTTTTTCCGACAAACCACCTAACGCCACCCCGCCGGCGCGGACGCCGGGCAGGATTCCGCCGGCGTACACCAGCCCCAAAACCAGCGTCAGCGCCGCACAGGCCATCGCGGCCATACCCGCCAGCCCCAGAGCGGCATATACCAGCCATGTTCTGCGCCGGGCCTGAGGGCGCGGCGGGCGGTTTTGCGCGGGTGCATTCCGGCGCGCGGGCTGCGGTCGCGGCGGCGCGGGGCGATAAGGCATGGCAGCCGCGCGCACGCGCACCGGCTGCGTGATTTGTGAATGGCTGGAAAGTCGGCGGCGAGGCGGCATATCAACGCTCGAACCTGGTTATAACGGTTATTTAATGCTGATCGTTATAATCATTATAGGGCAAAACCGGCGCAGCAAAAGCCGGCACAGACCATTCGTGGGGGAAGCGTCAGCCCGGCGGCGCAAAAAAGCGAGGCGCGGGTTTAAGCGCGCCTCGGCTGTTCGTCCGGTTGGCCGCAGTGACCTGTTTCAGCGAATTTCATACACCAGTAACTCACGATTCACGCTGGAAATCACCGCCGGCTGTTTGCCCTGCCTGAGGTAAACTTCCTGCCCGTTTTTTAACACCATGTCCTCACCGTCCAGCGAAATCCAGGCCTGCCCTTTAACCACCCGCACCACCTGCGAGATGTGTTTGAGCGTCGCTGCGTTGCCGTTTTCCAGCCGTTTAACCTGAGCGGCGTCCTTAAAAACCCCGACCTGATTCATGACTGCGGAGTCGTGCGCGTTCATTCTGTCCCTCTCGACCATGCTCTGTCAGTTCATTCCAGATAAACTTACGATACTCGCCGAACGGTCAGGTTGTCACCTGACTAAAGATAGGTTCACGAGTCAGGAAGTGGTCTGTAGGGATATTTCATGACCCGATCTGGATAGCTATGATAGAATCGTGTGTTAATAATAAAAGTCAATAACAGCGGGCAGCTTCGATCAGGGTTATTGGGGTTAAGGGATTATATGGACGGTTTTCAGCCTGGCCTGCTTACGGAACGTGAGATCGAAATCCTGGGACTCATCGCCGACGGCCTTTCCAACCAGGAAATCGCCGAAAAACTTTTCCTCACCCTGGGTACGGTTAAGTGGTACAACACACAGATTTACGGCAAGCTGGGCGTTAAAAATCGCACTCAGGCGATTGCCCGCACGCGCGAACTCGAACTGACACCCCTGGAAACCCGGCAGCCCGCCCCTACCCCGGCAGCCGACGCCAGACGCCGCACCCTCAGCCTGCCGGCGCTGCCGCTGTCGTTCATCGGGCGCGAGGACGAGCTGGCGCGTCTGGCCGATCTGCTGGCCGCGCCGGACTGCCGCCTGCTCACACTGGTGGGGCCGGGCGGCATCGGCAAAACCAGCCTAGCGATTGAAGCCGCCGAACGCCAGACCGCCCACTTCCCGGATGGGGTCTATTTCGTCTCGCTGTCGCCGCTCAGCGCGCCAGAGGACATCCTCACCGCCCTGACGGCGGTGGCGAACGCCGTGAATTTCCGGTTCAAAGAAGGCGAAAACCCCAAACAGCAGCTATTAGCCTCTTTTCGAGACCGGCGGCTGCTGCTGGTGCTGGACAACTTCGACGAACTTTTGAGCGGCGCAGACCAACTGGCCGAACTGCTGCACGCCGCGCCCGGCCTCAAGGTGCTGACCACCTCCCGCGAACGGCTTAACCTGCAAGAGGAAGTGGTGTTCCGCGTCGAAGGGATGCCCCTGCCCCAACAGACCGCGCCGGACGCCGTTCGCCAGAATGCGGCGGTGCGGCTTTTCATCCAGGGCGCGCACCATGCCCGCCCGGATTTTACGTTCGATGATGAAAACCTGCTGCACGTGCTTCGCATCTGCCGGCTGGTTGAAGGGATGCCGCTGGGCATCGTGCTGGCGGCGGCCTGGGTGGAAATGCTTTCCCCGGCGGAAATTGCCGACGAGATCGGCAAAAACCTGGATTTTCTCGAAACCCGGCTGCGGAACATGCCGGAGCGCCACCGCAGCCTGCGCGCCGTTTTCCGGTCGAGCTGGAACCTGCTGGCCGAGCCAACACGCCGCGCCTTCGCGCGGCTTTCGGTCTTTCGCGGCGGCTTCACGCGGGAGGCTGCCCAGCAGATAGCCGGCGCCGACCTGCACACACTGATGGCGCTGGTGAACAAATCGCTGCTGCGCCGCGCCCTGGACGGGCGTTACGAAACCCACGAAATGCTGCGGCAGTACGCCGCCGAACAACTGCGGCAGTCGGGCGAGGAGGACGCGGTATGTCAGGCACACAGCCGTTATTACCTGGAACTGCTGGGGCAGCTAACGCCGAACACCCTGCCATCGCTCGACCGCATCGAGGCGGACTTTGAAAACATCCGCGCCGCCTGGAATCGCGCCGTCGAAAGCGGCGCGTTCGATCTTATCGAGCGGGCGCTGCCGAATCTGTACAGCTTTTGCGCGCGGCGCAGCCGCTACCAAGATGCCGCTTCCCTGTTCGACCGCGTGCTGGACATGGCCGAAAGCAGCGCCATCGCGGCCAGGCCGCTTTTGCTGCGCCTGCGCGAATGTCGCGGTAAAGTGCGCGGGTTAATGGGCGAGTTTAACGGCGCGGTGGCCGACCTGAGCTACGTCCGCGACGCGGCGCATGAAGCCGGTGATCTGGCCTGGGAGCGCGAACTGCTGGTTAACCTCGGCCAGCTTTACCGCAAGGCCGAACGCCACGACGAAGCTGCCCATCACCTGGGCAAAGTGCTGCATTTTGCCCAATCCAGCGGCAACCTGCGCGCCGCCGCCGACACGCTGTATCATCTGGGGACGGTCGCCTGGGACGAAGGCGATAATACCCAGGCCGCCATGTACCACCAGGAGGCCGCCGACATCTGCCGCCGCCTGGGGCTGCAAGATGTCGTGGCCGTCCAGGCGGCGCACGGCCTGGGCGAAACCACTCTTATGTCCGGCCAGCCGCAGCGTGCGCTGGAACTTTTTGAAGAGTCACTGGCGCTTTCGCGTCTGGTCGGCGACAGCGCCTACGAAGCCGAAAATCTGCAAATGATCGGCTGGGCCTGCGCCGGCGCGGTCGGCACGGCGGACTACCCGCGCGCGCTGGAATGTTTCACCCGCGCGCTGGAGATGAGCGAAGCCGCGCACCTGGACTGGCACACGGTCTGCTCGCAGATCGGCCTAGGGCTGGCGCAGGGGGCGGTCGGCGAATTTGAGGCCGGTTTTAAGCATGTTCACCTGGGGCTGCACACCGCCGAATCGCTGGGGGTCATCCGTTTTGTGTGCATGGCGCTCGACTGCCTGGGGCAGCTGTACCAGGACTTAAACCTGCTGCCGCAGGCGGAGACTATCCACATGCGCGGCGTCGAACTGATGCTGCGCCACGAATCCACCTACTGGCTGTCCCGGCTGCAAGCCAATCTCGCTATTGACCGGATGCGGCAGGGCAACCTGGACGTTGAGCGCGACCTGTTATCCGCGCTGGAAGTGGCACAGGCACGCGGCCAGGAGATGCACGCCACCCGCTGCCTGGAGGGGCTGGCCGAACTGCACATCGCGCGGCAGCAGCCGGACGCCGCGCTGGATTATGCCAACCGGCTGCTGGCGCTGGCGGACGCCGGCGGACTGCGCGAAAGCGCCGCCCAGGCGCGCCGGTGGCGCGGCGAAGCCTTTTTGATGGCGGGGAAGCCGGCAGAAGCCGAAGTTGAACTCAAACAGGCGGGCCGGCTGGCCGGGGAAATCGGCAGGGTGCGGTTGATCTGGGACGTTCACGCCGCGCTGTCCCGTCTGTATCTGACGCAGGGGCATGACGAAGCCGCCCAGACACACCAGGCCGCCGCGCGAGAAATGGTCGAACGTATAGCCCGCCGCCTGCCCCACGCCGACCTGCGCGCCGAGCTGCCGCGTTAGCCGTAAAACCGCGCGCCTACAGCACCGGGTTGCTGATGAAATACACCGTAAACACCGCCAGCGAAAAAACGGTGTGTACCATCAGCGTATTGTTCACGTACTGGCGTTCTTCCGGCATCCCGGCTTTCATGTACAGCGGCACGATGAACGGCGGCGGCAGCACCAGCAGCGTGAACAGCGCCGCCTCGAACGGTCGCTCCAGGTTCAGCAGACCGCGAATCAGCACCGCGTTCAGCAGCAGCGCCAGCGGAATC
Source organism: Anaerolineae bacterium (assembly GCA_026645945.1). Lineage (GTDB taxonomy): Bacteria > Chloroflexota > Anaerolineae > Aggregatilineales > Phototrophicaceae > CFX2. The sequence continues at coordinate 79,133 of JAPKMO010000002.1, forward strand.
AGCAGCGCCAGCCGCACCCCGGCCACCAGCAGCGTTTCGCGGATGCCCTGCCGGTCGAACTTGATGCCGTAGCCGACGATTATCAAAATCAGCGGGATAGTCAGGCTGCTTAAAAACCGGACGGTGGACATCAGCGCGCCCGTCACTGGCGTCTCGTCCAAAAACTGCTGCGCGTTCAGCAGATTCAAAACGATGCCGGAGATGACGGCAATAATCACCGGCGAGGTGAAAAACGTCCGCGCCAGCTGGCCGGGGTTTTGCACGCCGTCGCGTTTCATCAGCAGCAGCGCCAGGAAAACGAACCAGATGAACAGTTCGTGGCCCAGATCAACGACGGCGATATACCCGATCTTCTCCAGGCCATACGCCCCGCCGAACAGGCTGACCCCCAACATGCCGTATTCAAAACCCGTCATCAGGAACGGGAAGTAGGGGTGTTCGATACGCAGCCACTGCTTGAGCAGATGACCGAAGCCGTACAGCCCCACGCACAGGGCGAAGATGGCGACAAAAACGACCAGATAGGCCGGCTGGAGTTCGATCTGCAAGAACGAGATGAACAGCACCGAAGGCATTGCCAGATTGACGACGATCTTCCGCAGGTCTTCGATGGTGTTTTCGGCCAGGAAGCGGCGGCGGCGTATCCAGTAACCCAGGCCGATGAGCAGGAAAATGGGCAGCACCCGATTGATGATGAGCGTGGTTTGATCCATGAACTCTTTTACCCTGTGTAAATGGGCTTTCACCCTTGCCCATTCCCCCAACTCCCTCCCCTCAGGGGACGTTCGTCCCCGTTCGGGTCGCCAAATTCGGAGAAGGGGCTTAAAACGTTTCTTACTCTCCCTTTCTCCGTGTACGGCAATCGGAGAAAGTCCCTTCAGAAAGGAGAGTGAGACAGGGGATAGGGGTCAAGCGGCTTAACTCACCGCTTCACGAACGGCGGCCAGTTCCCCGGCAGACCCCAGTTTTTCCGACTTGTGGACGATGAACCGGGCGTATTCTTCCATGTAGACAGCCCCCGGCTTGCGGAAGTCGAACTCCGCCGGATGGTCGCGGAAATATTCGCGGTGTACCCGTGTCCAAACCAGCCGCCCGTCGGTGTCAATGTTTACCTTCGTCACGCCCAGCGACGCCGCGCGCTGGAACTCGTTTTCGTCCACGCCGCGCGCCGACGGGTCCAGCGCGCCGCCGGCAGCATTGATGCGCTGTACTTCTTCCTGCGGCACAGAACTCGACCCGTGCATCACCAGCGGCAGGCCGGGCAGCTTCTGCTGAATGGCGGCGATACGGTCAAAATGTAACGACTGCTGCCCTTTAAACTTGTACGCGCCGTGACTGGTCCCGATGGCGACCGCCAAGCTGTCGCAGCCGGTCTGTTCCACGAACGCTTTCGCTTCATCGGGGTCGGTGAGCATGGCATGTTTTTCGTCCAGCGCGATGTCCTCCTCCACGCCGCCCAGCATCCCCAGCTCGGCCTCGACCGAGATGCCGCGCGCGTGGGCGCGTTCGACCACCCGCCGCGTGATCGCCACGTTCTGCGCGAACGGCTCGTGCGAGGCATCAATCATCACCGACGAATAAAAGCCGGAATCAATGCACGAATAGCAGGTGGCTTCGTCGCCGTGATCGAGATGAACGGCGTAAATCGCATCGGGGTAAAGCTGCTCGGCGGCGCGGATGATCGCCTCGATCATGGGGATGCCGGCGTATTTGCGCGCGCCTTTGGAAATCTGGATGATGAAAGGCGCCTGCGCCTCCATATGCCCCTTAAAAAGGCCGAGCGCCTGTTCCATGTTGTTGATGTTATACGCGCCGACGGCGTATTTTCCATAAGCAACGCGGAAAAGCGCATCTGTGGTGACGATCATGGTTTTAACTCCTTAAACCAGGGTAAAGATACGGGGCGATTCAACCACAAAGCCGCACCCCCCGCAAGCAAGATAGGCTCATATGGCCTGAACATAAAACGGGCGCGCCGCTTTCGGACACGCCCGTTTTAAACCTGCTGCGTTCTGCTGCTACCACCCGCGCCCGGCGATTTTGTCGCCTTCCGGCATGGTCGTCACATTGATGCCGACCATCGGCTCGCCCAGCGCGCGGCTAACGTTGAGCAGCACCTCCGGGTTGTCAAAATGCGTCACGGCCTCGACAATCGCTTTGGCGCGTTTGGCCGGGTCGCCGCTCTTGAAAATGCCGGAGCCGACGAACACGCCGTCCATGCCAAGCTGCATCATCAGGGCGGCGTCGGCAGGGGTCGCCACGCCCCCGGCAGCAAAGTTAACCACCGGCAGGCGGCCAAGCTGCGCCGTTTCCTTCACCAGATCGTAAGGCGCTTGAATGTTTTTGGCATAGGTGAACAGTTCATCTTCGTCCATGCTGGTCAGGCGGCGGATTTCGCCCTGCACGGCGCGGGCGTGCCGCACCGCTTCAACCACATCACCTGTACCGGCTTCGCCTTTGGTGCGGATCATGGCCGCGCCTTCGGCCACGCGGCGCAGGGCTTCGCCCAGGTTGCGGCAGCCGCACACAAACGGCACTTTAAATTTGTGTTTGTTGATGTGGTGTTCTTCATCGGCGGGGGTCAACACTTCGCTCTCGTCAATATAATCAATGCCCAGCGCCTCTAAAATCTGCGCCTCGACGAAGTGGCCGATGCGCACTTTCGCCATCACCGGGATGGTAACGGCCTTCATGATCTGCTCGATCATATCCGGGTCGCTCATCCGCGCCACCCCGCCCTGAGCGCGAATATCCGCCGGGACGCGCTCCAGCGCCATCACCGCGCACGCGCCGGCGTCCTCCGCGATTTTGGCGTGTTCCGGCGTCACTACATCCATAATCACGCCGCCTTTAAGCATCTGCGCCAGCCCACGTTTGACGGTTTCGGTGCCGGTTTGTTTTCCATTATCATGCACGCCGTTGGTTGTCATCGGTTTTTCCTTTCCTTCTCATCGAGGGCAGGCCGCATACATGCCCCACCCACAGCCTATGACCGTTTATTTACTGCCAGAATAGCCCCCGCCCCCGGCAGCGAGTATGTCCATTTATGTCCATTATATCCAAGTTATGTATAAAGAATCTAACCCTAGCTTCCGTGCGACCCGCGAAAGCCGGGTGTATACTAAAACAATCCTTAAAAGTGTGTAATACCGATGCCCCCAAAACCCGGTTCGATTGATTGGGAAGCCGTCTGGAAAAGCCTGAACTGGGACGACGCGCAGCGCCAGCAGGCCGCCGAACGCGAACGCCTGCGCCAGCGCGCCCACCAGTACGCTGCCCCGCCGGCGCAGCCCCCCACACCGGAGGACAGCCGCTCGCTGCTGACCTTCACCCTGGGCCACGAACGCTACGGCGTGGACGTGATGCTGGTGCGCGGCGTGCGGGCGGTGGCAAAAATCGCGCGCCTTCCAGGCGTGCCGGCTTTTTACCGGGGCGTTACCAACGTGCGCGGGCGCATCATCACCGTCATGGACTTGCGATATTTTTTCGACATCAGCATCGAGCCTGAAGCCCTTCCCCCCGGCGAGATGGTAATCGTGCGGTCGAATGACCTGGAAATCGGCCTGCTGGCTCACCAGGTCAACGGCATCAGCGCCGTTTCGCCGGCGACCATCAGGCCGGTGGAACATATGCCGTATATGGCGGGTTTGACCGACGAGCGGGTGATCGTCCTCCAGATGGCCTGGCTGCTGGCGGACGAACGTTTGATAGTGGGGAGCGCAACCAGTAGTGGACAGTAAAACCATGACCGAAACAATCGAAACCGACCGCACGGCCCCGATGATGGCGGCCATGACCAGCGGCTCCAGCCTGGCGATGGCCGCCGCTGCCGCCCTGCCGGTGCTGTTTATGGGGCTGACGATGGACACCGACTCATCCTTCCTGCTTTTATGGTCAGTCGGCTCGCTGCTCGGCGGCTGGGTAGCCGGTATCGCCATTCACATGGTCACGCGCCCGCGCGCCGGCCACGTTTTGAACGACTACGTGCAAACCCTGGAGCAGGTCGTCCGGGGGGATTTGCGCCAGCGGTTAAATACGCAGATCGCCGCCCGCAGCAGCGAGGAAAAAACGCTCATCCGCCTGGGCAACGCCATCAACCGGATGCTCGACCGCTTGCAGGATGTCGTGACCGAAATCAGCGACGCGCTCAAACGGATGGAGGCCGACACGCAGGAAATCCTGGACGCGACCGCCCAGCAGATTTCGATGGCGAACGAACAGGACGACGTGGTGACGGAAACGACCGCCACCGTCAATGAAGTACGCGCGACCGTCACCGAGACGGCGGAACGCGCCCAGAGCGTGGCCGAGACGGCCCAGGTTTCGGTGGATACCTCGCGCAAAGGCATTGATTCGGTTTCGCAGGCCATTTCCGGCATGGAACTCATCCGCCGGCGGGTGGAGGACATCGCCGACAATATCCTGGTGCTGTCCGAACACACGCAGCAGATCGGGGAAATTATCGCCACCGTCAACAACTTGGCCGACCAGTCGCGGATGCTGGCGCTCAACGCTTCGGTCGAGGCTGCCCGCGCCGGCGAGGAAGGCAAGGGTTTCGCGGTCGTCGCCCTGGAAGTCCGCAACCTGGCCGACCAGAACCGCGACGCGACGGTGCAGGTGCGCGAAATCCTGGGCGAAATCCAGCGCGCCACCAACGCCGCTGTGATGGTGACGGAAGAAGGCAGCAAGGGGGTGGATCACGGCCAGATGCTGGTCAACAGCGCCGGCGACTCGATCCGCAACCTGTCCCACGCCATCGAAGAAGCGGCGATGGCGGCTATGCAGATCGCCGCCAGCACGCGCCAGCAGACCATCGGCATGGATCAACTGACCCAGGCCATGCGGATGATTAAACACGCCACTACCGAAACGCTCAACAGCACCATGCAGGTCAAGGCCAGCGTGCAGAATTTGCGCGAGGTCGCCAGCCGCATCAACGCCGTGTTAAGCGGGTTGAAGATTTAAACCGCGCCTATCCATGACTACCCCCAGCGACGCCGACCTGCTGAATATCTTCTGGGTGGAGGTGGGCGACTACCTCCAAACTCTGAACAACGGCCTGCTGCAAATCGAAACCGGCGCGGCGGAAAACGAAACTGCCGTCCTGCGCGAGATGAACCGCGTCGCCCACAGCATGAAGGGCGCGGCGCGCGCGGTCGGCATCAGCGTCATCGAAACCATCGCGCACTACCTGGAAGCCATCTTCGCGGCGGCCTTAAACGACCGGCTGGCACTGACGCCTAACCTGTGCGACCTGCTGTACGACAGCATAGACCTGATTCAAAACGTCGTCAACGGCGTGGAAAACCCGACTGAAATACTGGCCGCGGCGCTGGCCCGGCTGGAACAAACCGTCGCCGTCCGCGCCCCGGAAACGCGGCAGCACACCGCCCGGCCCGCAGCCAACCCCAGGCGTACCGCCAGCACAATTGAACTGGCCGAAACCGGTACGCTGCTGCTGCGCCCGGCGGAGGAGGGCGTGCGCGTGCCGGTTTCCAAACTCGACCGGCTGAGCGGCGAAATCAGCGAGCTGCTGGTTACAAAAATGCATGGTGAGGAACGCCAGCGCGACCTCCAGCGCCTGCAAAGGCTGCATCACCGCTGGCAGCGGGAATGGCGCAGCGTGCGGACGGCCTATATCCGGCTGGCGCGGCGGCTGCAAAACCAGGCGCGCGACGAAAACGCCGCCGACCTGGCGGCCCTGCTGGAGTTCCTGGAAACCAATCAGCACTACCTGACCGAAACCAACCGGCACATCGCGCAGCTTGCCCGCGATGTCGCGCAGTACAACGCCCAGGTCGGCGCGCTGGTGGAGCAGCTTCAGGATGATGTCGGGCGGATGCGCCTCGTGCCGTTTGAGTCCATCCTGGGCGGCTTTCAGCGTATGGTGCGCGACCTGGCGCGCGATGTCGGCAAAAGCATTTATCTCGATCTGGTCGGCTCGACGGTCGAACTGGACAAAACCACGCTGGACGCGCTGCGCGAGCCGATTATGCACCTGCTGCGAAACGCGGTAGATCATGGCATCGAACCCAGCCCGGAGCGCGCCCGCCTGGGCAAGCCGGAAACGGGGCGCATTCAACTGGCGGTGGAGCAGCGTGGTAAGGAAATCGTCGTGCGCGTCAGCGATGATGGCCGGGGACTGGATGCCGAAAAAATCAGCCGGGCCGCCCAGGCCGCCGGGCTGGTCAGCACGCAGGAATCGGTCGTTTTAAGCGAGGAGGAAATCCACAGCCTCATTTATCAGCCCGGCCTGACCACCAGCGAAAACGTGACCCGCCTCAGCGGGCGCGGCATGGGGCTGGACATCGTGCGGACGCGGGTGGAAAGCCTGCGCGGGCGCGTCAGCGTTCAAAGCGTCCCCGGCCAGGGGACGACCTTCACGCTGAGCGTCCCCCTGGTACTCAGCCGGTTAAGCTGCGTGGTACTGCAAGTCGGCGACCAGAACTTCGCCGTGCCGTCGGCGCGTGTTTCCCGGATGCTCAAAATTAGGCGCGATCAGGTGTTCACGGCAGAAGGGCGCGATATGGTGCAGATTCACGGCCAGCCGATGCCCATCCTTTCGCTGCACGCCCTGTTGGGGATTGCGCCCGCCGCGCCCACCGGCGATGAAATTACCCTGCTGGTGCTGGCGGCGGACGAGCGGCAGATCGCCTTCCAGATTGACGCGCTGCACAGCGAGCAGGAGCTGGTGTTGAAGCCGCTGGGGCGCGAGGTGGAAAACGCCCATTACATCTCCGGCGCGGCGCTGCTGGGTTCCGGCGATGTTATCATCGTCCTGGACGCCAACGACCTCATCCGCAGCACACCGGCAGCCGCCCCGGTTTTCCCTCACGCCGCCGACCCGGACGACCCCGCGCCAAACGCCCCACCCAGACGCCGGCGCGTGCTGATCGTGGACGATTCCATCACCACCCGAACGCTGGAAAAACACATCCTGGAAACCGCCGGTTTTGATGTCAGCGTGGCGATTGACGGCGTAGAAGCCTGGACGATGCTGGCCGAAAGCGCCTTCGACGTGGTGATCGCCGACGTGGAGATGCCGAACATGGACGGCTTGGAACTGACCCGCCGCATTAAAAACGACGGCCACCTGGGGCAGCTTCCGGTCATCCTGCTGACGTCGCTTTCCAGGCCGGAACAGCGCGAAGCCGGCCTGAAAGCCGGCGCGGACGCCTACGTGATGAAATCGCAGTTCGACCAGGCCGAACTGCTGCGGATCATTCAGGCTGTGATGTGATGAACGAGCGTGTGATTCGCGTGCTGGTGGCCGAGGACAGCCCGACCGTCCGCCACCACCTGGCCGGCATCATCAACGAAACGCCCGGTTTGACGGTGATCGGCGAAGCGCGGGATGGCCGGGAAGTCATCGAACTGGCACAGGCGCTCCAGCCAGACGTGATTTCGATGGATATTCGGATGCCGGGCATAGACGGCCTGGAGGCGACCCGACAGATCATGATGTTATGCCCGATGCCGATTGTGGTGGTCAGCGGCCTGGTGGACGAAGATATTGATCTGGCTTTCCGGGCGCTCCAGGCGGGGGCGCTGGCGGTGGTCGGCAAACCCACCGCCCGCAGCGCGCCGGACTTCGCCGCCCGGCAGCGGCAGTTGGCGCATACACTGGCCGCGATGGCCGGGGTGCGCGTCATCCGGCGCTGGGAGCGCCCGCCCGGACAGAACGGCACCGATACCGGACGGCTGATACCGCCCGCCGCCCCCACTGCCCCCGCGCCGGAGATCATCGCCATCGGGGCCAGCGCCGGGGGGCCGGGCGCTTTGAGCGTGCTGCTGGCCGGGCTGCCCGCTTTACCCGTCCCGGTGGTCATCGTCCAGCACATGCCGGACGAGTTCATGCCAGGGCTGGCGCGCTGGCTGGACAAAACCACGCCGCTGACGGTTCAGATCGCCGCAGACGGCGACACGCTGAAGCCGGGAACGGTCTACCTGTCGCCGGGGCGTGCGCATCTGGCCGTGCGCCGCCAGGGGTCAACCCTGGCCGCCGCGCTGGTCCACGAGCAGGGTATTTATCGCTACCAGCCGGCGGTGGATGTGCTTTTTCAATCAGTGGCGGCTGCCTGCGGCGCGGCGGCAGTCGGCGTGGTGTTGACGGGTATGGGCGAGGACGGCGCGGACGGCCTGCTGGCGATGCGCCGGGCGGGGGCGCGCACCTTTGCCCAGGATCGCGCCAGTTGTACGGTGTTTGGGATGCCCGCTGCCGCCATCCAACGCGGCGCGGCAGAACAGGTGCTGCCGCTCAAACGGCTGCCGGACGCGCTGCTGCGGCTGGCAAAATAGCCTAACGGTTGGGGGGACGAACGTCCGGGTCTGGGTGTAGAATCACAAAGGCCGAACTATACTATAATGAGGAAATAAAGGAGGGCAAAGCGGCAGCCAACGCTGCCGTTGACAACCATATGGCACCAGAAGTGCTGCTGATTGAGGACAGTAAAACTCAGGCGGCGCAGATTAAAGCGACGCTGGAAAGCCTGGGATTGCAGGTGCGGGTCGCTTATGACGGCCCGGACGGGCTGCGCGCGGCGCTGGAACACCGCCCGTCGCTGATCGTGCTAGACGTTAAGCTGCCTACAATGGATGGTTTTCAGGTGTGCCGCCGCTTAAAACGCGCGCCGGAAACCCAGTCCATCCCGGTTATCATGCTCACCGAAAAAGACGGCGCGCAGGCTACCCTGTCGGGCTTGCAGGCCGGGGCGGACGATTATATCCCGAAGGATATTTTCGCCACCGAACACTTGATTAATACCCTGCAGGAACTCGGTATCGTGGAATAGATTCATGTCTCGACCCAAAGGCCCATACAGCCTGCATCCTCCGGTGATGTCCGTGCAGATCGAAAATGCGATGGACATCATGATCGTGCGGAATACCGCCCGCCGGGCTGCCGGTTTGCTGGGGTTTACGCCGGCGCACCAGGCCCAGCTTGCCAGCGCCGCCGCCACCCTGGCCGAACTAGTGCTTAAAACCGGCGATCTGCACGCCGTACATTTCAGCGGCGTGGTGAATAACGAAAAAAAAGGCATCCAGATTTCGATTGCCATGCCCTGGCTGGCCGGTGTCTCGCAGCCCAACGTGTTGATCGCGCTGCGCTCCAAACTAGGTGACCTGGTGGACGAAATCCTGGTCGAAGGCGACAGCCCGCCCACCGTCATCATGGTGATGTGGCGCGGCAGTACGGACGCCGGCGATGTTGACGACTCCTCCGGCCTCGGCTGACCAGACGGCCATCCTCACTTTCAGGCTCGGCGAGCAGCTTTACGGGCTGCCGATTGATGAGGTGGTCGAAGTCGCCGCGATGGTTGAACTGACGCAAGTGCCGGGTGCGCCGGACGCGCTGTTAGGCATCGCCAATCGGCATGGCAGGATGCTGCCCCTGCTGGATTTGCGGCGCGTCTTTAACCACGAAGCTGCCCCGATCACCCCTTCGACCTTTTTTATCGTCGCTGCCCACGCAGAGCGGCTGGCCGGGCTGGTCGTGGACGAGGTTCAGCAGGTGGAGTACGTCCATTTTTCAGGAAACCTTCGCACAACCGGCAAAACCATTCGTGGTATCATAACGCACAAGGAACAATTAATTCAGATTATTGCGCTGTCCGGCATTTGGGAAGCTTACTTCAACGACGCAGGCCTTGAGGAAAACGATTGATGTCCACACCAGACACACGCCGTCAGGAGCATATCCTGATCGTGGCTAAAGATGAAGAACTTCGCACCAGCCTGACCGATACGCTTGAGTCGGTGGGCGGTTATACGGTGAATCAGGCCGGCAGCTTCGAGGACGCCCTGACCGAAATCCTGCTGACCGATTTTGATTTGATCGTTACCGAAGCCGAACTGCCAGATTTGAGCGGGATGGACCTGCTGGCGGTGGTGGGCGGCCTGCGCCCCAAAGCGCGGGTGATCGTCATTGACGACGATCTTTCCGCCAAAAGCGCGGTGGCCGTTTACCGCCTGGGCGCGGTGGACTACCTGTACAAACCGCTCAACATGACCTTCGTGCTGATGCAGATCGAGCGGCAGCTTGAAATTCGCCGCGCCGAAACACGGCTGGTCGAACACATCGAGCCGCCGAAAATTCAGAAAGAAACGATAGACCGCGCCCGCCGCCTGGACCCGCGCACCCGCCCGGCGGCATTGGTGCTGGGGCGGCAGCAGTTCAAACGTATCAACTGGGAATTAAGCCGCCTGCTGGGGCATGTCAAAGCCCGTTTTGTGGGGCTGGTGGACAGCGATGGTAACATGGTCGGGGCGGCAGGCACGCTGGAGGACTATGACTTGCAGTTGCTCACCCAGGCGTTAAGCATTGACCACAGCGCCCAACGCTCGCTGGCAAGCATCCTGGAAGAAACCAAGTTCCATTCGACCTATTTTGAAGGGGACAACAACGGCGTTTATATCATCGAATTCAGCGCGCCGTACACCGTTTCGCTGGCCGTCATCTGCGATACCGACGTAAAACCGGGTATGGTCTGGCTGTACAGCAAACGCACGGCCAACCTGATAGACGAAATCCTGAAGTCCATCCCCCTGCCCAAAACCGTGCCGCAACTTCATAGTTAACGTTAAAGGTTTTCAACCTGCCGGTAAAGAGCTTCGAGTTCATCCAGACTGATGTCTGTCTGCCGGTTGTTGGCGGCCTGCCCCGCCACCATCCACAGGCGGTTGACCACTTCCTTCGGGATCACACCCATGCGGATATGCTGGTCGAGATAAACCGCGCCGTATTCTTCCGCCGGAATCACCACCACTACGCGCAGATTGCTGAAACTGGTATTCGTCACCGGCGCGCGTTCGGGGTCCATCACGGCGTTGTTGGTGATGATCGGCTCGCCCTCGTCCAGCGCCTGCCGGATAACCTCAATGCCCGTGAACTGCGGCGACAGCAGATCGGCCTGTTCCAGATTCATGGTGGCGACGATAGACAGGTTGCCATCGGCGGCCATCGCCCGTTCCGCGCCCGTTTTTTGCAGCGCGAGCCGCATAAAATTGACCAAAAACGTTGCGCTCATCGAAAAATCCTTGACTTCGCCCCACTCCATATATCAGCTCGGAAACGGGTGCTAAAAAAGAAATTATACTCGCATTATGCCAACTTGCCATGCCTGCCCTTTCACCATTTGTTAGAATAACCGCCTGAACTCGACAAGGAGGCGCTATGGCTCAAATTCCTGTTTTGATTATCCTGGCCGGCGGGGCGTCGTCGCGGATGTGGCCGCTGCGCGAAAAATCGCTGCTGCGCTTTGGCGCGCAGCCGCTGCTGACCGGCCAGCTTCAACGCTACCGGGCGCTTGGCTTCCGGCAGGCAATCGTCGTCGCCAACCCCGAAAACCAAGCCGATATAACCGGCCTAGTGGCGCAGGTGGATGGCATGGATATACAGGTGGTCGTCCAACCAGAGCCGCTTGGCATGGGCGACGCCATCCTGCGCGCCGAGCCGCTGCTGGCCGGGCAGCCCCAAACGGCGCTGTATATCAACCAGGTGCATGACGTAGTGGACGACAGCCTGCACCGCGCCCTGCTGGACGCCTACCAGACCGACCCGGACGCCACTTACCTGGCCGGGTACGAAACCCCCGATTATTTCCCCGGCGGCTACCTGATCGTCGGCGGCGACGGGCACATCACCGGCATGGTGGAAAAACCCGGCGCGGCCAACCGCCCCAGCAATCTGGTGAGCATCGTCGCCCACATCCATCAGAACGCCGGGCGGCTGTTCGACGCGCTGCACGCCGAATACGCTAAAGAAACCACCTCCGACGACCACTACGAACGCGCCATGGACGGCCTGATGAAAACGTCCGTCTACCGGGTCGTGCCTTATACCGGCATGTGGAGCGCCCTCAAATATCCCTGGCATGTGCTGGACGTGATGAACGTGTTCCTGGCGCAGATCAAAGGGCAGCAGGTGGCGGAAAGCGCCTTCGTCGCCAAAACGGCGGCGCTGGTCGGGGACGTGTTCATCGGCGAAGGCGCGAAAATTTTCCCCGGCGCGGCGGTGGTCGGCCCCGCTTATGTCGGCGCGCATACCATCGTCGGCAACAACTCGCTGGTGCGGAATTCGATGGTTCTCGACCACTGCGAGGTGGGCTTTACGACCGAAATCGCCCGCAGCTACGTGGCCGACGGCTGCGCCATGCACGCCTGCCGGGTGCTGGATTCAGTGTTCGCGCCGGGGGTCAATTTTTCCGCCGGCTGCACCACCGCCAACCTGCGAATTGACCGGGGCCCCGTGCCGAGCATCGTCAAAGGGCAAAAGCTGGACACCGGGCGCGACAAACTGGGCGCGATCATCGGGCGCGGCGCGTTCCTGGCGGTGGACGTGATGACCATGCCGGGCGTGAAGATCGGGGAGGGCGCGCAGGTGGGGCCGGGGACGCACGTCCTACGCGACGTGGCCGACGGCGTTCGCATTTATGTCAAACAGGAATTGGGCGTGGTCGGCGGTGACGAAAGATGATCGAGCCAAAAATCTTCAAAAAATACGATATTCGAGGCCAAGCCGAAGGCGCGGACGCCGCCATCACGCCGCAGGCCGCGCGGTTGATCGGCCAGGCGTTTGGCACGTATCTCCAGCGGTTGGAAGGTAAAAAGCTGGCCGTCGTCGGGCGCGACAACCGCAGCACCTCATATGATCTGGCCGAGGCGGCGCTGGAGGGGCTGGCCGCCAGCGGGTGCAGCGCGGTTCAGATCGGCCTGGTTTCGACGCCGCTGGTGTATTGGGAAGCCATTCAGCGCGGCGCTGCCGGCGGCTTGATGGTCACAGGCAGCCACCTCGCGCCCGACCAGAACGGCTTTAAACTGAGCATCGGGGCGCGCAGCCTGTATGACGAACAGATTCAACGGCTGCGCCTGCTGATCGAACACGGGGACCTGGCCTACGGCTCCGCCGAAATCGAACTGGATGAAACCGCCTACAGCCGCTATATCCGCGACCTGGAAAAACGGCTGCCCCGGATGAGGCCGCTTAAAATCGTGATGGACGCCGGAAACGGCACGGCGGGGCTGTTTGCGCCCAATCTGTTCAAACGCTGGGGGCATACGCTGGCGGCGTGCCTGTACTGCGAGCCAGATGGCCGCTATCCCAACCACCAGCCCGACCCGCAGCAGCCGCAAAATTTACAGGCGCTCTGTGCGGCAGTGCGCGACGCCGGGGCGGACATCGGCCTGGCCTTCGATGGCGACGGCGACCGGGTGGGCGTGGTGGATGAAATGGGCAATATCATCGTGGCCGACCGCGTGCTGGCCCTGCTGGCGCGCGATCTGCTGGCGCGGCGGCCCGGCGCGGCGGTGGTGGCGGACGTATTGAGCAGCCAGGTTTTGTTTGACGAAATAACGCGCTGCGGCGGCCAGCCGGTGATGTGGATCAGCGGCCATTCCCTGATTAAAGCCAAAATGGCGGAAATCGGCGCGCTGCTGGGCGGCGAAATGAGCGGGCATATCTTCATGGGCGAGGATTATTACGGCTTCGATGACGCCTATTTTGTGGCCGGTCGGCTGCTGCAGCTGCTGGCAGCGGGCGACAGGCCGCTTTCCCGACTGGATGCGGACCTTCCCCGCCTGTACAGCACGCCGGAATACCGCCCCCACTGCCCCGATGAGGCCAAATCGCGCGTCATCGCCGGCGTGAAAGACGCGCTGGCCGGACGCGGCGACATCGTGGATGTAGACGGCATTCGTATTCGCTTCGAGCGTGGTTGGGGGCTGCTGCGCGCCAGCAATACCGAACCGGTATTGAGCCTGCGTTTTGAGGGGCAAACCGAGGCCGACGCGCAAACCTACCGGGACATATTTTTTGAGGCGCTGGCGGCCTTCCCGGAAGTCGTGTTAACCTGAAACGCGGGGGCGCGCCGCCCATCAGTTCCCTAATTTTTCCAGCGCCTCGGTCGCCCGGCGTTTCAAAAAAACGTCGCCTGTCTGCGAAACCGCGTCCAAGACCGGTATGGCGCGCCGGTCGCCAAGCTGCCCCAGCGCCCAGGCCGCGTTGTAACGCGCCCACAGGCCTTCGCCGGCCAGCACCGCCAGCAGGGCGTCCACCGCTTCGGCGGCCTTCAGCATTCCCAGGGCGACTGCGGCACTGCCCTGCACCCAGTCTTCCCGGTCGGCCAGCAGTTCAATCAACGGCTGGACGGCCTGCCGCGCGCCGATGCGCCCCAGCGCGTTGGCGGCGCTGCCCCGCACCCAGGGGTCGTCATCCCACAGGCAGTCCAGCAGCGTTTCCACCGCGCGGATGTCCCCGATGTATCCCAGCGCCAGCGCCGAATTGCGCCGGACGCCGGCATCCGGGTTCAGCAGCGCCCCGATCAGCGGTTCTACCGCGTCGGGGTCACGGATTTCACCAAGCGCCGAGGCCGCCCAGTCCTGCACCGTCGGGTTTTCGTCGGTCAGCAGGGTATCAATCAGGGGGTGAACGCTGCGCCGATCGCCGATCATGCCCAGTGCCCAGGCCGCGTAATAACGCACCCGCCAGCTTTCGTGCTTCAGCGCCGCAATCAGCGGCTCCACCACTGCTTCGCCCATGTCCAGCAGTTCAATCGCCGCCGACTCGCGGGCATCGGCGCTGGTTTCGTTTAACTGCCCGATCAGTCGGGCGATACGTTCGGCATTTTGTACGTCGGGCATAAAGTGTCCCTTCCCGGTTACAGACTAGAATCGCCCGGACGCCCCAGCAAATCAAGCGCCTGCTGTTCGAGTTCAAACAGTTCCAGTTCTTTCTGGTTTTTTAGCAGCCCGTTCAAACGGCGGCAGCCGTCCGCCACATCTTTGGCCCATTCCTGGGCAAACCGGCCATCGTGGATTTCATCCAGCGTAACTTCCATCAGCCGCTCCAGCTTCAGGTCGTTGAAACGATCTAAACGGCTGAACATGCCATACTGCCCGGTCAGGGAAGCCCGGTGCAGCGCGGGCAGCAGCCCCGTGCTTTCGGCCTGGTGCAGATAATCGCCCAATTCGCCGGACAGATACAGTTCCGTCACGACCGCCTCCGGCGGATAGCCCCGGCTGACCAGCAGACTGGCCGCTTTGACCATCACATGCTGCAGCATGGGCAGGACAACCTGCTGGGCGAACAGGTCAAGTTCGGCTTCCTGCTCGAAGCTCACCTCCACCGCGCCGCCGCGCAGCGCGCCGCAGGCTTTCGCCAGCGCCAGCAGAACCGGCCACGCCTGGCCGGTGGCGTCCTGGCCGACGGCCACAAAACTGCAAAATCCCTCGCCGCTTTCAAAACGTTCGCGCAGAGCCGCGCCCAGCATTCGCGGCGCGACCAGCCCCACGTCCACAAAAGCCGGCGCTTCGATGAAGCCGAAAGCGACGTTGTAGGCGCTGCCAAAAACCAGCATATCGCCGCGTTTGAGATGCGGCGAAACCAGTTCCAGGTAAAATTCCGGCATCACTTCATCCGGCAGCAGCATAAAGATGATCTGCGAACGCCGAACCGCCTCCTCAATCGAGACGGCTTCAAACCCTTCCGCCCGCGCCTGGTCGCGGCTATCTTCGCCCCGCGCGCCGATCACCACCGCCACGCCGCTGTCGCGCAGGTTAAGCGCCATCGCGCGGCCTAAATCGCCATAACCGATGATACCGACCTGCCTGCCGGACAAATCACCGAGATCGCCATCGTCTTCATGATACACAAAAGGCATACCAACATCCTGCCGGCGAACCGGCTAATCCGTAGCAGGTCAGAAAATATCACATCAGAAGCCTGTCACGCAAGCCCTACAGGTTTATTACCCAGTACGGCAGGTCATAACCGTTGGGGGCAAAGCCGTACCGTTCGTACAGGCGGCGCGAACGCCGGTTGCTGGACTGGGTATTTAAGGTCATGCCGTAAATACCCCGACGGAAAAATCGCTGAAGCCCATCGGCCAGCAGCGCGCCGCCCAGCCCCAACCCCTGAACCGAGGGAATCACCGCCAGCCGCGCCAGATGCGCCCCATCAAAATACAGCGTGCTGAGTTGATACCCCACCATCATATCATCCAGCAGGCCGACCGTACAGCTTGCCGAAATACGAACTGCCTGCCGCAGTTCGTCCAGCGAAAGCTGCCAGGGCGGCTCGAAAGCGGCGTTGTCCACCCGCGCCAGTTCGTCCAGGTCTTCCGGCTGCGCCGCGCGGATGAGCATCCGGTTCGGCAGCGTTTCCGGTAGTTCGGCTCCGTTGCGCGCCAGGGTGATGATGTCCTCGACATAGCGGAAGCCCAACGCCGGCACGTAACGCACAATCCAGTCGCGCACGGCCAACAGCGCCACCGTCTGGACGTACCGGCTGCGTAGTTCGATGATAAGGTCTTCCCACAGGGCGCGCAGCACCCGCGAATGATCGGACTGGTTGTGGATGGCCGCCAGCCGCAGCCAGCAGGTGCGGTTCAAGGGGGATGAAACGCCCATCACGCCGACCAGCCGCCCACGCTGCCAGGCGCACCGCATCGGCACGCTTTGCGTATCCAGCCATTGATCGGTTTCCTGCCAATCGAGATGCGAATGCACCAGCTCGCTGTGGAAGATTAAATCGCGCACGCGCTGTAAATACCGGCGCTCGTAGGGGGTGACGACAACGGGAATCAAGGTTTATCCTGTCCTGCCCCAGCACATCTCAGGCGCGCTTTTTCCGCAAGGGGTAACCCTGCGCGGTAATGGCAAAGGTGGTGCAGCACTGCTCATCAATCAGCCGGCTCTGGATGCGTTTGTCTATTTCTTCCAGCCGCCGGGCGGTGGTGATGACGGTAGGCAGGCGCGCGACGTAGCGGTAGTCCATGATCTGGAACAGCTTTTCCCTGGCCCATGCGCTGGAATTTTCCGTCCCCAGGTCGTCCAGCACCAGAAACGCGGCGCTGCGTACCATCTGAAACCGGCGGTCGAATCGGACGGGCGTATCGGGATAATAAGCATCCCGCAGGTGATCCAGCAAATCCGGCACAGTGATAAAGACGACCTGCGCCCCCTGCTGTTCCTGAAAATGCGCGATTGCGGCGGCCAGATGCGTTTTGCCGCAGCCATACGGCCCCAGGAACACCAGCCATCCCTGGGGACTCGCAGCGTAGGAGCGGGCGATTTGCAGCGCCATATCCAGGTTGCGGTGTTCGTCCGGCGTCACATACTGGCGGGTATCAAAATTTTCAAACGTTTTTTCTTTATACAGGCTCAGGCTGGACAGCAGCGTATCGCGCTGGTTTTGAATGGCCGAGCGGTAATCCGGGGCGGCGATTTTGACGCGGTGAACAAAATCCTGGTCAAGCAGGCGGCTGCGAATACGCGGGTCGAGGGCATCCAGTTCAGCATTGGTCGTCACCACCATCGGCAGGCGGCGGCTGTAGCGAAAATTAAGCAGTTGGAACAGTTTTTCCTGCGCCCAACTGCTGGCATTTTCCGCGCCCAAATCATCCAGAATCAACAGCGGCACGTTCCGCACGCGGTCGAACAGCTCGTCGTAGCCGATTTCTGAGGCCGGGCCGAAGGTATTCCGCAGGTAATCCAATAAATCCGGCACGGTAAGGAACAGCACAATATCCCCCTGGGCCAGCCGCGCATTGCCGACCGCCGCCGCCAGATGCGTTTTGCCGCAGCCGTAACCGCCTTCCAGCAGCAGCCAGCCCTCCGGTTCGGCGGCGAAGCTTTGCGCCACCCCCAGGGCCATCCTCAGCGAATCCGCTTCCGGCTGGGTGAGCGTGGACAGGCTGGTGTTAAAGCTCTCGAATACCTTGTCGGCGTAGGCGTCCAGGTTGCTGAACCGGCGCAGCCTGTCCTGCCGCTCCAGGTCTTTTTCAACCGGGTTGTTGGGGCAACGAAACAGCTTGCCAAAACGCGGGTCGTTTACCGGCACATCGTACCGCACGACGCCTAAGCCCTGGCAGATCGGCTCGCCGCCGCAGATTCGGCAGCGGCCTTCGTCATCAATGTTTGATGAATCGGGATAGTTCTCCTGTGACATAACTTTGTCCATCTTGCTCAGGATGCTGCCCAGCGATTTCACGGCTCTTCCCTTCCGACTCCCACCGCTTCAGAATGCGCTGGATGTAGCGCCAGCTTCGTTTGTTATTCTCCACCGCTTCCCGGATGGCTTCCTCAATCCAGTGGGACGGATAGTCTTTTTCGGCATCCTTCAGCGCATCCGCGATCATGGCGGTCAGCGGCCCGATGTTTTCTTCGTACAGGCGGTAAATGTTCGGGCGCTCCGGCAGGATTTCAACCGGGTTCACAGCATCGAACGACTTCCAGCGCCCCTGCTGCACCTGCTGGACGGCGGTTCTGCCCAGGGCGGTATTGGCGAAATAGAGGGTTTCGCGCCCGTTTTTGGTCGTCACGTCGGCGCACAGCAGCGCGCCGCGCTCAACCGCCCGCCTCAGCGCCATATCCAGCGTATCATCCGGGTCGGCGTCTGGGTCGGCGGCGGCCAGGCCGCGCATCAGGTCGAGGTTATCGGAAAAATCCGGGCGGCGCAGGTAGCGAAACCGCTCGTCCTTTTGCGGCAGCGCCCAGAAGCAGAACAGGATGACTTTCAGTTCGGCTAGATCATCCACCAGCGGCAGCAGTTCCGCAAAAAACGGCGCGGGCATTTCCACCATCCGCACCTTGCCGGGCGGAAAACCGTTAAACTTCTGCATCAGATTCGACTCAAATCCACGCTGCGTTCGGCAGCGTTCATAAACTTGGTGAGCGTCTTTTCAAAATACAGCGACACCGTGCCGGTCGGACCGTTGCGATGTTTGGAGATGATGAGATCAGCCTGGTTAGGGAACTCGGTCGCCTCGTTATAGACTTCATCACGATACAGAAATATCACGATGTCCGAGTCCTGCTCGATACTATTATGAGCAACAATATCGTTTGCCACAAAACATTGATTCCCCGGAA